>NZ_JBXCIW010000006.1:0-318249 GCF_056786335.1 Paenibacillus sp. Y280
CCATGCTTGACGACGTTGTTCTCTCGTGGTCATGTGGCAACCTCCTTCATTGGGTTGCCTTCATTTTCTCATGAATGGTTTGGACGTTGAAGGTGGGCTGGATTTGACGCTTACGTTTAAAGAACTCATCGAACCCAGAAAAGTTTGTTGCAAAGAAAAAATCTGTAGGCAAAAAAGTGAAAAAAGGGAAGAGAACAAATACATTATCCATGAGTTTGACGTCTGCGGAAGTCCAAGACTTGCAAAAAGACGCGGATGTTGCGTTCGTCGAATCTGATTCCATCGTCAATATTCAATCAAGAGATGGTGCTGAAAAAAATCATGATTTCGCCAAGAAAGTTAAGAAGAATGCGGAAACGATTCCGTGGGGTATTCATGCGGTGGGTGCAGATTTAACCAAAAATAAAGCGAGTGGAAAAGGAGTTAAAGTAGCTGTACTTGATACGGGAATTTCGGTACATCCCGATTTAAAAATTACTGGAGGCGTATCTTTTGTTGATGGAATCTCCAGCTATTCGGACGATAATGGTCACGGAACTCATGTAGCAGGAACGATTGCTGCTATTCAGAATAAAGAAGGTGTCGTGGGGGTTGCCGATAAAGTCGAGATCTACTCCGTTAAGGTTCTTAACGAATCGGGATCCGGTAGCTACAGTCAAGTTATCCAAGGCATCGAGTGGGCAATCGAGAACAAGATGAATGTCATTTCGATGAGCTTCGGCGGTGCCCAATTCAGTCAAGCATTGAAAAATGCAATTCAAGCTGCCGATCAAGCAGGTATTATTATCGTCGCTGCTGCCGGAAACTCAGGAAAGGGAGAAGAGACAGAATTGTACCCTGCACTCTTCTCCGAAGCGATCTCAGTAGGGGCTGTGACAAAATCGAATCAACTTGCGGGATTTTCGAGTACCGGTAATGAAGTTGATTTAGTAGCACCGGGGTCGGAAATCGTAAGTACGTTAAATGATGGTACATATGGTGTAATGTCAGGCACCTCTATGGCAGTTCCTCACGTAACGGGGGCTGTGGCTGCCTTATTGTCTGCCAATAAAAAATGGAATAGTGTACAGGTTAAAGACGCGTTATTTAACACAGCTACGCCTCTAGGTGATCAACACGAGTACGGACACGGCATGATTAACTTGGCCAGGGCATTGGGAATTAGCAACAGTCCGATCCCACCTCTTGAAGATAGTGTCCCCAATGAACCAACGACGCCACAGGAACCTGAGCCAAGTCCCACTCCTCCAAGTAACTCAGAAGGCTTCGATATTTTAAAAGCAGATGAATCCATTCTGCAGGCCTTTAATATGCTAACATTTTTAAGTGATCAGGCCAATGCGAATAACAACTTGGATTTAGCAAAGATAATTGAAAACAAAAAGAATGATTTTATCAAGATCAGCACAGAGCTGCATAGTATGCCTGCACAGATTCAAGACATTTCTAAAGACAATGTAGGGAGTTACACAGCCTCTCAGCAATCGTTCTTCTATGATAAAAGCGCAGATTTTACTAAGTTAATTGATCAAATGAATCGGGCTATCTCCGAATTCAAAAAACAACTCCCAAATTTATCAGATGAGACAGGTATTCAAGCGTACGATGTGGTTGGAAACAACCAACATATATATCCCGGTGATTCAGCTACCGTCTCGCTGAAACTCTCGAGTTCAAAACCATCAGTTACAATTGGTGTGTTTGATCCGAGCGGTACCAAAATAACCGGAACGGTTTTATCAAATGTATCAGCCAATGTACCGGTAAGTTATACTTGGACTTCTTCGTCCTCTGCCGTTACCGGAACTTATCAAATCAAATACTACTACGACACGACTAATCCTGCAGACTTATTCTACGTATACGTCGATCCTAGGCCGGCACCTTCGGCGCCTACAGGTCTATCCACCTCAGCTACGAATAATAGCATTACCCTGTTTTGGTCCGCATCATCGGGAGCGACTTCTTACACTGTAAGTCTAAACGGAAGTCCTCAGGGCAGTACGACCAGTACATCGTATACGTTTAATAATCTTACGAGCGGCGCTACTTATACAGTTGGGGTAGCAGCAGTCAATTCGAGAGGAACCAGCATCTATTCAACAACAAGTCGTGAAACACTTCCAAATGCACCGGGAGCACCTGCCGGCTTATCCGTTACCCCAAACACTAATGCGATTACCTTGACTTGGAACGGAGTGAGCGGAGCTACTTCTTATCGAGTGTACTTGAACGGATCTAACATCACATCTGTTAGTACGACGAGCTACACATTCAGCGGACTCGCGCAAGGAACTTCATATACATTAGGGGTCGCTGCAGTAAATACAAGTGGTGTAAGCGCGATTTCCACAATAAATGCTTCAACCACGATGCCGGGAGCACCAGTGGCTCCGACAGGTCTCGCTGCGACTTCTACGACGTCAAGCATCACGTTAACTTGGAATGCCGTATCGGGCGCGACTTCTTATGCTTTGAGACTGAACGGAACCAATGTTACGACCACAAGTCTTACATCGTATACGTTTACTGGTTTGACGGCGAACACAACTTATTCGCTAGGTGTCGCAGCAACTAACGCTATTGGAACGAGTGCTTATTCCACGTATAGCAAAGCGACACAAGCGGTAACAATACCGACTTTAACCTTGAACACCCCAATTGATGTCGATTTGGCATCAGGTTTAAGTCAGGTATATACATTTACACCGAGTGTTGCAAATATGTATCAGATATATACAGGACCTTTTGGCGGTACTGGAGCAAATAACGATACCGTTCTCGAGATATATTCCGATGCAGGGCTCACGTCTCTACTAGCTTCAAACGACGATTCTAACGGAACCAATTTCTCTACAATTAAAGTAAATCTTGCTGCGAGCACAACTTATTATGTAAAACTGAAAGGTTTCTCTTCGACTGCTGTTCATGCAAGAATAAATGCCATCATTGCCCCGCCGGAACCAATCGTAATTAACCTAAATAGCTCAGTAAACGTGGACGCCGTTGCTAACTTGTACAAGCTGTACAAATTTACTCCGAGTACGTCCGGAAGCTACAATATCGCTACAGGCTACTATGGTGGATCTGCTTCTTCGGGTACGAACGATACACTACTATACGCTTATTCGGATGCAGCATTATTGACTCAGATTGGTCATAACGATGACAGTAACGGAACAACTTTCTCGGAACTAAAACTTAATTTAACGGCTGGCGTTTCATATTACATTAAAGTAGCGGGATACGGGGGTCGTGCCGTTCATGCCAGTCTGACTGTCACGGCGAACACGTCCATCGAGTTCACGAATATGACAAATAAAGTGAATTATGAAATGACCAACGTTGCCGGTCAAATTTCATACTTTAAATTTACAACTCCTTCTACAGTAGGAGCAGGAAACTATCGTTTCTATACATCCCCTTACCAAGGAACGGGTGCTAATAACGATACGATAATCGAAATCTATTCTAACCAAGCTTTAACAACTCTCATTGCTAGTAACGATGACGTACCTGAGAATCCTTTCGGGGGCTATTTCTCAAAAGTGGAGCTTTGGCTATCTGCTAATACAACATATTACATCAAGGTAAGACCTTATAGTAGCACTGGTACTGTCCTTGCCCGTTTCACGGTCGAAGACGACTTTGATTCAACCCCTTCACTTGCAATTCCTGCTACATGGGAACAAATTTATTCGCAAGATCTTTCTTCTCGATTTGATACCGATTATTACAAAGTTGTTGTTACAGAACCTACATCCGTCCATCTGAACGTAACGGTAAATACGATTACTTTATTGGACAGCAGTAGCAATGTGATTGGCATTTTCACCCCTGATAACGTAGATTCTTTTGATATCACTGCGGGAACATACTATGCAAAGGTAGCTTATAACGAAGACTATGCTAGCAACTTATTATCTGCAACAGATGAAGCAACAACACTTGGCCTAGGCTATGAATTATCGCATAAGCAGGCTACCGTAAGTTACGCTTCTGCGGGCATCTCATCACAAGCGCTTCAAAGCTTTATTGATCCATCTAAAACGGATCTCTCGGACTATGCGACTATTACTTGGGGCTACTCTAGTGACCATAATGGAACCCTTGTCCAAGTCATCGACCAGCAAAACTATGTCATATATGAGGAGACATTGGGCTTCCGAGCCGGCAGTTGTACTCCTTACGGTGCACCTGATTATGTCAAGGTATCTCCATGTAAACATTCATTTGTATGGAATGGGAAAGTAAACAAAAATGTTTCCAGGGCTATTCCAGTTTACAATGTTTACAATGGTGACCTAGAGTATTACTACGCTAAGAATGGCAAGTATAGCGTCAAAATCAAGCCAACCGACCATTATTCTCAGCATGCATCGGTCCAAAAAGTTACCGTTATTAATCAGGCGACAACATTAACGGGACTCATTCCAGCTCCACCGATTAAAATGCAAAAAAAATCTGGTTTGGTGAACGTGACGGCAAGCAACAAAGATAAGTGCCTTGAATGCCGCAATTATTTCTACAAATATATCTGGAACAAAACATCTTCAACCCCTCAAGAAACACAATATGTCGGTTGGTCAGGATCCATTTACGGTCTGAATGGGCTTGAGCGGTTCTGGAAAGGCGCAGAACTGTTTGTCTACGATCCGAATAAGTCGGTGCTCGATAATGTTTTGAATCTTTCATCTATTGCAGGTATGTTTGTACCTGTATTTGATGCGGGCAATGCGGTTGTATATCTGATGAAAGGAGATGAAGTCAACGCTAGCATTTCGGCAATATCTGCTATTCCTTTCTATGGGGATGGAATAGCGGGGACTAAGCTTATACGAAGACTTCATTACTTATCAGGGTGTATTAACTGTTTTACTGCTGGTACGAAAGTAACGACGCCAGACGGTGAAGTATCCATAGAGAACATCAAAGTCAGAGATCTCGTACTTTCCAAAGATCCAGTCACAGCAGTTACAGCGTATAAGTCTGTTGAACAAGTGTTCCAGAAGGATATCGATGAATCCTGGAAAATCACGGTCGGCGGAGAAATTATCACGACAACATCAGAGCACCCATTCTGGATACTTGACAAAGGGTGGGTATTAGCCAAAGATCTGACTGTAGGGGATCAGTTCGAAACTTATGACGGCAGCAAAGTATTCGTAGAAAATATTGAAAATGTGAAAGAACACAATGTCGTCTATAACTTTGCTGTTCAAGACTTCCACACCTACTATGTCACTAATCTTAAAATTCTGACTCATAATGCCGCCTGCTTAACGGCTGCGGACTATATCGCCAAAAATATTTCAGAATACACTTCGCGTCTTACGTCGGTTACATCCGGAAATATTTTGGCCAAGGAGCTGGAGGCAGCCAATATTTCCGCTCCTGCCATTCCTGGAGTGGATAAATGGGCGGCGCATCATATTATTGCAAAAACGGTAAACAACAATCCAAACATACAAAAGGCTCAAAATATTTTTTCAACGCACGGTATCGATATCAACTCCGCAGCCAATGGCGTCTGGTTGCCGATGCGCAAAGGGGAGTCGGCAATTGACATTGACGGGACTTTCGTTTCTACTCATAACGGCTATCACGTCGGCGACTATTTCAAATATGTGGCAGACACACTGGAGCCTGTCAAGAACAACAAACAGGATGTGCTGCGTGCTATTGAATCAATCCGACAAGATCTTCTGACTGGCAAAATTCGATTAGGTAACATTGAGTAATAGAATTAGTAATTTATAACACACCCTCTCTGTGCGATAATAGTATTATCGTGCAGAGAGTCTATAATTAGTGAGGGATGAGACTATGAAAGTATGGGAGCTTGACAGCGGAAGTAAAGTTCAAATTACAACTAAAGATTTTGATGTCGATTTCAATGGTTATTTTGACTATCAGTTTATGGGAAGCCCAGTAGATAAGTGGAAAGAAATTGAGATGCATATTTACAAAGGAAAAGGGGTTGCTTGCGATTCTTTATCCTTTGTCTCGGGGAAATTGATATGGAGCAAGAAAGCAATTGACCTGCTTCAGCCGGCTATTTATGGACGCGCAGAAATTTTGCCCTTACAGCTCGAGGATTTCCCTGTCGCTGCTGTTAATGTCACTAACATTGTCGATGCGATTAACTGTGAGCAAGCAGTTGAGAAAACATTATCCAGCGGAACGTTCATTGGCTATGAATCTTATGCTTTCCATCCGGAGCGCTTGCAGGGTGAGTTTATTTTTAAAATTCCGCAGCAGCTCAGCACAAAAGTTTTCGTAACAGATGCATTTAAAGATCTCGTAGAAAGCCATCGGCTGATAGGTTTTGTATTCCATGAATTATTTGCATCGGAGTATATGAACACGCCAATACCGGCTGTATCTGAATCTGTGCCTCAATCTGGCGAGTACACTTATGAAGAAGCGATGAAGATCGTGGAGGAAGGCCAGTGGGCGGTTGTTAGCGGCGATTATAAATGGCAGAAAAACGCTAACGGAAAGGTTGTATTGGGGGATCGGCTTCCGGATGGATCATATGCTTGGTCCGTACCGGTTTATATTCCTATTCCGTTGTTAGAGATAAAATGGAAGGTGTCACCTCGATCCAACCTATAATAATAGAAGTAAGGACGTATTGCTGGGCGTTTGACCTTTATTAGGTCAAACGCTTATTTATTGGAAAATCCTCATACCAAGCATATTTTCCGTCAAATGTACTAAATGGTAAGTACTACATTCTCCAGTTTTACTTAAATCAGGAGAGTAAAACTTACTTTATTCTCTGTACCAAACATTTATTTTTAATACATTTAATTTTTCAAGATTTGATAAATTAAGATACATATAAGGTGCACCTTTATATTTTGGTAAAAAACCAAACCTACTCCAAAAATTCTCTGCTCGAGCATCTATAGCATGGAGGATGATTCTGTTGAAGCCAATGTTCTCAACGCTACTAATAAATGTATAAATTACTTGTGTTCCCAAGCCCTTTCCTTTTGGGGTTATAACTAGATCATGGATTTCAATGGCAGGAGAGTCAATATCGTAGCAAATAGTTGTAAACTTTTTTTTGGTTAAGTAAACTTAGCCAGAAACGAATCCCACCACCATTATAGTACACTCGCCAAAGTTCATCTTCTTTAATTAAATTTACAGTAACATTTGAGTTCATAATTTGTGAAAATTTATGAGCAAGAACATGAAATATTTCATCATCCATAAACTTTAACACTTTGGTTACCTTTGGATAATAAAAAAACCAACTTGTTTCCGCTAATCTAATATGACCGTCATGTCGGAGCGCACCATTGAACGGGACGGTCAGGTGCTCCTTGTCCCAGAGATCGAGCTGGCACTTTTCTGGACGACACTTAAATGCTCGGAGGAACAAATCGTCGAGTTGTACAAGGACCATGCCACAAGTGAGCAATTCCACAGTGAGATTAAATCTGAACTTGACCTTGAACGACTACCGTCAGGCAAGTTCGCTACGAATGACCTCATCTTACATATGGGATTATTCGCTTATAGGTCTGGTTGCCTTGACCGACCAAGATGCGCCAAAGAAGAAGAAGATGGTTTTCCGCCAGCGTATTCGGACCGTAATCCAAGATCTTATGCTCATTTCGGCGCGTTATGTGAAACATGCTCGAAGCTTCAAGCTTTGTTTTGGAAGATGGAGCCCTTGGTTCCGGCAGTTGCGTCGTCTATATATACACTTCGGTTAAAGACAAGCATTTCATACGACTAAGCAGAACGCTTGAGAGCAAGGGTTCTGTTTTGAGTTACCCTGAAACTGCTGAATTCGGCTATTGGGTCAGATTGGAAGATGATCCATGTGCCATACGGTTGAGATTACTGAGGTGTCACGGATTCAGGCGTTAAACAAGACAGTTATTGTCTTATTTATGGAATAAGATAAAATAAAAGGTACTGAGGGAGAGTGAGGCTGCTTATGCAAAAGTCACAGCGATTAATTCAACTAATTATGATGATCAATGCGAGGAAGTCTTTTACCGTAAGGGAGCTTGCAGATGAATTTGGTCTGTCAACCCGGACCATTACAAGGGATTTGCAAGACCTGAGCGAGCTAGGCGTTCCCATCTATTCCATACAGGGCAGAGGAGGCGGCTATAAGCTGCTGCAAGAGCGATTGCTCCCGCCGATCAGCTTCTCGGAGGGCGAGGCCATCGCTATCTTTTTTGCTTGCCAGTCCTTGAACTATTTCAGTTCTTTGCCCTTCGGCGAAGGGGCTGGCTCAGCGCTTCATAAGTTTTATCATTATTTGCCGGCTGATGTAAGGGAGCAGATTGACCGCTTGAAAGATCGGGTGATGATCTACAGCCCGCACAGGCAAATGTCCCCTGACGTTCTTCAAACCCTGCTGCAGGCGATTATGATTCGCAGCGTTGCAACGATCGAATACCGCTCGGGGAGCGGCATTTCGAAGCGGGATATTCAGCCTATCGGTATTTACGCGAGCTCTGGATATTGGTATTGCCCTGCCTATTGTTTTGTACACCAAGAAGTGAGGCAATTCAGGGCTGACCGGATTCTCTCCGCCACGATCAACGAATGGATTCCTTGCCGTGAAGACATCGAACAACAAACGCTGCTGAATGTGCCGGAGAAAGACCAGTTGGAACAAATCACGCTTCTGCTCGAATTGACGGAAAAAGGGGTGTGGCTGCTCGAGTCCGAAACCCGGTTTGCTCCCTTTATTCAACGCTCCGATGCAGGCAGCGGAACAGCATCCATTCCTATTGCGGCTGAGGATATGCCTTTTTATGCGGAACGGATCTGGCAGCTTGGCGAAGAAGCGAAAATTAGCGGGCCGGTTGCGGCTGTTGCCTACATGAAGCGAAAAAACGAAGCGATGCGACTGCTGTATTGAACGTTGTCAAGTACTACGGAAATATGGTACTAGGTGGAAACTCCGAACTCGTATATAGTTGGTTTATCCGAGAGTACAGTCAAGTTCAAGGCTGCAGGAGGCGTGCGGTGAAGATGCTTACTACACATACCAAACAATTGCTGCAGCGAAAAGCAGCTATTTTAAAGGAACACGAAATTTACGCTTACCAAGCTGCCTATTACTTGGTTGAAGACGAAGCGCTTGCTGCCGAAGCGGCAACAAAGGCGCTCATTGCGATGCTGCAGGATGAATCCTTTTTTCAACTATCCGAGCCGCTTCAGCACAACAGGGTAAAGAAAGCCGTCATGAAGCAGGCGCTGTTGGCTAAGGCAGCTGTTTTACAGCTATCCATGTAAACCCCAATCGTCCACACTCCCAAACCCCTCAGCGGTTCTTCCAACGACAAACCTGCTTCAATAAAGCGATAACGATATCTTCCTTCAGATCGTGCTATTCTCGAAAATGCAGCTTTTATGCTATAGTCGGTTAGAGCCAACACTGTCGAAGGGAGCTGTAAATCTGCGTGATTATTGATCTTACTCATCCTATTTTTCATCAAATGCCGGTATACCCAGGCGATGCGGAAACGGTACTTACGCAATCCAAGCATATTAGCAGCGATGATTACAACAATCATCAGCTGTCGATCAACATGCATGCTGGAACTCATATTGATGGTCCGATGCATTTATTGGACATGCAGCAGTATATCGATGAGTTTCCAGTGGAGCAATTTGTTGGCGACGGCGTCTTGCTGGACGTATGTGGCGTCAGCACAATTGATTATAATGAACAATACGAAGCGTTGATCAAAGAGGGGCAAATTGTCATTGTCTATACCGGACATGGGGAGCTGTATGGCCAGCCATCGTATTTTACAGATTATCCGGTGTTAACTGCGGCGTTTGTTGATCTGCTCATTCGAAAGAAAGTAAAAATGATCGGCTTGGATACGCCTTCACCGGATAAAGATCCATTTGATATACATAAAAGCTTATTCGGCAGCAGCATTCTCATCATTGAAAACTTAAAGCATGTGCACCGGCTGAAGGGCATCCAAGCATTTGAAATCATTGCGCTGCCGCTTCGCATAAAGGCTGATTCATCCATTGCTCGCGTCATCGCGCGGGTCAAACAGGAATAGGGAGGCATTTAACGGATATGGACATTATTTATCATGGTCACTCTTGTATTCAAATTCGCGCTCTGCGCAATGCTTGTTTATTGTGATGCTGCCACAGAGAAGAAACGTGATTTTTGTAGGAAAATAATATTATTCGACTTCGCGCTTCGACAACGTTTTAGTTACCGCAGAGCTATACTGAACAGGTACTATTTCATCGACAGCGGAGGGTTGCTCATGAATAATTCGAACTCAAATTTCAGAAAAAGAATTGTGTGGTTCATTAACAGTGAAATCGAGCGCGTGCTAACAAACCTAAGGAATGGGTCTGTGAATAAGGAGTATGCGCTTGGAAGCTTTAACACCCTTTATCAGATCGCCTCGTCTACGAGAGATGCCGACTCTATGATTAGCTTATGCGAGATTATGGATAAGATTAGAGAGTCTAATCATCGAACAGGCTTATTTCATTTTTCGGAAATACGCTCGGAGTCTTTTTATTGATCGAATGTCATTTTCATAGTTGATTTCAAAGAAAAGAGACCAAGTACGGTCTTTTTTTTTGATTTATCAACAAAAAAGTTTAATTATATACCCCTAATTCGGATTCGCTAATCTAATTATATTCTCATGAACCATTCCGATTCAAAAATACCGCGGCTGGTTAAGTTTCCAATATGAAAACATTAACAACCAGATTGAAAGGGGAATGAACGATGAAGAAAACGAATGAAAGCCGCAGTATAGCCAAGCTGATTTTGATCGCCATGATGAGTGTTGCTGTCGTATTTACCGCCTCGGCGTGCAATAACGACACGGATGTAAATAACAATGGCAATAGCAACGCTAATAGCAACGCTAATAGCAATGCCATTACGGAAGGAGTGAATGATACTCCAGATGCTGCGGCTGATCCGGCGGCGACAGATGAGGTCACCACTCCTTAATGCAAAGCTCGAAATGTAAAAAAAGATAGAAGAACCCTCTGCCTAGCTGCGGATAACCTCTCGTTATTCATCGCTTTGGCAGAGGGTTCTTTTTTTGCTGAGCAAAACTATTATTTTGTATTTTTAAGGGCGAATGAGAGCTGTTGGACTTCTATGAGAAGTTTGATATGATGGAACAAGACCTCTTGCGTAGAGGTCTATCTGTTTATGAGGAGGAGAAGAAAATGGTTCAATCGAATGTTCATGGGTTGCTGCTGCGTAATAGGTCTCTAGGGGGTGAAGTCTACTATGAACCATAGTGTTCAGGCAGGCAGCTTTAGGGAGCAGCTTATTCATCAGCTTATCGTTCTAGGCGAAGAGAAGCATTCGTTTCTCGACGCTTATTTTCCAAAACAAGGGGTAGAGCGAAAGCAAACGCAGCAATTTCTTGCCGAGTATGTGCAATTTGTTGAAAACGAGCTTGCCGCTGTTGAGACTGGCCTGTCACCTGCCGTTTTTATCGGATGCGAGGTTACGATCGATTATATCGATTATCAAACGACGGATACGTTCAAAATCGTTTATCCGATGGATGCCGATCCGGAGCAAAATTGCATTTCATTCCTTTCGCCAGTAGGAAAGCAGCTGCTGATGAGTCGGAGAGATGAGGTTGTAAACGTTGCTACGCCGGCTGGAGCGATGAGGGTTCGCATGCTTCATATTCACTGATATGAATAACGGTTAGCGGATTGACGCTGATACTATTGTTACGTGACAAAAAAACCGCCGGATCAAATGATCCGGCGGTTTTTCGGATTGGCTAGCCTTTTTTGGTTTGAAGACGAATGACATTCCATGAAGCTTTGCCAAGCGTCGCTTTCACATATCCGTTATCCGATTTGGCGGTGCCGCGATTATGAGGGACAACGTGGCTTGGATTCGATTTGGTGTTGATTGCTTTCAAATCTTCATTTTCCAATACAATATGCTCGGTGATGCTGACCTCGCCGAAGCTGCGAACGTCGATTTCGAGCTCCAGCCCCTCCGACAAATGACGATTGACAGCAAAGATCGTCACCTCGCCCTGCTCCTCATTGTAAACGCTGATGGCTTCGAGATAAGGAACATCCGTAAAATCCTTGGAATCGTATTTAGGCGACGAAGTGATCGGTTGAAGCACGGTGCCTCTGCCGTACAGCGACGCATGCAGGTACGGATAATAAGTCGTTTGCAGCCAAAGAGGGCCCCCGTTTTCCGTCATAATCGGCGCGATCACGTTAATCAATTGCGCGATACATGCCATCTTTACTCGGTCCGCATGCTTGAGCAGCGTAATGAGGAAGCAGCCTACGGCAAGAGCATCCTCAAGCGTATACACATCCTCAAACTCCGGAGGGGCTACTTGCCAGCGCTCATCGGCGCGGCTTGTCCCGATTGAATTCCATACATTCCATTCATCGAGAGAGAGCATAAGCTTCTTCTTGCTCCGCTTCTTCGCCTTCACATAATCGCAAATTGCGGTAACGCTGTAGATGAATTGATCCATATCGAGCGACTTCGCGAGGAAGTTGGATGAATCATTCTCATTGTTGTTGTAATAGGTGTGCAGCGACAAAAAGTCGACCTGATCGTAGGTGAGATCAAGCACCGTTGCTTCCCAATCCGCAAAGGTGCTCATGCCGCTCGAGGAGCTTCCGCATGCGACAAGCTCGATCGTTGGATCGACCCAGCGCATCGCTTTGGCGGTTTCGTTCGCGAGCCGTCCGTATTCGACCGCTGTTTTTGCCCCGATTTGCCACGGGCCATCCATTTCGTTGCCCAGGCACCAGGTTTTGAATTTATGCGGCTTTTTGTAGCCATGTGATATACGGAGATCGCTGTAGTAGGAGCCGAATGGATGATTGCAATATTCAACGAGATTGCGGGCTGCATCTACGCCGCGTGTGCCGAGATTGACGGCCATCATGACCTCCGAGCCGACCAGCTTCGCCCAATCCGCAAATTCATTTGTTCCCATTTCATTCGTTTCGGTCGTCCACCATGCGAGCTCAAGCAGCCTTCTGCGCTCTGCCTTGGGACCAACGCCGTCCTCCCAATTGTAGCCGGACACAAAGTTGCCGCCTGGGTAACGTATGATCGGAACATTTAAGGACCGAATCGCCTCCAGCGCATCGCGTCGGAAGCCATTCTCGTCAGCGGTAGGATGGCTGGGCTCATAGATGCCCCCGTAAACGGCACGCCCCAAGTGCTCGATAAAGGAGCCGTAAAGCCTGGGATCAACCTCTGAGACGGTAAAGTTTTTATCGATAAGCATCGTTGATTTCATAGACATGTAACAAGAACCTCCTAGTTGAATTAATTAATCAATTAATTCATAAGCGTTGATTTCGTATATAATATTTATCATAATAAATAAACACATGCAATAAGGTGGATATGAATTGTATTAGGATTAACTAAATTACTAATTATAAAAAGCGGATGTGGAAATGTATTTAGGCTTCGGCAATTACGATCAGGATATTGTCGTTCGCAGCTTTTACGAGTAAGTGGCTTTTCATCAAGCAAGGAAAAAAGCTTTTGAAAGCGGAGGTAAAAGGATGACTCTTTCATGTCGCGTACTTATCGTGGATGATGAAATATTAGCCAGACAAGGGATCAAGCATCTGCTGAATTGGGAGAATGAGGGCGTTGAAATTGTCGGAGAGGCGTCCAACGGCAAAGAGGCGCTTGAGCTGATCGAGCAACTGGAGCCCCATATCGTCATTACGGACATCGTCATGCCCATTATGGGGGGAGAGGAGCTGACCCGTGTAATTAAGACGAGGTTCCCGGAAATCGAAGTCATTATTTTAAGCAGCTTTGGCGAATTTGATTACGTAAGGTCAACCTTTCAAAGCGGCGTAGCCGATTATATATTAAAGCCGAAGCTGGAGGCCATTCAACTGCTTGAAATCGTGAAGCGCACAGCCCGGAAAATTCCTTCCTTGAAGCTGGTTGAAGCTGACGATGAGGCTGGGGTGTCCATCAAGCTGGTGCTCGATAAGCTCATCTCAGGCTATGAGGTCGATATAGAGGGTACGGTAATTTCGGAAGCGTTTCCACATAATGGATTCAGATTGCTGGGAGCTGATTTGAAGCTGCTGGCGGGCAAGGGGAGAGAGCGGCATACCGATTCGAAGTGGCTGGATGCAATAACGGATGAGCTCGATGCCAGCTTGCCGCATGCGGTTTATTTTCAGCTGCCTACTGAACCGAATACGGTCGTTGTGCTCGTTAACCTTGATAATTGCGAACAGGATCTTTTGACCGGCATAGCTCGAAAGCTTGCAGCAAGAACTGGGGAGCAGTTTCCCGAGATTGGTTGGACGATTGGCGAACGATTTACCGACTTGAGAGAGCTTGGAGCCAACTATAAGGACAGCTTTCTGAAAATAAACGCATACCGCTATTTTCTTCCGGCATCCCAGCATTTGATCGTTCATGGCGAGCTGCCGGCAACAAAAGGCGAGGCACGCCCCTTTAATATGACTTCCTTCACTGAGCTGATGAACCGAAGGCAATTCGAAGAAGCGTTTACTAGGCTGCTTGCGCATGTGAATGATGCAGCGAGCCAATATAAAACCGATGTCTTCGAATTTAAGTCTTTTTTGGGCAACGTTATATTTAATATTACGATCTTGTTAGGCCGTCTGGAATCCAATATAAAAAAGCTGGATGAAGCCAAATACACTTATTTCAAATCGATCGGAGAATCGACGCATGTAAGCGAGGCTCTTTCACTACTACATTCCTTTATAGCGGAAGCGAGTGACGTTATAAAAACGAGAGGTACAGCGAACAGCAATCCGAATATGGCGCAGCTGCTTCATTTTATACAGGAGCACTATGCCGAGCCTCTGAGCTTGACGGAAATTGCGAAGCATTTCCACTTTAATCCGTCGTACCTGTCGAGTTATTTCACATCGCATAATAAGGAAGGCTTTAGCGAATATTTGAACAAGATTAGAGTGGAGAAGGCAGCAGAGCTTTTGCAGCAGGATACGGCTTCGATCTCCGAAATTAGCGGAATGGTTGGATATTCGGACCATAGCTATTTTACGAAAGTGTTTAAGAAATTAACGGGCTTGTCGCCGAGCCATTACAGAAAACAATACACAGGCAAAAAGAGGGAATAGCGCCATGAGAGGCTTTTTGGACAAATTTAAATATCACGGCCTTTTTATCAAAATGTTTATCGTTACGCTGGTCAGCATCGTTTCTGTAGCACTCCTTACTTCGATTGTAATGATACAGATGTCGGAGCGTCTGTTCATGAATACATTCAGCATTACGAACTCGAAGATCATTAGCCAAATTCAAACGAATTTTGAATCTTTCAACTATTCCGTCGTAACGGCGTCTAACAATGTGCTGCAAAATGGCGCGATCAAAGGTTTTTTGACGAAGCCTGATATGGATTCGCTTTCCACGATGTACAGCTACTATTCGGCGAGCCAGCAGATGAAGCGAATTCAATCCAATGTAGCAGCGTATCCGGTTACGATTACAATCGTGGGCATCAATAAGAAGAGCCACTCGACGGACAGCTCGTATTGGCCCAAATCATTGGACAAGCTGAAAAACAGCATGTTGACCGTGAATACGCTAGTCCAGCCTAAGAAGCTTATTTATCAATTGGATAAACAATCTGTTGCCGGTTCTTCGGATGAAGATCCGGCTATCGTTGCTTCAAGGGCGTTAATGGAGCGCACCAGCGGCAACCCGTACGGCATTCTTTATTTTGCGATAAGAGAGAGCGATTTTAAACGGTTTTATTCGAGCTTTACCAGCAAAGGCAATGACGTAGTTATTTTGGATCGTGCGGGCATTGTTGTATCAAGCAACCGCCATGAGCTTATTGGCAATAAAGAGAGTAGTCTGCTTGGCTACGCCAAAGAAATAGAAGAGCAGAAGCTAAGCTTTAAAGATGTAAGCGTGATAGGACGAAGCAGTCTGGTGCTGTCCAATTATTTGCCGGTTTATGATTTTTATTTGGTCAATCTCATCGACAAGCAGGAAGTGCTGAGCGAGATGGTCGATTTCAAGACGGTCGCGCTTATTTGCGTTGCGATTGTATTCGTTGCCCTTTTCATCGTATTTCTGATTTCGAGAAGATTGACGAAATCGTTGACGATGCTGGCCAAACAAATGTCAGGCATTACGGAAAATAACTTCGATAACTATATAACCGTGACAGGCAGCCATGAGATCAAGGAGCTTGGGAATGCCTATAACTATATGCTCGTTGAGTTGAATGATTATATTAAGAAGCTGATTGAAACGCAGAAAAATCAACGCAACGCCGAGCTTTCCGCTCTGCAAATGCAGATTAACCCTCATTTCCTCTATAACACGCTGGCATCAGTCAAAATATTGGTGCAGCAGGGCAACAAGGAGAAGGCAGCAGCTACGATCAACGCGCTCATATCGCTTTTGCAAAATACGGTAAGCAACATCAGCGAGACGATCAGCGTAGCTCAGGAGCTCGTTAATTTGAAAAACTACGTTTTTATTAACCATGTACGGTATGGCGAGCAGATACTAGTTAATTATTTTGTTTCCGATGATTGCTACGGCTATCACATTCCAAAGCTCATCATCCAGCCTTTTATTGAAAATGCCTTCTTTCACGCTTTCCAAGACCGAAACGAAGGGCATATTTATGTCCTTATTTCGCGCGAGGAGGATGCATTGGTATGCGAGGTCGTCGATAACGGCGTAGGGATGAGCGGGTATGACCATGAGAATCCTGATCACGCTTCGATTAGAACGAGCCATTTCTTCTCAGGCATCGGCATTCGCAACGTACATGACCGCATAGCGCTGCTCTATGGAGAAGCATTTGGTGTTGAAATCGTGAGCGATGTTGGCGATGGAACGAGAGTGAAAATTAGATTGCCACTGAAGAAGATCTAAAGAAAGTACCAATTAACAAATTAATTTCTAATTACATATTAACGATGGGGAAGGTAACAATAGAATGACAAATCCGCACAAATATATTGCTAACGAGTCATTTTCACGAGTTGCTATAATGAATCTTGTTAGCAGGCAAACGCTTTCAGAAATAAGCAAACAGCTACTAAAAGGGGTTGAAGGTATTGAAAAAATTACTCGCCATTATGCTAGCCAGCTTCGTGCTGCTAACAGCATGCGGCAAAGAAAACAATGCACCAAATGCGAATGAAGGCGGTACGCCTGCTGAAGGAACAAAGGAAATTACGGTTTGGGCTTGGGATAAAGTATTTAATATCGGAGCGATGGAGCGTGCAAGCGAAGCTTACAAGGCTAAAAATCCGGATTCTGATTTGAAAGTAAATATTATAGAAAACGCACAGGCTGATATTATTCAAAAATTGAACGCAGGCCTAAACGCGGGTACAACAAAAAGCCTGCCGACAATCGTATTGATCGAGGACTACCGTGCTCAAAGCTTCCTGCAAGCTTTCCTTCAAATATTCGTCCGACTTTGGTTATGCGGCAACCGTGTCGTATTCGATCGTAATTATGATCATCATATTGGCGTTCATTCAGTTTAAGGCGGCAGGTGATAAAAATGGATAAATTAAAACGTGTGTTTGTGTATATTTTTCTAAGCGTCGCTGCATTTGTTTCCATCTTTCCGTTTCTATGGATGATAATCAGCGCGACTAACAAGTCGGCTGATGTCACGAAGGGAAGATTGCTGCCCGGCAGCCAGCTTATCGAAAATATTAATACGTTGTTCAGTACGGTTGATATCGTGCCCGCGCTGCTCAACTCGGCAAAAATCTCCATAACGACAACAGTGCTCGCCATGGTCATCGCATCGTTAGCCGGCTATGGCTTTGAAATTTACAGGAGCAAGGCGAAAGACGTCGTATTTACGATCCTGCTGCTCTCGATGATGATCCCGTTCGCAGCGATCATGGTTCCGTTGTATCAAATGTTTGCAGGACTATCGCAGGCGATTCCGTTTATCGGCTTGGACACGCTCTCTGGCGTCGTGCTGCCGACCTTTACGACTGCGTTTCTTATTTTCTTCTTCCGTCAAAATACGAAAATGTTTCCGCGCGAGCTGCTTGAAGCGGGCCGGATCGATGGACTAAACGAAATAAGCCTTTTCTTCCGCATCTTCATGCCAACGATGAAGACGACCTACGCGGCAGCCGGTATTATTACGTTTATGTCGAGCTGGAACAACTACCTATGGCCGCTCATCGTATTGCAATCGCCGGAGAAAAAAACGATTCCGATGCTGATTTCGAATTTGGGGTCCAGCTACTCGCCGGACTATGGCATTATAATGACCGCGATCGTCATTTCGACCATTCCGACCGCGCTTGTGTTCTTCCTTATGCAGAAGCATTTTGTAGCAGGGATGACAGGCTCGGTAAAATAAAGCAAGAGCAAAGTCAGGCGGCTGCACGCTTTATGCGCGGCTGCCTGGCTTTTAAATCAAGTTAAGGGGAAAATGCTATGAATGAGATTAAGCCGAACATAAACTGGCTCACCGATGTGAGCGTATTTGCTGTGAACCGATTGCCTGCACACTCCGATCACCGTTATTACGAATCGCTAGAGGAAGCGGCGGCGTTTGCGCCGATGGCTCTTCGTCATGACTTGAACGGGAGCTGGAAATTCAGCTATTCCGTGAAGCCTGCTGATCGTCCTGAGCGATTTTTCCAGCAGGATTATGATTGCGATGGCTGGAGAGATATCGAGGTGCCGGGACATATTCAATTGCAGGGCTATGGCAAGCCGCAATACGTCAATACGATGTACCCTTGGGACGGACATAACGATATTCGTCCACCAGCAATTCCAGAGGATCATAACCCGGTTGGCAGCTATGTGAAGTACTTTCATATGCCTGACAATATGAAGGGCAAGCCTGTATATATTTCTTTTCAAGGGGTAGAATCGGCCTTTTATTTGTGGCTGAACGGCGAATTTGTCGGCTATAGCGAGGATAGCTTTACGCCGTCTGAGTTTGAGCTTTCACCGTTTCTGCTGGAAGGCGAAAACAAGCTCGCTGTTGAAGTGTACCAACGGAGTACGGGCAGCTGGCTGGAGGATCAGGATTTTTGGCGTTTCTCGGGTATTTTCCGCGACGTTTATTTATATACCGTTCCTAGCATTCATGTCCGCGATCTGTTTGTTCATGCCGAACTTGATCAAGCTTATACAAGCGGCAGTCTTCGCGCCGATCTTAAGCTTACCGCTGCTGGGCAGCGCTATAGCGCTAAGCTTGAACTAAAGGACGCTGATGGACATATAGTCGGGACAGCATCTTCGGAATCATCAGCGAGCGATGCGTTGACGTTGTCGCTTAATGCTGGGAAAGTAACGGCATGGAGCGCCGAAAAGCCTTATTTGTACGTTCTTTATATTACGGTATATGATCAAGCAGGCAAGCTTATCGAGGCGATTCCGCAGCGGGTCGGCTTCCGCAAATTTGAAATGATCAATAAGGTCATGCATCTAAACGGCAAGCGGATCGTATTCAAGGGCGTTAACCGCCATGAGTTCAACAGCCGCAGAGGCCGGGCGATTACGAAGGAGGATATGCTATGGGATATTGCTGCGCTTAAGCGCAACAATCTGAACGCGGTTCGAACCTCACATTATCCGAATCAATCGCTGTGGTACGAGCTTTGTGATATTTACGGCATCTATGTCATTGATGAAATGAACCTGGAAACGCATGGCTCATGGCAAAAGATGGGGGCTGTCGAGCCTTCGTGGAACATCCCGGAAAACAAGCCGGAATGGCAGCCCATCGTGATGGATCGGGCGATTTCGATGGTGGAGCGGGACAAGAACCATCCGTCCATACTCATCTGGTCGGTCGGCAATGAAGCGTATGCTGGCGAGGTGCTGCTGAACGTATCGAACTATTTCCGCGAGACGGACCCGAGCAGACTCGTTCATTATGAAGGGGTATTCCATAATCGCAAGTACAATGATACTAGCGATATGGAGAGCCGGATGTACGCGAAGCCAGCCGATATTGAGCAATATTTGAATGATAACCCGGATAAGCCTTATATTAGCTGTGAATATATGCACGCCATGGGCAATTCGGTCGGCGGCATGCACAAATATACGGAGCTGGAGCAGAAATACGCGATGTATCAGGGCGGCTTCATTTGGGACTATATCGATCAAGTAATTGTGAAAAAGGATCGCTATGGCAAAGAGTTTCTTGCTTTCGGCGGCGATTTTGGAGATCGGGCTACCGATTATAATTTCTGTACGAATGGCATCGTGTACGCAGACCGCAAGGAATCGCCAAAGATGCAAGAGGTGAAGTTCCTCTACCAGAACATCAAGCTGATTCCTGACCGCCAAGGCGTGAAGGTCATCAACGAGAACCTGTTCGAAGGTACGGATGCCTATTATTTGGTCATTTCGCTTCAACATGAGGGCAAGGAAATTTTCAGGAGTGAAATGGATGTGGATGTGGCTGCGCAAAGCGAGACATATTTGCCGTTGGATCTGCCTGCAGTTGATGTGCCAGGCGAGTATGCGCTTCATGCTTCGCTCCATTTGAAGGAGAAGACGCTGTGGGCGGATGCGGGATATGAAACTTCGTTCGGACAATATGTATTTGTGATTGAAGCGGGCTTAGTAGGTGCAGTGTCCACACTGCCTAATGATTCGCTTCGAGTGGTGGAGGGAGATGTCAATATCGGCGTTCATGGCCGAGATTTCAGCATCATGTTCTCCAAGCAGGCAGGGACGCTCATTTCGTTGAACTATGCAGGCAGAGAGATGATTGCGATTCCGCCGGCTCCATTGTTTTGGCGGGCGACGACGGACAATGACAAGGGCTTTGCCCTTGGCTTTGACTCTGGCGCTTGGTTCGCGGCCAGCTTAACGCGCAAATGCATCGGTGTGGAGCTGACTGAGCAGGAAGGCAGCGCCACAGTTGCATTCCAGTACAAGCTGAGCATAAGCGCTGAGGTTCTCGTCACCGTTGCATACAAGGTGCTTGCTGATGGAAGCTTGAGCGTCACATCGCGCTACAAAGGCGCAGAAGGATTGCCGAAGCTGCCGACATTCGCCTTGTCATTCAAGGTATCGGCTGATTATTGCCATTTGGATTGGTATGCGATGGGTCCCGAAGAGAACTACATTGACCGCGCCTTTGGTGCACGGCTGGGCGTATTCCAAAATGATGCCGCCGATAACGTATCCGGCTACGTAGTTCCTCAGGAATCGGGCAACCGCACAGGCGTACGACGTGTAAGCATCACGAATGACGATGGCCGCGGCATTCGGATTACAGCGCCTGCATCGCAGCCAGTCGAATGCAACATTTCGCCGTATACCGCATTCGAGCTGGAAAATGCGTATCATCATTATGAGCTGCCGCCTGTTCACTATACGGTCGTAACGGTAGCTGGCAGACAGATGGGCGTTGGCGGTGACGACAGCTGGGGCGCGCCCGTGCATGACGAGTATTTGATCCATGCGAATCAAGATTTGACGTTTGTTTTCAACATTGATCGTTTGTAAAATAGATAAAAAGCATGAGGAGGGCACTGGAAAAAGGTTTTTTTCAGTGCCCTTTTTACATGTCAGGCAAGCTTATTATGCAGCGGATCTTCCAGTGGATTTTAGCGAATCTTTCAGTGGATATTTTCAGTACTCTTTTCTTTGACAGGAGAGCGATTTATGCTGTGGCTCTCTCTCCGCTGGGTGGGGGGATTTATGCAGCAGACGCTTTGCTTCTACTTAATGAGGCGGCTCAAGATCTCTTTCTACTCCGTGCATGCTGCCGCCTTGCGGCTGTGTTTGCTTGCAGCAGTGCGTGCTGCCGCCCTTGCGCTGTGCTTGCTTGCAGCAGTGCATGCTGCCGCCCTTGCAGCTGATTTAAGTAAATTAAAGGGAAAAACTCCCGTTAAATCACGTGATTTTGGCCGAAAATCAAGATTAGATGGATTTTCTCCCGTTAATTTTTCGTTTTTGACCCAAATTCGGTAATGGTGCTAAGAATAACGGGAGATTTTCCAGTTAAATGGTCTAACTGCCTTCTCGTTGGAAAAATAGATGGAGTTTTTCCAGTTAGTTCTACCGAAGTAGTTAGCGGATACTGGCTACAATGTCTCCCGAAACGCCAAACGAGCCTAAGAAGCGATTCTGAAGGCTCGTTTGATCTCTAATGTATCTATAAAGCTTCCTTAATGAGATTCGTTCAGCTGGTTCAATATTTGATCCTGAATGAGGTCATCCTCTCTTACAATTTGCGCACCAGCCATCAGAATATAAATAATGCCGCCGAAGAACAATGCGCTCAAAATAATAATATAAGTCACGTCAGTCTCCTTTCGTTAAAACAAGGTAATTTTAATGTTAATTTCAAATTCAAGATAAATTTCAAGATAAATTTCAAGATTAATATCCAAAGTAATAATCAGATAAATTAAAGGATCATTCAAGAGTTTAATCAAGAGATTAATTTGAAGCTCAAAAGCACTCCAATGCTTCCGAGAATGCGACTATTCCGGGATATATTTCTTCGTATTTAGGCTTCGAATAGCAAAAACGGATATAGCCGGGCTCCGAGCCGTAAACACTTCCAGGCACAAATGCCACTCCTCGTTTGATCGCTTCTTCCAGTAGCTTCGCATCATCTATTTTTTGATTAATTTTGCACCATAAGTTCAGTCCGCCGAGCGGAGGGACAAAGCTTACCTTTCCTTGAAGCGTGTCCTTTAAAGTCTGTACCATGATCTGCTGCTTCTGAAATAGAGCTTGACGCAATTGCACAATATGCTGGTCAAAATGCTCAGAGGCGAGCAGTCGTTCCGCCACCCATTGCGACAGGATGCTTAAGCCAAAATCCATTTGCTGCCTTGCATCGGTAAGACGTTCAATGACTGATTGGGGAGCTACCATCCAGCCGATCCTAAGCCCAGAAGCGGCAATTTTGGAAAGTGAGCCGATGTAGAGCACGATTCCGTCCGTATCCAGCGATTTGAGCGGTGCAGGGACATTTCCGTCAAAAGCGGTCAAGCTGAAAGGATCATCTTCTACGACTGGAATGCGCAAATCTGCAGCAATCTTAAGCAGCCGTTTTCTTTTTGAATCGCTGAGGATGGTGCCGGTTGGATTTTGGTAGTTGGGATTTAAAAAAACCATCCGAATGCGATGCTGGCGATATAAGCTCGTAATATCATCCGGATCGATCCCATCCTCATGTACGGGCAGCCGGAAGATCCGCAAGCCAGCCGATTGGAACATCGGCAGCGAATAGCTGTAAGAAGGGTCCTCAATAGCAACGGCATCGCCCGGAGACAGCAAGCATTGCGTAATTAAATATAAAGACTGCTGCGAGCCGGATGTAATCAGCATGGACGATTCCGTCGTATGAATGCCGTTGTAATGCTTGAGGGAGCCGACAAGCGTTTTTCTTAGCTGATAATAGCCCTGAGGATCGTCATAGCCGAGATGCTCTTGAAACGGCTGCTCCCGCAAAATCCGATTAACCAACTCATTTGGAAATAGATCGGACGACAGCTCTCCACTTGACATATTTATGATCGACGAGTCGTTTTGCGTAGCCTCACGAACGCGGCGCATTAGCGGGAGATTAGGAAGGAAGGTGCCGCCCTCCGTATATTGCCGCCAATTTGGCGTATTCGTAGGTGAAATGCCCCATTTGGTCAGACTGACGCGTGTGCCGCTGCCAACCGTGCTTTCCACTAATCCAGAAGCCCGCAGTTCTTCATAGGCTTGAATGATAGTGCTGCGGTTAACGCCAAGCTGCTCCGCCAGCTTGCGCTCGGAGGGCAGGCTGCTGCCAGGCGGAAGCTCCGTATAAGAGATGGCGCGCTGGATATGATCGACAATTTGCTGGTATAAGGGGGTTTGTGCTGAACGATCTGGTTTCCACATGGTCTACCAACACCTTTTGCGAATAATGACATGTCTGATCCTACCATAACGGTAATGGATTGGCTTTAATATGTACAGATCCAATTGGAAGTATTATAGACCCTCCAATTTAATTTTAACAAACGGTAGATAAAGCTTATATGCGATGTCGTATATTTTGCTGCACTAATCGTATTTTTCGTCGTCGATACGAATAATTTGATCCACAATGAGCTCTGTAGAACGACGACTCGAATTGATCTGCCGATCCTTCCGCTTCGTCATAACTCGAGCTCGACATCGCGTTCCAGTTTGTTTTGATTATAACATCTTGGCAGTTGTCCGTGATATGATAGAGGAAATGGTCATCGCAATTGAGGGGAGAATAACGTAGCATGTACGAGCATTTAGTATCGTTTAAGTTTAAAAAGGAGCTGTCCGTCAGTATGGAAAAAGAGCTGCTGGACGCATTATACGCGCTGCCTTCAGAAATTCCGGGTATCGTGGAGCTGACAGCCGGCATTAACGAAACGACGGAAACGGGCAACATCCAAGGCTATACGCTCGGACTCCGTGTGACATTTGCTGATCAGGAGGCGCTTCATGCATACGGACCGCATCCCGCTCATCAAAGCTTTGTGAGCAAGCTGGATGGCCTCATCGATAATGTTATCGTGATCGACTACCCAATTTCGAATAAACAATAGCAGCATTGCGAATGTGCTAATAAATGATACAGGCAGGGTGAATACATGGCTGACAAAGAAGAATTGGTCCGGTTTGGCGTATCGTTCCCGGCTCCGCTAATTGAACAGTTTGATCGATATGCGGATGAGCAAGGCTATTCGAATCGATCGGAGGCCATTCGCGATTTGGCAAGGCGGGCTTTGCTTGAGCCTGCCCGCATGGAAGGTCAAGAGCATGTTGCAGGTACGATTGTTCTCGTCTATGATCACCATGCGAGCGATCTACCAATCGTACTCATGGAGGTTCAGCACCGCTTCCATCATGACATCATCTCCAACATGCATGTTCATTTGAATCACGATCAATGCTTAGAGGTAATCGTTGTTAGAGGGGAGCTCTCCCGGCTTCGATCGTTGCATCAGCAAATTCAAGCACAGAAGGGCGTTATCTATGCTGAGCTTTCCGTTACTTACGCGGATAAGCATGAGCATGTCGCGGCGCATAAGCATGACACGGCACACAAGCATGACATGGCGCATAAGCATACCTAGTATTAGCGCTGGAGAGAAATGGTCACCATATTTCGATCGCACACATACGCCGATTTCACTCTATAAGCACCTATGTGTGCTTACAGCCCACAAATTCGAGCTGCTCCATAGCTGTAAGCGCAAATACGTGCTTACAGCTATTTTTCGATCGAACATATACATCGATTTACTCTATAAGCACCTAACTGTGCGAATAGACCACATAGAGCCATTTTATAAGCAAATACCGTGAAAAAGATAATGAAATGATGTGCATATCGTGTTACAATATCGCATAATTGTGTTACGAAAGTTGACATTTGAAAAGGGGAGCTACTTTGAAAAGATTTATTACAGGTATCATCTCTACCATTATCGTGATGATCGTTGTATCAGGCTGTGCCGGAGCAAAGCCGCAAGCAAGAGAAACAAACTCCGATGACCTCGTTGTTGCGATAGGCGCTGAGCCGGAAACGGGCTTTGACCCGACCAGGGGCTGGGGACGCTATGGCTCTCCGCTATTCCAAAGCACGCTGCTGAAGCGTGATGATGATCTGAAAATCGTAAATGATTTGGCAACTGGCTACGAGATTAGCGAGGATGGAAAGGTATGGACGGTCAAGCTGAGGGAGGATGTGTTGTTCTCCGATGGGAAGCCGCTCACGGCCGAGGATGTGAAATTTACCTTTGACACAGCAGCAACCAACGGAGCAGCCATTGATCTGACGAATTTGGCATCCGTTGAGGCGGGGCAAAATGAGGTTTCTTTTCACCTGAAGAAGCCGCAATCGACCTTTGTTTATTTCCTCATTACGACCGGCATAGTTCCTAAGCATACCTATAGCAGCACCTATGCAGAAAATCCAGTCGGCTCAGGTCCATATAAGTTTGTACAATGGGATCGCGGGCAGCAGTTAATCGTACAAGCAAATGACAATTACTATGGGAGCAAGCCTTATTTTCAAAAGCTGACCTTCCTATTTCTAAATGAGGATGCGGCTTTTGCAGCTGCCAAGGCGGGCACGGTTGATATTTCGTATATTCCGTCAGCCTTCAGCAAGCAGCAGGTCGCAGGCATGCATCTGGAAGCGGTGAAGTCGGTTGATAACCGCGGCATCGCGTTCCCTTATGTGAAGGCAGGCGGCAAGACAGAGGATGGCTATCCGATCGGCAATGATGTAACGGCGGATATCGCAATCCGCAAGGCCATCAACATGGTCATTAATCGTCAGCAATTGGTCGACGGCATTTTGGAAGTCTACGGCTCACCGGCCTATACGGCCAACGATGGACTTCCGTGGTGGAACGAGGAGTCTGTCTTCAAGGACAACGACGCGGAAGCTGCTGCGAAAATTTTAACGGACGGCGGATGGACGGACAGCGACAACGACGGCATCGTAGAAAAAGGGGCGCTGAAAGCGGAGTTTACGCTTCTTTATCCGTCAGGAGATGTAACGAGGCAGTCACTCGCGCTTGCTGCAGCTGAAATGGTTCAAGCAGCAGGCATTCGGATGAACGTCGAGGGCAAGAGCTGGGATGAAATCGAAAAGCTGATGAACGCAAACGCGATTCTGCTTGGCTGGGGCAGCCATGATCCGCTCGAAATGTACAACCTGTACAGCAGTTCCTTTGGCGGCGTCGATTATTACAATACAGGCTATTACAGCAATCCGTCCGTCGACAAATGGTTCGAGCAAGCGCTTGATGCCCGTACGGAAGAGGAATCACTTGCTTTTTGGAAAAAAGCGCAGTGGGACGGTCAAACGGGGCTAAGCGTCAAAGGCGATGCGCCTTGGGCATGGCTCGTTAATATCGACCATCTTTATTTGGTCAAGGATGGCCTGGATATCGGCAAGCAGCGCATACAGCCGCATGGCCACGGATGGCCGCTAACGGACAATATCGAGAGCTGGAGCAGGAAAAAGTAGCGGGCGGGAAGAGGGAATTGGGATGATGCAAGGGTTGGCCTTATTTTTAGGAAAAAAGATCATACGCCTGTTCGCGCTGCTCGCCTCTGTCAGCATCATAGCTTTTGCGCTTGTCGCCATGTCGCCGATCGATCCGGTGCAGTCGTACATCGGAGCAGATGTGATGCGAGTCGGGGCGGAGCAAAGGCAGGAAATCGCCGCTTATTGGGGGCTTGACCGGCCGTTTGCAGAGCGTTTTTTGAAGTGGGCGTCGGCTTTGCTTCAAGGCGATTTGGGAACGTCAATGATCTACCGCGAGCCTGTAACCAAAGTGATTGCCGAACGATTTATGCATTCCGCATTGCTTATGGCGTTCGCATGGATGCTGTCAGGCATTATAGGCTTCACAGCAGGCATTGCCGCCGCGTTAAAAAAAGATACCTGGGTCGACCGTCTTATCAAAAGCTATTGCTACACGCTCGCATCGACGCCCGCCTTCTGGGTCGGCTTGCTGCTTATGATGATTTTCGCCGTATGGCTGGGCTGGCTCCCGGTTGGGCTAGGAGTTCCCGCGGGCATCTTGTCAGGCAGCGTCACGATTGGCGATTATGTGAAGCATATGATCTTGCCAGCGATTACGCTTAGCGTCGTGGGTATCGCGCCTATTGCGCTTCATACGAGGCAAAAGCTTATTGATGTCATGGACAGCGACTATATTTTGTTTGCTAGAGCAAGAGGCGAAAGGGGAATGGGCTTGCTGCTGCGGCACGGGCTGCGAAATATCGCCCTGCCCGCCATTACGCTTCAGTTCGCTTCATTTGGCGAATTGTTCGGAGGCGCCGTGCTTGCGGAGCAGGTATTCTCATATCCCGGGCTCGGACAAGCTACGGTTGAGGCGGGCCTCAGAGGCGACGTGCCGCTGCTGATGGGACTTGTTCTGTGCAGCACGCTGTTCGTTTTTACGGGGAATGCGCTAGCGGATTATTTCTATCGTGTGGTTGATCCTAGGCTTCGGCTTGGGAAGGAGGTGCGGGAATGAGACAGCTTGCATCAACAAAGAAGCAAAGAGATCGAAGCTGGAACGAGAGGCGGCGTACGCTCATCTCCGCAGCAGGAGCGGCGATTCTGCTTGCAGGCATCGGACTAGGCAGCTGGCTGCTAGGCTCGGCAGGACTTGCCGTGCAGCTGGAAAATCGGAATTTGGCGCCGTCGCTTGCCCATTTGTTCGGAACGGATTGGCTCGGAAGAGATATGCTCTCCCGCACCGTGAAGGGACTCGCTTTAAGCATACAGGTGGGACTGCTAGGTGCGGCCAGCAGCGTAGTTATTGCCGCGATCATGGGCTTGATGGCGGCTACGCTTGGAAAAACGGCTGACCGAATCATTACATGGCTAATCGATGTTTTTCTGAGCGTTCCTCATCTCGTCATGCTAATCCTGATCGCCTTCGTATGCGGGGGCGGCTTGAAGGGGATTGCGATCGGCATCATGCTCACCCATTGGCCTAGCCTTGCTCGCATTATACGCGCCGAGGCGCTTCAGCTCATGTCGGCGGAATACGTGCTTGTGGCGAGAAGGCTTGGACGCTCGCGCTATCATGTTGCAGCGCGCCATTTGGCGCCTCATTTGTTTCCGCAATTGCTGGTGGGGTTTCTTATTCTATTTCCCCATGCTGTTCTTCATGAAGCAGCGATAACGTTTCTTGGCCTTGGCATGTCGCCGCATCAGCCGGCAATCGGAATCATTTTGTCCGAATCGATGCGTTATTTATCGACAGGCATGTGGTGGCTGGCCGTATTTCCAGGCTTAGGCCTGCTGGCAACGGTACGTGCGTTCGATAAGCTGGGCAACCATCTTAGGCAGCTTGTTGATCCTCGGAATACGCATCTATAATAGCAGGGGAAGGGAGGAACCAATATGCCTCTTCTTGAAGTAAGCAAACTTTCGATTTCATTCATTCAATATACAAAAGGCAGCGCGCAGCAAAAGGTTGCCGTCATGGAGGAGCTTGATTTTGCGATTAACGAAGGCGAGATCGTAGCGGTCGTTGGAGCGAGCGGATCGGGCAAAAGCCTGCTCGCCCACGCCATTATGGGCATTCTTCCGAAAAACGTCGCCATGACGGGAACCATTTCTTATGGCGGCGAGCTGCTCGACGAGGCTAAGCTGAAGCTTTACCGCGGGAAGGAAATCGCACTTGTTCCGCAGTCGGTCAGCTATTTAGATCCATTAATGCGAGTAGGCAAGCAGCTGCGGACGCAGGCTGACGGGGACGAGCAGCGCAGGGAGCGGCAAGGCTTATTCGAGCGGTTTCAACTCGGCCGACATGTGGAGAAGCTCTTTCCGTTCCAGCTCTCGGGCGGCATGGCGCGCAAGGTGCTCGTCTCGACGGCAGCGCTTGGAAGGACGCGGCTCATCATTGCAGATGAACCGACACCGGGTATGCATCCGGATGATGTAACGGAGGCGCTGGGAAGATTCAAGCAGCTGGCCGAGGGGGGCTGCGCGATCTTGTTCATTACGCATGATATTGAGGCAGCGCTTCGCATCGCGGATAAAGTAGCCGTGTTTTATGCGGGGACGGCCGTCGAGCTTGCACCCGCAGCTGATTTTCAAGGGAACGGCGAGCGGCTGCGGCATCCTTACAGCCAAGCATTATGGCGCGCGCTGCCGCAAAACGGCTTTGAACCGATTGCCGGCACGCAGCCTGCAAGAAGCTCGGATGTACAAAGCTGTCTCTTCGCTGCGCGCTGCAGCCAAGCTGTAGAATCATGCGGCGCGAGCAGACCGGAGCCTCGCGAACTAAGAGGCGGAATGGTGAGGTGCGTACATGCAACTTGAAGGCAGAAATCTTGGATGGCGTTATCCGGGCGGTGATTGGCTGTTTCAGGATTTCAGCATCGCCATTGCCCCTGGCGAAGCGGTTGGCCTCATCGGCCCAAGCGGAAGCGGCAAAACCTCGCTTGGGCGTCTATTAGCAGGCTATGCAAAGCCTATGACTGGCGAAGTTAGCGTTCCAGGCCGAAGCAATCGTGAGAGCAGCTATGATCCGGTTCAAATGATTTTTCAGCATCCGGAACGCGCGGTTAACCCAAGGTGGCGAATGGCTAAGACGCTAACGGAGGGCTGGACGCCAGATGCCGAGCTTCTTGCAGCGCTAGGCATTCAAGAGGAGTGGCTGCTCCGCTATCCGAATGAATTGTCGGGAGGCGAGCTGCAGCGCTGCTGCGTGGCGAGAGCGTTAGGTCCGGAGACCAAATTTCTAATCGCAGATGAAATGACGACGATGCTTGATGCCATCACGCAGGCACAAATCTGGCATACCGTACTGGATATCGTTCATGCCCGTCAGATCGGCCTGCTCGTTATAAGCCATGATCATGCCCTCGTAAATAAAATTTGCAGCCGCACGGTCCAATTTGGCTCATGAAAGATGATGGATGTCCACCATCCTTCATTAATCCTGCTTCTCCATAAGCCGGCGCAGCTTCGCTTCTGTCGAGGATTCAGGCGCCGGCGTATATACGCTGCACCTTAGATCCGTACTTCCCTGCACCTGAAAGGAAGTCAGGTGAAACAGCATTTTCCCTACCTTCGCATGGCGAAATTCCAGCAGCACATCGGGAGCAGAGCTAACCTGGCTTTGCTCCCAAAGATATTGAAACTCCGGATGGCTCCCCTTCATTTCTTCAATAAAACGCTCATACCAATCATCCTGCACATATTGGCCGTAGTAAGCACGAAAGATAGCAAGAAAACCGCCGACAAAATGCTCCCAATTGCCGGCAAGCCGCCGGAATTCCTTCCGAGTGAACAACAGCTGGATCATATTTCGCTGCTCGGCCGGAATTTGCTCGAAATCCATAAACACATGAGAGGCCGCTTGGTTCCAGCCGACAATCTGGCAGCGGCGATCGGAAATAATCGTCGGACAGAAGCGCAGCTCCTGCAATATTCGCTTTAGAGAAGGCGTAATCTCCGACTGTTCTTCGTTCATTTGTATGGCGCCGTGGCCGGTCTCAAGGGCGAGCGCATATAAGTACTTTCGCTCATCGTCATTCATTTGCAGCGCTGCGGCGACGCAATCAAGAACGGAGGCAGATACTTTAATATCACGGCCCTGCTCAAGCCATGTATACCAGGTTGGGCTGACGCCGGCAAGGGAAGCAACCTCCTCGCGCCTTAATCCTGGCGTTCTCCTCCGTGTTCCTGCAGGAAAACCGGCATCCTCCGGCCTAATTTTGGCGCGTTTGGACTTAAGGAAAGAAGACAGCGCTTGAAGTCTCGTTTCTCGATTAATCATAGAATCCATCCTATTTCATTATAGTAGTACTGATTATACTATAATAAACTGCAACTTGTAATAGGATAACAACTATGACAAACTACACTTCATCAAGGTATTCGTGAAGGGGGATTAACGATGGAACGGGTCGTTATTACAGGGATGGGCGTTATTTCGCCGCTCGGAAACGATGTAGAGCAGTTTTGGAATCGGTTGGTTAAAGGTGAGTCAGGCATTTCCACGATTGACACCTTCGACACAACTAGGCATAAAGCTAAAATCGCAGGTCTAGTAAAAGATTTTGATGCCGATGAGCGGTTTGGCCGCAAGGAGGCACGCCGGATGGACCGCTTCAGTCAATTTGCAATTGCGGCTGCGGAGCAAGCGCTGGAGGATGCGGCGCTTTCGCTGGATCAGACCGACCGGGAGCGCGTTGGCGTCTATGTTGGTTCCGGCATCGGCGGCATTCAGACTTTGCTGGGTCAAGCCGAGGTATTGCATGAACGCGGGCCTGAGCGGGTTAGCCCGACGCTGGTCCCGATGATGATCGCCAATATGGCTGCTGCGATGATCAGCATCCGGTTCGGCACGCAGGGGCCGTCGATGGCGCCGGTTACCGCGTGCTCGATCGGGAATACGGCAATTGGCGAAGCATGGCGCCTTATTCGGTCGGGCAGCGCGGATGTCGTGATCGCAGGGGGCTCGGAGGCAGCCATTACGGACATATCGCTTGCCAGCTTCGGCAACGCAACCTCGATTTCGACGCGAAACGAGGAGCCAGCGCTTGCAAGCCGGCCATTTGATGCGGGACGTGACGGATTTGTTATGGCAGAGGGAGCGGGCATTCTAATCCTCGAATCTTTGTCGCATGCGTTAGCAAGAGGAGCACGCATTCATGCGGAGGTGATCGGTTATGGCGCCAGCTCGGATGCGTATCACATGGTGGCGACTCATCCGGATGGCATCGGCGCGTATCAGGCGATGAAGCATGCGCTGCGCGAGGCTGGCCTGCAGCCGGAGCAAATTGATCTAATCAGCGCTCATGCGACCAGCACCGAAATAGGCGACCGTTCGGAAACGGCGGCAATCAAGAAACTGTTCGGCGAGCTTGCGTACCGCATTCCGGTGACGGCGAACAAGTCGATGACAGGCCATATGCTGGGTGCGGCAGGCGGTGTTGAAGCTATTGCTCTGGTGAAAAGCATACAGGAGGGCATCATTCCTCCGACGATTAATCAAGAGGAAGCAGATCCGATCTGCGATCTCGATTATGTGCCGAACCAAGCGCGCGAGACGAATATTGAAATCGGCATGTCCAATTCCTTTGGCTTCGGCGGCCATAATGCGGTTATTATTTTGAAGAAATATACAGCTGGTTAGAAGATCGCAGCAGGGGGCGGAGGCACCTTGCTGCGATCTTTTTTTGTTCCATAAAGTTTAAATTGACGTTCTAGCGGGTAAAAGAGGAGTAACCTATTTTTGGGGACACCGGCTGTCACAGGCTTTCTGTTTTCTGTGCCGCTTGGCTTATTATCTCATCTAAAAAGAGAAGAAGGTGAACGCATGGCCAAGCATAACCGTTTTATCAGATGGTGCTTATCGATCATTTTGGTGCTGATCATCATTTATTTGGGATCGAAGGTCGATTTTATTTTCAAGCCTATTCTGTCCCTATTCAGTATGATTATCGTACCCCTTATGCTTGCAGGATTTTTCTACTACTTGCTCCGTCCGCTCGTTAATATGATGGAGAAACGCAAGGTGAATCGTACCTTTGCCGTTTTGCTCATTTATTTGGCGTTTGCCGTCATTATGGTTGGCTTTAGCATCATCGTATGGCCTTCGTTACGAACACAATTGGTTAATTTGGTCGAAAATGCGCCTACGCTGTTCACATCGTTAAGCAAGCAAGTGGAGGAGCTGGAGCATAACGGTTTTTTATCGTCTTTTTTGCCGCAGGATTCGAATTTACTCACTAAGCTGACCGAGTATTTGAACAAAGGCTTTACGCTCCTTAAGGATTATTTATCCGGACTGTTTGCCTTTTTCTCGAATTTTGCAATCGTGCTTATTACGTTTCCGATTCTGCTGTTTTATATGCTCAAGGAAGGCGGGAAGTTTGGAGATCAGATCGTCAGCTTCATACCGAAGCGCTTCCGCAGGGACGGGACAGAGGTTATGGATGAAATCGATCATATGCTCAGCAGCTTTATCGTCGGGCGCGTCATCGTAAATTTGGCGCTTGGCGTATTGATGTATGTGGGCTTTCTCATTATCGATTTGCCATATTCGCTTCTGCTTACCGTCGTGGCGGTCATTTTAAATTTTATTCCGTTTATCGGATCATTCCTCTCATCGGTGCCTATCGTCATTATCGGATTTATTGAAGCGCCGTCCATTGCCGTCTGGTCGATTGTGATCATTACGATCGCTCAGCAAATCCAAGACAATGTGGTTGCTCCATATGTTTTTGGCAAGCAGCTGGATATCCATCCAATGACGACAATTATATTGGTGCTCGTTGGCGGAGATATAGCGGGGATTTTAGGCATTCTGCTGATCATTCCGGTTTATATGATTTTGAAAATCGTATATGGCAGAGTATATGAGCTATTCTTTAAGGAACAATGGGAAAATGCTTAATATTATTTGTCGCAGGGGATGCGTGCTAATTCTTTCTCTGGTATAATGACGTCGACTCAGGCAAATTAACCGAAAGTACGGTGGCAGAAACAATATGAGCATAAACGCTTTGAATAATAAACGAATCGTCATAGCCGGATCTCGTAAAACGGATGAAATGAGCTTAATTGTTGAAAAACAAGGCGGCATTCCGATCATTCGCTCGCTGCAGGGATTAACGATGTTTGATGAGGGCCTGCTTGCGGAGCCGCTGCGGAAATTCGCAGAGCAGGGCACCGACTGGTTGATTTTGACGACGGGGATGGGATCGGACAGCTTGATCGCCGCTGCTCATAAGCTGGATATTGGACAGGCTGTTCTGGACCGAATGTCTCAGGCGAAAATTGCAACGAGAGGCTACAAAACGTCTGCGTTTCTCAAGCGGTCAGGACTAAAGGCGATTGTCAGCGATGACGACGGGACGATGCAAGGACTCATGGACAACCTGTCGGCTCATGATTTTGATGGGCAGCGCGTATGGATTCAGCTGCATGGCGAGCCAGCGCCGGAGCTCGTGCGTTTTCTGCAATCAAAAGGCGCGATTCAAGTTGAGACCGTACTGCCGTATAAACATGTTCCGCCAGATCCAGCTGCATTAGAGACGCTTATGGCTGAGCTAGCCGAGGGATCGGTGGATACGATTTGCTTCACAACTGCGGTTCAGGTGCATTATTTGTTCAAATATGCCGCTGAAACGATTCGCACGGAATTTCTGTTGGATGCCTTTGAAGGGCGAATTGTTGCAGCTGCGGTCGGCAAAGTAACGGAGGAGGCGCTCAAAGGGTACGGGGTAAAGCGAATTGTTGTCCCGGAGCTGGAGAGAATGGGCGCTTTGATTATTGAAATTGGCCGTTATTACGAGAGTGTTGAAGACAATGAATAATACGCTTTAGAGACCATTTGGAAATAGAAGAGCGATCCTGTTTTCGACTTTTAGTCGAGTGCGGGATCGCTTTTTTTGCTTTAGTTGGTCATTTATGAAGCTTATTGCTGTACCTTTGATCGATTCAGCCACCGTTTCTCTCTTAATCAAAAGATTATTTGTTGTACTTGCTATTAATCGAAACCTCCGGAAACATGGAGTTAGCCTCCTCTAACAGCTCCACGGGTTTATTCTTCAAACGGTGCTCAAAGAAAGCCAATGAGGTTTGGTTAATTATGCTATGTGCTCGATTCACACTGATTGTTTTACCCCTCGTATACGGAAACATAAATGAAATAAGCGGCGAATACAGGGCAGCATCGCTAAACATGAAATGATGCGTTCCCGATATATTAATATCCAACCCCCCATTTTGTAAGATTAGTCTTTTTTTGGTTTCTGCATCTGAATCTATATAGCGAGATGATGTTCCACGATGATCGTTCATGTATAGAATAGGCTGCTGTAATCCGTCAGTCATATTCTTACTGCCGTAGGGATGCCCATCTAGAAATATGCCTGCTTGGAATCTGGTATCCATATGCAAAGTTTCTAGCATTGTTGCTCCCCCGAGCGAATGACCGGCCATTCCAACCCTTTCCAAATCAAACCTCCCCCAAAAATCGGATGAAGCATCCTCTTCTTGCATGAGTTGCATCTTATTCAGAACAAACACAGCATCAAGTGATTGCGTATGAACGATTGGACTTAAAGCTTGATTGATTTCGACAAAATTACCTTTCAAGCTCGTGATTCTTTTATCGAAAGTAACGACGTGCTCGTCAGATAACGGTGTTGTAAGAGCTGTGTATGGATGCTGGAGCCCTACGACAATATAACCGTTGCTGACCAAATGTTCAGTGAAATAAGAATAGGCGAAACGTGTAGCTGAAAGGCCATGGGAGAAAAAAATAATTGGATACTTTTGCTGTGAGGATGAGATCTCCGTCTGGTCATAGGCATGGGTTTTCACCAAATCGAAATGCTGGAACAACCAACCGGGTAGACGGAAGGCTTCTTGCAGCTTCCGAGTCGCTTGCACCCGGTCTGGAAAATAGGGGGAAGGGACGATCCCATTCCGGGTTTGCTTGTCAGTTGGATACCAAACTTGTACGACAACTTGCCGAGTATTTTGTTCAGCCGCTAATTCTTCTTCCCTCGTATCGTCTCTCCAAACGTAAGAAACCGTGCCGATACCGAGAGAGCCGCTTGGTTCTCTTAATGAAAATACAGGAAATAAATAGGACAGAATGGCAGAAAGGATAATAAGTAAGAAACAGAGCAGGATGATTATATGGCTGACCCACGGATAAAGCGTCTTCTGGTAATTGGTGTATAGGACGTATTGAATTAGAAGGAAGAGCGGCAGGATCGTCCCCGATCCATAGGCAGGCACCATTTGCCACCGCCAGTTTTGAAAGACTAGATGCAGGATAATTAGAAATAAGCCTAATGAGGCTGCCCATACAGCTTTTTGCTTCAATAGAATCAGTGTAATTGTCGCCACATTGGCGAGCAAAATAAAGATCTCTAAGAACAACTTGGTTCACTACCTTCCATTAGGAACGATTATCGAACTGAGTATGAAGCTACAGTCCATCTTAGCATAAACGAAACATCATGATTAGTATTTATTGGTAAATTTTATTAGAAAATGGTGGATCATGGCATCAAATCTGGAGCAGGAAAAGCTCCTATCACAGATGCGATTTCGTGCGAAGCTGTGATTTCTAAATCAAGTTCCTTCCTTTGCCTTTCGCAAGGACGATTTTCTCACTTGGACAATTTCCGCGTTGTCCCCATGCACATACAATAATGGTGTATAGCCTAATCGGTGCTGGGAGGGGAGTAGCGCTGTGAGTAAGCGGACTTTAATGATCATATCGCTTGTCATTTACGTATTGCTTGCCATCTTATTTGTGATTTTATCTATTTTTAACTAAACACATAACAGAGCAAGGGCTGCCTCAGGAGTAGAATGATCTACGATAGGCAGCCCTTGCTCGTTTTCATATCGGAAAGTAAATGGCTACTCTCTAAGCTTCACTTGGTTTAATTTGGTTTAATTTGGTTTAACTTCGTTTTACGGTAGTCCTTCGGCACGACCCCTTTCGTCTCACGGAAGATACGGGAGAACGTTTTGTAAGAGCCGTAGCCGACTTCAAGCGCGATTTCGGCGACGCTCATGTCGGTCGAGACGAGCAGGCTGCAAGCATGGCGCAAGCGCAAATCATGCAGAAAGTGGACGAAGGTCTGACCTGTCGTCTGCTTTATGACCTCGCTTATACGCGATACGCTGAGCGAGAAGCGGCTCGCAAGATCGGAGAGGGCGATCTCATCCTGATAATGGCGATGGATATAATGAATAATCGGCCATACGGATGCGCTGGACCTCGAACCAAGCGTCAATACTTCAGCAGAAGGCGCGGCTTTTCGGCGATAGCGGTCGAAGCAGGCCAATATTTCCTTTAATCGCACCTGAAGCATCGTACGGCGCCAAGGCTCCTGCCCATTATATTCTTGATACATATCTTCGATTAAATGCTTCATTCGCTCATTATCAGCGCCGCTGAGCTGAATGAAGGGCGGCAGCATATTTTGAGCGATTAGGTCCATCAGGCCGGTTTCTTGGCCAGGTTCCATCAACAAATCCATGCTGAACATGCAATTATACAGCACTAAGGTGCTGCCAGGCTCCGTAAACAGCTCATGCACCTGGTAGGGCAGCACGAATGTAAATGTGCCTGGCAGCATTTGATGCTTGGCATCATTGATTGATTCGGAGCCTCTCCCGTCGACGACATAAGAAAATTCCAAAAAATCGTGACGATGCGGGCGGAAGCCATGATAAAGCCGGTTCAGGCTAATATGAAGAGGGGAGGATGTATTCATATTTGGATACGTTTTCAAATAATCAGGTATATAAGTCATGAAATAATGGATTCCTCCGAAAAACTGAGACTTTTATCGAAAAACAAGCACGATTTCTGATCCCGTTTATTTTAACATAAAGATCAGGGTCAAGCGTTGGCGAATGTGAATGTTTGCGAAGATCGTTAGGTTAGTCGAACTTGATTAGGAGGAATTCCAGTGACCGTTGAAAATAAAATTAGAATCGGCATTATCGGCGCAGGCAATATCGGAAATGTGCATGCTGGACAATTTTCAAAGCTTGGCGACGAATGCGTCATTACGGCTATAACCGATGCCTTCTTGCCTCTAGCGGTGGAGCGGGCGAAGCAATACGGCATTGCAAACGTAGCCAATTCGGCAGAAGAGCTCATTCAGCGCTCCGACGTAGATGCGGTAATTATCGGTGTGCCTAACCAGTTCCACGCCCCGCTTGCGCTGCAAGCTTTGGCTGCTGGCAAGCATGTTCTGCTTGAGAAGCCGATGGGCATCAACGGCGACGCGGCTCGTCAAATTTTGAAAGCAAGCCAAGCTTCCGACCGTGTTGTAATGGTTGGCCATCAGATGCGCTGGGAGTCGGTGCCGATGCAAATTAAAGAGCAAATCGACCGCGGCGAGCTTGGCAAAATATATACGGCCAAAACCGGCTGGTTCCGTCGCAAAGGCATTCCGGGCTGGGGCACATGGTTTACACAAATGGATCAATCAGGCGGCGGTCCGCTTATCGATATCGGTGTTCATATGCTGGATCTTGCGCTGTACCTGATGGGCAATTCAAAGCCGGTATCCGTGTACGGGGCAACCTATGCCGAATTTGGCCCAAGCCGCAAAGGGATCGGTACTTGGGGTACGCCGAATTGGAACGGTTCTTACGATGTTGAGGATCTGGCAACCGCCTTGATCAAAATGGAAGACGGCAGCACGCTTTCGCTTGAAGTTAGCTGGGCAGTGCACATGGATACGGACAATTCGCCGTTCATTCATGTGATGGGCTCAGAGGGTGGCGCTAGCTACCGCGGAGCTGAGGGCAAGCTGCTTACAGAGAAGTTTGATCGTCCGATCGAAACGGTGCTGCGCAAAGCTGACAACGATGAAGGCGAACGCGCGCGTCTCAGCCGTCACTTCCTGGCATGTATTCGCGAGGGCAAGCAGCCGATTACTTCCGCACTGACTGGTTTTACGAACAACCTTGTGCTGGATGCGATCTATGAATCGTCCCGTACGGGCAATGAAGTGAAGCTGGATTGGAATTTAGACGAATAGCATTGCGTGTATAAGGAGGAAACCACATGTTAAGAGGATTAACCGGAGCAGGGCTTGGCCGTATTGAAAGCGATGAGCGTTTTATTGAGCTCGCTGGCTCAAATGGTTTTCAGGCAGTCGATTTGGATGCTGGATCTTTGATCGAGCGTCATGGCATTGATCAGGCACGCGAGCTGCTTGCCAAGCACGGCGTAGTTATCGGCTCGATCGGTCTGCCCGTAGAATGGAGAACCACGGAAGAAGCATTTCTGGATGGCTTGGAAAAGCTTGCGGCTTCCGCTGCCGCTGCGGCCGCGCTTGGTTGCACGAGCTGCTGCACGTACATTTTGCCATCTACGGATTTAAAAGCCGCACGCTTTATGGCTCTGGCAACACGCAGATTGCGTACTTGCGCGCAAATTCTTGGCGCTTATGGCATTCGGCTCGGCCTTGAATTCGTTGGCCCTCACCATTTGCGCACGCGCTGGGCGAATCCATTCATTTGGACGCTTGAGGAGACGCTGGAGTGGATCGACGCAATAGGCGAAAGCAATGTTGGGCTGCTGTTTGATGCGTACCACTGGTACACGAACGAATTGACCATCGCAGATATCGAGGCGCTTCGCGCCGATCAGATCGTGCATGTACATATTAATGACGCGCCAAATGTGCCGGTAGAGGAAGCGCTCGATAATGGCCGCATTTATCCGGGCGAGGGCGTTATTGATCTAGTGGGCTTCCTTCAGGCGCTTGATCGAATCGGCTACAAGGGCGCTGTGTCGCAGGAAATTTTGACGGCAGAGGCTCCATCGCAATCGCCGGAGGAGCTGATTCAGCGCTCCAAGGCTGGCTTCGATAAAGTATTTGGCGCAGCAGGACTTTAAAACGGAATTAAAAATGGTTGAGCGCTTAGTAGAGGCTGCTCAACCATTTTTTTAGTTTAGCTTTGATTGTTGCTGCTTTTGACGGTAGATTGTCTAATTTAAGCACACATAGGTGCTTACAGACCACAAACTCGGGCTGCTTTTTCACATTAAGAGCATATACGTGCTTACAGCCCCATTTCAAGGTAACTCATACGACGATTAGACACTGTAAGCACATATAGGTGCTTACAGTGCAAAAACACACGCTACTCATTCGCTGTAAGCGCATATGCGTGCTTACAGCCCCTTTTCGAGGCTACTCGAGCGCCGAAATTGCTCGATAAGCACACATAGGTGCTTATAGTGCACAATCACACGCTACTCATTCGCTGTAAGCGCATATGCGTGCTTACAGCACCATTTCGAGGCTTCTCATACGCCGAAATTGCTCGATAAGCATATATAGGTGCTTACGGCCACAAACTCATGCCACTCTTTCGCTGTAAGCGCATATGCGTGCTTACAGCATCATTTCGAGGTAACTCATACACCGATTCTGTAAGCACACATAGGTGCTTACAGAGGAACTAATCAGAACGCCGATATACAGGCAGCCTCCCGAATAAATTTGAAATTTAACCGTTACCGCAAACAAGCGCTAATTTTTATATGATTTTGCATGAAATCTGATGGGTACTGTACAAGATGACTATTCCGTTATGATGAATAATAACCGTTTTTTTAAAACAGGAGACCAAACATATGGCAAATCAAGCAGAGCAAATGCATCCGCTGAACCTTTGGTATAAGCAGCCGGCTTCAAGCTGGGAAGAAGCGCTGCCGATCGGCAATGGCCGTATAGGCGGCATGGTCTTTGGCGGCGTGAATAGGGAACGTATGCAATTAAATGAAGATACGCTATGGTCTGGCTTTCCCCGCGATACTAATAATTACGAGGCGCTGCGTTATTTGAAGCGTGCTCGGGAATTGATTGCAGAGAAGCAGTTCGTCCAGGCAGAGCAGCTCATCGAGGCGAAAATGCTCGGAACGAATACCGAATCGTATCAGCCGATGGCGGATTGGTACGTAGATCAGCATTTTGCTCAAAAGCATGATCAACCGGAACACTATATTCGCAAGCTTGATATTGATGCGGGGATTGCTTCGACTCAGTTCCAGATCGGGCAGACCGCATATATGCGAGAGACGTTTATAAGCGCAGTCGATCAAGTGCTTTGCGCGCGTTACGAAGCGGATGGGGACGAGCTTCTTGAGCTTACGGCATCGCTGCAAGCTTCAGTGCAGTTTGAGCTTTCATCGCAGGGTAACGATTCAATCGTGCTGTACGGACGCTGTCCGAGCCATGTCGCGGACAATTATATGGGCGACCATCCAAAGGCTGTTCAATATGAGCAGAATCGCGGCATTACGTTCCAGACTAAGCTTCTCGTGAAGATAGACGGAGGCGAGGTCTCGGCAAGCGACGATAAGAAGCTGCAAATTCGCGGTGCTCGTACGGCTACATTTCTGTTAAGCGCGGCAACGAGCTTTGAAGGTTTTGATCGTCAGCCGGCTATGAGTGAGGCAATGGTAAGCATGCAAAACAATCTCGTGCTGGAAGCGGCTCTTGCACATAGCTATGAAGAGCTGCGAGAACGTCATGTTGAAGATCATCGCCGTTTGCTCCAGCGCGTAGATATCCAATTAGGACATACGCCTAATGCTCAACTGCCGACGGATGAGCGTCTCGAAGCTTATAAAAGTGGTGAGCAGGACCCGCAGCTGGAAGCGTTGTATTTCCAATATGGGCGCTACCTGCTTATGGCGAGCTCTCGACCAGGTACGCAGCCGGCTAACCTGCAGGGCATTTGGAATGATCGGGTGCAGCCGCCGTGGAACAGCGATTATACGACAAATATCAATACGCAGATGAATTATTGGCCCGCCGAGTCAGGTAATTTGAGCGAGTGCCATGAGCCGCTGTTTCAGCTCATAGAGGAGCTAAGCGAGTCCGGCGCGAGAACGGCCGCGATTCATTACAACAGCGCGGGCTGGGTTGCGCATCACAATGTAGATTTATGGCGGACGTCGACGCCGACTGCCGGACATCCAAGCTGGGCATTCTGGCCGCTTGGCGGCGTATGGCTGACGCAGCATTTGTGGGAGCATTACTTATATAATCCGAACGAGTATTTTCTGAGGGAGAAAGCTTATCCACTCATGAAAGGCGCAGCGCTCTTTTGCTTGGACTGGCTGCAGGAGAACGAAGAGGGGTTGCTTATGACCTCGCCGTCTACCTCGCCGGAAAATAAATTTCTAACCGCCGAAGGAGAAGCGAGCAGTGTAGCAGAATCATCTGCCATGGACATTACGCTAATCGGCGAATTGTTTGAGCACTGTATAACGGCTGCAAGCCTGCTGCAGGATGATGAAGCATTTGCGGAACGGCTCGCCGCTGCGAGAAGCAAGCTTCCGCCGCTGCAAATTGCACCTGACGGCTTATTGCAGGAATGGCATGAGCACTTCAAGGAGCATGAACCGGGCCATCGCCATGTCTCGCATTTATACGGCTTATATCCAGGTACAACGATCAATCAAGAAGAAACGCCGGAGCTTGTAGAAGCTGGACGGTCGTCGCTTGAGAGCCGCATTAAGAACGGGGGAGGCCATACAGGCTGGAGCTGCGCTTGGCTCATCAATCTGTATGCGCGGCTTAAAGAACCAGAGTCCTCCTACCGATTCATTCATACGCTGCTCGCACGCTCGACGCATCCGAATTTGTTTGACGATCATCCGCCGTTTCAAATCGACGGCAACTTTGGCGGAGCGGCAGGTATTGCCGAGCTGCTGCTGCAAAGCCATTTGAACGGAATAGAGCTTCTGCCCGCTTTACCGGCTGCTTGGCCAAGCGGTTATATAAAAGGAATTAAGGCTCGCGGCGGCTTCGTCGTTGATATCGAATGGATGGACGGCAAGCTAATCAACGGCCGCATACGATCTACGCATGGTTTGCCATGCAGCCTGCGTTCCAAGGAAGCGCTCACGGTTCATGCTTCTGACGGCACAGCCATTGACGCTTCCGTACCGTTCCCGACGAGCAAGAACGAATGGTACAGCATCACTACGATAACCAATGAAGGGAAGTAACCATAATGACGACCCATACACGTTTTCCGTTTGAAAATATCGCGCTTCCGCTTGAAGAGCGGGTAACCGACCTTGTATCACGATTTACGCTCGATGAGAAAATCGATTCGATGGTGCAATACCAGCCTGAAATCGAGAGATTAGGCGTAAAGCCGTATAAGCACGGAACAGAAGCAGCGCATGGCATGGCATGGCTTGGCGAAGCGACGACGTTCCCGCAGCCGATCGGACTTGGCTGTACGTGGAATCCCGTGCTGCTCAAGGAAGTTGGCTCTGTTATTGGCGACGAGGCGCGCGTGTACTTTCAGCGCAATCCAGCCATTAACGGCTTGACGCTTTGGGCGCCAACTGTCGACATGGAGCGTGATCCGCGCTGGGGCAGGACGGAGGAAGCTTACGGCGAAGATCCAAAGCTGACAGGCGAGCTGACAGCTTCGCTTGTGCAGGGCATTCAAGGCGATCATCCGCTTTATTTCAAAGCGGTAGCAACGTTGAAGCATTTTATCGGCAATAACAATGAAATTAATCGCGGCAGCTGCTCGGCGAGCATTGACCCTCGCAATATGAAGGAATATTATCAAGCGGCGTTTAAGCCAGCCTTCGTGAAGGGCGGCGCGCATTCCATGATGACCTCGTACAACTCGGTTAACGGCACGCCGACTATTTTGCATGCGGATGTAAACAAAGTAGTAAAAGAGGAGTGGGGCATGAACGGCTTCATCGTAAGCGATGCAGGCGACCTGCTCGGAATCGTCAACGATCATCACTATTACGACTCCTATAAGGATGCTGTGGCGCATGCAATCAAAGCTGGAATTGACAGCATTACGGACGATAAAGAGAAATCCTGTGCCGCGATCCGCGAGGCATTGGCAGAAGGCTTGCTATCGGAGCAGCATTTGGATAAAGCGCTCATCAATACGTTCCGCGTGCGCTTCCGCTTGGGCGAGTTTGATCCAGCAGACCAAAATCCTTACGCCAACGTACCGGAATCGAAGCTTTGCGCGCCTGAGCATGGTCAATTGTCGCTGCAAGCAGCGCGTGAATCTATCGTATTGTTGAAAAACGAAAACAACGCCCTTCCCCTTAATAAAGAGAAGCTAAGCAGTATTGCTGTTATCGGGCCGCTAGCCGATGTCGTATACCGCGACTGGTATTCCGGTTCGCTTCCATACAAGGTTACGCCGCTTGAAGGCATTAAGAGCAAGCTGGCTGGCAAGTCCGTTTCGTACAGCAGCGGCAACGACCGCGTCGTATTGAAATCGGCTGCAAATGGCAAGGCTTTGCAGGCTTTCGCGGACAATGAAAACCGTCTGCAGGCTGGTGAATCGGATAATGCCGCGTCCGGCGAGACGTTTGAAGTAACCGATTGGGGCTGGGGCAGCTATACGCTCGAGAGCAAAAATTCCGGCAAGCTGCTTACAAGCGCTGACGATGTAAACATCGCTGCATCAGCAAGCGAAGCGTTCGGCTGGTATGTGAAGGAAGTGTTCAAGCTCGACGAGCAATCGAATAATCAATTTGCGATTCGGACATGGAACGGCAAGCTGGTAACGGCGCCGAATAGCGGAGCCGATCCGCTGCAAGTTACAGAAGCGGCAGAGATCGGAGCGAACGAGCTGTTCATGAAGGATGTGATTACGGATGGCATCGCGGAAGCGGTAGCGGCAGCGAAGGCAGCGGAAACCGCGATCGTATTCGTCGGCAACAATCCGCTTATTAACGGCAAGGAAGAGATCGATCGCCCGAGCCTAGATCTGGCAGCATCGCAAAATGAATTGATTAGCGCTGTATTTGCGGCCAACCCGAACACGGTTGTTGTTGTCATCGGCAGCTACCCGTTTGCGCTGAACGCGGTTAACGAGAAAATACCGGCGATCGTTTATCTGTCGCATGCCGGACAAGAGCTTGGCAACGCCATCGCTGACATGCTGTTTGGCGACTACTCACCGGCGGGACGGCTGAACATGACCTGGTACAAATCAGAAGAGCAGCTGACGGATCTGATGGACTATGACATTTTAAAAGGCAAAAGAACGTATTTGTATTTCGACGGCGAGCCATTGTACCCATTCGGCTATGGGCTCAGCTACGGTACATTCCGATATAGCCAGCTTGAAATAACGAACAACGCAACAAGCATTGACGGCAGCGTTACAGTTCAGTTACTAGTGACGAACGAATCTGGCGTTGCAGCCGATGAGGTCGTTCAATTATATGTTCGTACGGAAGGCTCAAGGGTGGAGCGTCCGCTTAAGAAGCTGGTCGGCTTTACGCGCATAGCGTTGCAGCCGGGAGAGACCAAGGCTGTGCAATTGATCGTGCCAGCGGAAGAGCTGGCGATTTGGGATGTGACGCGTGATCGGTTCTGCCTTGAAGCTGCGGAATACACATTTGCGGCTGGAGGCTCATCCGTTGACGTCAAGGTGTCCGGAACAATCACAATTGAAGGCGAAACGATTCCGCCGCGCAACCTGTCGCAGCAAACCCGCGCGGAGAACTATGATGATTATGCGCATGTTTACTTGGACGAGAGCAAGGAGGGCGGCACGGCTATTAGGCTGTCGCAATCCGGAGGCTGGATCAAGTTCAAGGATATCGATTGGTCGAGGGGTTCTTCTTCGTTTGAAGCACGCGTTAGCGGCGGTGAGCAGGGCGGCGAGCTTACTATTCTGATAGGCAGCCAAGCGGGTACCGTTATCGGTGCTTGCAACGTTGCTGCGAGCGGCGAGCAGGAATGGCAAACCGTTCGGATTGAGCTGCCAAGCATCAAGCCGGATGGCAACTTGGTTATCGGCTTGAAGGGAAGCGTGAAACTGAGCTATTTTCACATCCAATAATAACAACGTCCAATGAAAAAACTCGAGCGGAGCTGCTCAAGGCTGCAAGTCTGGCCTTAGACAGCTCCGCTTTCTTGTGCGGCTGAGGTTGCATTTTGCCAAATACGGCTTTATTGTTTAAAGGAGCATTGAACATAGGCAGAGGAGCTAGTTATAGTGAAGAACGAGATTGAAATAGACTTGTACAAGGATTGGATCGATACGGTGAAGGAAGTATTTCGAGGCTCCGGGCATCCATTGCCTGCTGCGATCAGCGACAGAGATGCTGCTTTTGCATACTTCGCGCAGACTGCCCAATCGGATGAAGAGGCCGAGCAGCAGCTTGAGGCGAATGAGGAGCGGCTTTCCTCGATGCAGCAGATCATTTTGGACCATTTTGAAACGGTGATCCTTACGGATATTCGAAGCAAGACGTGTTATACAGGCGATAGATTTAAGTTTCAATGGCTGTATAACAAAGGTGAGCATGTCGTGGAGCAGCATTCATTGTACCGCATACCGCTCTAACAGAGCGGTTTTTTTGTGCGGTTATGATGTCCTACTTTGACTATCGAAAGATACTTAAAATATCAGATACCAGAAGATCGCTATCTCATCGCATTTGCAAGCCATGAAGAGCAATGTCTAATTTCCATATGATAAAATGACGGATAAGTCATGTATGAATGCGTCCCTCTCCGCTTTATAATATAGGATGCTTCAAAACTTCGCGCAAAAAAGTAAACGCTTACCTATTGAAGGGAGGAGCAGCCTTTATGAAGAAAGGCATCCGTTCGATTGCAAACAGAATGAACAATGTACGCATCAAAAACAAGCTTATTTTTTCTTTCATCCTTGTCGTTTTTGTTCCGGTGCTTATCGTAGGCATATTTTTGACCGTTGCTTTCCGGCAAAATGTGCTTGACCAAGCAACGCAGCAAATTACGAATAACGTAGAGCGAATCAAGAAGCAGACGCTCGATATTATACGGATGCCGATTGAGATTTCAGATAAGCTGCTCGTCGACAACCGATTGACTAATGTCGTCAATACGCAATACAATTCCACCTTCGAGGTTGTAAAGGCATTTTGGGATTATCGTGATTTTCGCGACTATGTTCATCTGTACACTGAAATTTACAACATTCGTTTCTACACGACGAATATGACGATATTGGATAACTGGGAGTTTCTTAAGCTGACTGATTCCATTGCGCAGGAGCCCTGGTATAAGACCGCGATAGAGGAAGACGGCATTCATTGGGGGTATATACCCGACGAAACGAAGAACAACCGTAACTATTTGAGTTTAATTAGAAAAATTTCGTTTCCTACCTACCGGACAAGCGGTGTGCTCGTTATAGGTGTCAACCAGGACGAACTGAACGCGATGATCAGCCAGGAGCCGTTCGATACGATGATTATCGATGATAGCGGTTATATGATCGCGGCCAAGAACCCCGATTGGGTCGGCAAAAACATAGCTGAATTGGACTTTGCCAGCAAACTGACGAATAAAGCGGAAGGCACCTACGAGCTTAAATATGACGGCAAGCCTTCTAAAATCGTAATCGAGGACCTGCTTCCCGATTCAAGCCGCAACGGGCTCAAAATCGTCTCTGTATTTACGATTGAAAGCATCGTAAGCGGAGCCAATCGCATTAGCTTGCTTGGATTCGGCATCATTATGCTAAGTCTCCTTATCGCGTTCGTATTGATCTATATTTTCTCGGCGATTTTAGCGAAGCGGATGCTTGTGCTGAATAAAGATTTGAACAAGGTTGCGATGGGCGATTTGAATGTCATATCCCATGTGACAGGAAGCGACGAGATCGGCATATTATCCAAGCAATTCAACAATATGGTCGTCAGCATACGCGGCTTGATGGACGAGGTAGCGGAATCGCACAAACAGCAAGCGCAGCTGCAGCTGAGACAGAAAGAAATTAAGCTAAAAATGATGGCAAGCCAAATCAATCCTCATTTTCTGTTCAATGCGCTGGAATCGATTCGGATGAAGGCTCATATCAAGGGCGAGACCGAAATATCGTCGATCGTCCGTATGCTTGGTAAAATGATACGTCGAAATTTAGAGGTCGGAACGCGCAAAATTGCCCTGAAGGACGAGCTCGAAATGGTTCGCTGTTATTTGGAAATCCAAAAATTCAGATACGGGAACGATCGGTTAACCTTTCGCCTCGATATCGATGAATCCGGACAAGAGATTGAAATACCGCCGCTTATCATTCAGCCGCTCATCGAGAATGCTGTCGTGCATGGGCTGGAAAATGTAGCGGAGGGCGGCCTCGTTTCGTTAACGACGCTGGTGAGCGATCGATTGCTTCGCGTAGAGGTTGCTGACAATGGCGTAGGCATTAGCGAGGACAAAATCAATCAAATTAATGTAGCGCTGCATGATATGGAGGAAGAGGAGGAGTACCGGATTGGGCTGCGCAACGTTCATCAGCGGCTCGTTATGATCTACGGCGAGAGCTGCGGCTTAACGATAATGAGTGAGCTGGGATCGGGTACTCGCATTGCTTTTGAAATTCCGATAGGGGGTCATCCTTTTGCATAAGGTACTTATAGTCGACGATGAGCCGATGATTCGAGAAGGGCTGCAGACTTTAGTGGATTGGAATAAGTACGGCTACACCGTCGTTGGAGTAGGATCAAACGGACGAGAAGCCGTGGAGAAGCATGCGATGCTTCATCCCGATTTGATTTTAATCGACATTCGTATGCCTGGCATGGACGGGCTGCAGGCGATAGAGCAAATAAGGAAGACGGATACGGTTTGCCATTTTTTAATTTTGAGCGGCTATGCCGAGTTCGATTATGCGAAGCAAGCGATCGCGCATCATGTAGACGGTTATATACTGAAGCCGATCGATGAGGATGAGCTTGAGAGTTACGTTGAGCGCATCAGCACCCAGCTCAAGAAGCAAACCGAGCAGCAGCAGAATGTGGAGCAATCGACGGTGCTCCTGCGCGAGGAGATGCTTCAGCAGCTTGCCGCGGGCAAGCTCGATCCTGGCACATCGGGCAGTCAGGAGCTAAAAACGCACTTGGGCACGCCTGCGAAATATTATCAGCTGCTCTTAATCGAGCTTTACAGCAGGGAGCATTCCCTTACGATGAATGCTACCCTTAAGAAGAAGCTTGCGGACATCATCGAACAGAAGCAGCTAGGCTGGGTATTTTCTGCTGAGCCCTATGTGGGTGTGCTGCTGAAAGATTTTTTGCTGCAAAACGGCTCGCGCGAGCAAATGAAGCAATGGATCGAGGAATGCTGCGGATCGCGTGTACGCTTCGCGGCTGCCGCAAGCGATTCGGTTCGCGAGCCTGCGGAGCTGCAGAAGTGGACGCCAGCTGTTCGCGGCTTGCTGAAGCAGCGCTTTATGCTGCAGGGTCAGCAAATTCATCTGGCATCCTTATCTGATTATGACAAGCAATCGAAGGAGCCTATCCATAGCGAGGCGCCGTCGATTGACAGCCTTGCTCAGAAGCTTTATTACATGCTGGATATTGGGAGCAAGGATGGAGTGGACAAGGCGATCCAAGAGGCATCTGATCAAATTTGCGCCTATGAAACATCGGAGCAATCCATTAAGTCGAGCTGGGCGCAGCTGCTTACAATTGTGTTGAACAAAGCGGCCGCTTCTAGCCCGGGGGTTTCCGTGCAAGAGGATTTGTCGATGGTTACAGCGCTATATCTCGCGCATCATTATAATGAAATGATCGAGCAGCTGCAGAAGCGATTGTCGGATCTGGCAGCGAAGATCGGCAAATCGGACAGTCTTTCCGTAATGAAGCAGATGACGGATTTCATTGAACGGCACTATAGCGAGAACATTAAGCTGGAGACGCTGGCCGATCTATTCAATTACAATAGCGGCTATCTCGGTAAAATGTTCAAAAACTATACGGGCGAGCATTTCAATACTTATCTGGATCAAGTCCGCATTCAGCATGCGATCGAGCTGCTGCAGGAGGGACTTAAGGTGCATCAGGTATCGGAGCGGGTCGGCTATGCGAATGTCGATTACTTCCATAGCAAATTCAAAAAGTATAAGGGCGTTTCTCCTTCCTCCTTCAAGAGCGTATCTGGGAAGCCGGCTTCGGAATAAAGAAAATAGAAAGCTATTAATCCAAAAGCTATTAGGTTAAATGACGTCTATATCGCTAGGCTGATAGAGCTGGGCGAGAAATAGACGTCTTTTTTAATTGTCTCTTCGTTTGTAACCAACGGTTATGAAAGCGTTTGAAAGTGCTTATTTTGATATGATTTTAGGTCTAATTTGTCGGGTGCAAGGCAGTGGCATCCATCGTTTATGATAAGTACAGATAAGAGAGGGTAAGCTACGAGAGACAAGAAGGTAGCTTGCGAAGCCGTTTTTGCAGGACGCGAAAACATGAGGAGGAGCAACGATGAAACCGCTAACAGAAGGTGGCCTTAAAACAGGGACCACAAACAAAAAGAACCGATTCTGGTTCAGAGCTATCCAGCAGCGTTACTTGTATATGATGTCATTGCCATTCGTCATCTGGATATTCATATTCAGCTATGTACCTGTCTGGGGCTGGTTAACCGCATTTCAAAATTACAAACCGAAAAACGCCATACTGGATCAGAAGTGGGTAGGGCTTGACAACTTCATAGAGTTGTTCCAGGACGAGCGATTTTATATCGTTTTGCGAAATACGCTTGCGATGAGCACGATGGGGCTGGTTGTTAGCTTTACGATTCCAGTCATCTTCGCTCTGCTTCTGAATGAAATGAGAGGACAGTTCTTCAAGCGTTCCGTTCAAACCATTTCCTATTTGCCTCACTTTGTTTCATGGGTTGTCGTTGCCGGACTTGTATCAAAGATGCTTTCGACGGACGGCGGCGCAGTCAATCAACTGCTTATGTACTTAAATATCATTGATTCGCCGATTCAGTTCATAGCTAAGGGCGAATGGTTCTGGGGCATCGTAACGCTATCGGATCTGTGGAAGGAAATGGGCTGGAACTCGATTATCTTCCTAGCAGCGATGGCGGGTATCGATCCCGAGCTTTACGAGGCATCAACGGTAGATGGAGCAGGCCGCTTCCGTAAAATGTGGCATATCACGCTGCCGGGCATTCGGACAACCTTCATGGTATTGTTCATTCTATCGATTGGTCATTTAGTAAGCATTGGCTTTGAAAAACAGTTTTTGCTGGGCAATCCTCTCGTATCCGATTTTTCAGAGGTTCTCGATCTGTATGCGCTCAAGTACGGTATTCAGATGAGCCGGTATTCGTATGGTACGGCCATCGGTATATTCAACTCCGTAGTCAGCATCCTGCTCGTGTTTATCGCGAACGGAATATACAAACGAGTCACCAAAGAATCAATCATATAGGAGGCAGGGCATATGCAAGGAACGTCTAGAAGAGCTACCGGCGATAAAATATTCGACACATTCGTGTATGTATTCATGGCAATCGTTGCTATTGTAACGTTATATCCATTCCTTAACGTACTTGCGATTTCGTTTAACGATTCAGTGGACACCGTCAGAGGCGGTGTGACCATCTATCCTCGGGAATTTACTTTAAAAAACTACGAGACGATTTTTGGCTTCGACGGCTTGCTGGTCGGCTTTCAAAACTCCGTTATCCGTACGTTATTAGGTACTGCAATCGGTGTACTATCAGCTTCCATGATGGCTTACACGTTAAGCCGTCCTGACTTTCAGGCAAGAAGATGGATGTCAGTTGTATTCGCTCTGACGATGTATTTCACGGGCGGCCTGATCCCGGGCTTCCTGCTTATGAAAAACCTTGGATTGATCGGAACGTTCTCGGTTTACATCATTCCAGCTATTTTGAGCGTTTGGAACGTGTTCGTAGTCCGCTCCTACATTGACGGACTGCCATACGCGCTTCAAGAATCGGCCAAAATCGACGGCGCGAACGATTGGACGATATTTTGGAAGATCATCCTTCCGCTTTGCCAGCCTGTACTTGCAACAATCGCTTTGTTCATTGCAGTCGGACACTGGAATTCCTGGTTTGATACTTACCTGTACAACAACAGGAGTCCCGAGAATACGACGCTGCAGTACGAGCTGATGAAGGTGCTGCTGTCCACGCAAACGGGCAGCAATTACCGCGACCCGAATGCGCAGCAAGCGATCGCATCGGTTTCACCTGAGTCCATTAAGATGGCGATTACGATTGTTGTTACCGTCCCTATCCTAATGGTTTATCCTTTCCTTCAGAAGTATTTCGTGAAAGGGATGACGCTTGGAGCTGTAAAAAGCTAATTTTGGTAATAGCAGGTTTCCTGTTATATACATGTACATCACGCACAAGAAAAAAGGGAGGCTTTCCAGCAATGAAAAGAAAGATGCAAATGGCACTAAGCCTGATGTTGGCACTTGTATTTGTATTCGTAACAGCTTGCGGCAATTCGAATAATGAAGGCGGCACGGGCAACGGAACGACGAATGAAGGCGCAGCAGCTGAACCGATTACCATTCGCGCAGCATCGGGAGACAACAACGCGAACTGGGATGATATGCAATCCGACGTAGGTAAAGCGATTCAAGAAAAAACAGGTATTACGATTAAACAGGAATTTCCTGTTGGCGGTACCGATTCCGATATGTTCGCCCTAATGGTAGCAAGCGACGATTATCCGGACCTTGTTATGCCAAAAGGCAGCGCAGGCAAATTGGTTGATGCTGGCGCAATGATCGACCTGCGTCCTTTGATTGAGGAGCACGCGCCGAACCTGAAAAAGGTTTATGGCGAATACTTCAACCGCCTTCGGTGGAGCGAGGACGACGATGCGATTTACATGCTTCCACAAGACGGCGTAGGACAAACGTACTTTGAAGCGGGCGGCGGCTTCCAGCTGCAGCATCAAGTGCTTGAAGCAGCCGGTTATCCGGAAATCAAAACCGTACAAGATTACGAAGCGGCAATCAAAGCTTATATCGAGAAAAATCCAAAAACACCAGATGGCCAACCAACAATTGGGATGTCGCTTAACGGCGGGGAATGGCAAATTCTGATTTCCGTGACGAACCCTGCTTTCTACGCAACAGGGGCTCCGGATGACGGCGAGTTCTACGTTAACCAGGAAACGCATGAAGCGATCATGCACTATCAGCGTCCGGAAGAAAGAGAATATTTCCGCTGGTTGAACCACATGAACGATATCGGCTTGCTTGACAAAGAAAGCTTCGTTCAAAAGTACGACCAATACAAAGCTAAAGTGGCATCTGGACGGGTTCTGGGCCTTATCGACCAACAATGGGATTACGCCGATGCGGAAAACGCATTGAAAGCAGAAGGTAAATTCAAAGCAACTTACGCTCGTTTCCCAGTTACATTGAATGACACGTTCCAGGATCACTCTTTCCAAGGCACGGGATACCTTTCCGGCTACGGAATAGGGATCACAAAGGATGCTAAAGATCCTGTTCGTCTGATCAAATTCCTTGATTACCTGGCTTCCGATGAAGGCCAAGTGCTTGTTAACTGGGGTATTGAAGGCAAGCACTACAACATTGAAGACGGCAAACGCGTTATTCCTGCCGATGTTCAAGCTCAGAAGTCGAATGACAACAATACGTTTAAGAAAACGACAGGTATCGGCAACTACTTGCTGTCGGCTCGTTATGGCGACGGCGTGAAGGATCCTTCCGGCAACTATTACACGACGACGTTTCCTGAGCAAATTCAAACGGCGTATTCGGAGGTAGACAAGAAGACGCTTGCGAAATACAATGCGAAAACCTACAGAGATTTGTGGCCGGCTGACGATGCATTCCCAGAGCGCAAATACGGCGCGGCTTGGACGCTTCCGTTCGAGACGGGTTCACAAGCAAACGTTATTTTCCAAAAAACGCAAGACATTATGAAAAAACACATTCCTGAAGCGATTCTTGCTAAACCGGCTGACTTTGATAAAATCTACGATGCCTTCCTTAAGGATCTTGAGGATGCGGGCGTAGCCAAACTGAATGCTGAATTTACAAAAATGGTACAGGATCGCGTGGCGCTCTGGTCCAAATAAGTTTAAAATAAGCAGCGAAGAAGAGGGCTCATTACATGGGCTCTCTTCCCACGTTGTCAATAAGTGAAATTCGAAGGGAGAACGACAAACGCATGATCAATCATAAACTTCCAAAAATATGGTATGGTGGCGACTATAATCCTGAGCAGTGGGACGAGGAGACGATGAAAGAGGATATTCGCATGTTCAAGCTTGCGGATATTGATGTGGCGACGGTGAATGTGTTCTCATGGGCGCGTATCCAGCCAAATGAAGATTCGTATCATTTTGAAGAGTTGGACAACATAATAAACAAACTGCATCAGGACAATATTTCGGTCTGCTTGGCAACGAGTACGGGCGCTCATCCCGCATGGATGGCCAAAAGATACCCAGATGTTACACGTGTCGATTATGAAGGCCGCAAGCGCAAATTCGGCGGCCGCCACAATTCCTGCCCAAGCAGCCCGGCGTACCGCAAATATTCGCAGCTGATTGCAAGCAAATTAGCAGAGCGCTATAAGGATCATCCAGCGCTAGTAGCATGGCATATTTCCAATGAATATGGCGGCTATTGCTATTGCGACAACTGCGCCGAGGCTTTCCAAGCATGGCTGCAAAAAAGATACGGTACGATTGAGCAATTAAATAAAGCTTGGTATACGAGCTTCTGGGGCCACACGTTCTATGATTGGGATGAGATTGTTCCTCCGAACGCGCTAAGCGAGGAGTGGGGCGGAAATCGCTCGAACTTCCAAAGCATTTCGCTGGATTACCGCAGATTTCAATCGGATGCGCTGCTGGATTGCTACTTAATCGAATACGATGAGATCCGCAAGCATTCGCCTAACATACAGATCACAACGAACCTGATGGGGACCTATCCAGAGCTAGATTATTTCAAATGGGCGAAGCATATGGATGTCGTGTCTTGGGACAACTATCCTTCCATTGACACGCCTGTCAGCTATACTGCGATGACGCATGCATTGATGCGCGGCCTGAAGAGCGGACAGCCCTTCATGCTCATGGAGCAAACGCCAAGCCAGCAAAACTGGCAAGCCTATAACGCGCTGAAGCGTCCAGGCGTTATGCGGCTGTGGAGCTACCAGGCTGTGGCCCATGGCGCCGACACCGTTATGTTCTTCCAACTGCGCCGCTCGATTGGGGCATGCGAGAAATATCATGGCGCGGTCATTGAGCATGTTGGCCATGAGCATACCCGCGTATTCCGCGAATGCGCAGAGCTGGGCCGCGAGCTTACCAAGCTTTCGGATAAGCTGCTCGATTCGCGCATCGATGCGAAAGCGGCAATTGTGTTCGATTGGGAAAACCGCTGGGCTGTCGAATTATCGAGCGGGCCAAGCATCGCGCTTAAATATGTGGACGAGGTTCATAAATATTACGATGCCCTGTTCGAGCTGAACGTTCAAACCGATATGATCAGCGTGGAAGAAAGTCTTGATCAGTACGATCTCGTTATAGCGCCGGTTATGTACATGATTAAACCGGGCTTTGCAGAGAAGGTAGAAGCATTCGTCGAGCGCGGCGGCACCTTTATCACGACCTTCTTCAGCGGCATCGTAAACGAGAATGACCTTGTCACAACAGGCGGTTACCCTGGCAAGCTTCGCAAAGTACTTGGCATTTGGGCCGAGGAAATCGACGCGCTGCTGCCTGGCCAGCAAAATCAGATGGTGATGACAAAAGTAGACGGCGAGCTTAGCGGAACTTACACTTGCAGCCTGCTCTGCGACCTGATTCACGCAGAAGGAGCTGAAGTAGTCGCTGAATACGGATCTGATTTCTACAAAGGCATGCCTGCTGTTACGGTCAATAAATTCGGCAAAGGCGAGGCTTGGTATATCGCTTCCAGCCCTGACCAGCATTTCCTGCAATCGCTTCTAACGAATCTTTGCAAGGAAAAAGGAATTGAGCCGTTGCTTGCTGCACCTACTGGTGTTGAAGTTACGCGCCGGAGCAAAGACGGCAACTCGTTTACGTTTATTTTGAACCATAATGCAGAAGCTGCCGAGCTGCAGCTCGGAGCGCAGCCTCGCAATGAGCTATTGACTGAAAGTCTGGTAAGCGGGACTTACAGCTTGGCAGCCAAAGGCGTTATGATAATCGAGGGCTAACAATTGCCCAGCTTAATCGCAAGGGATAGGCTCAACTCCGGGCATTAAGCATATGCTGTAGATAAATGCCCGGTATGAGGGGAGCAGCGCCTTGTGTCCACGAAGCGGCGGCAACGTTATTTAATGAGCATATATGTGTTAGCATTGTACGTTTTGCTCGTTCTTTTATTATTTGCGAAATGCTTATAAATGAAGGATTGTCCACGACTAGACATTAGTCTGCGGGCAATCCTTTTTTTGCTGGAATATTGCTACCTCCTATTACAAATAATGAACGAGAAGAATGCAAAACGGTTACGGAGCTTCGAGTTCGCGCATATGGAGAAGCCGTAGCGGAATAGGAGGATGCTGCAATGGCTGTAAAAAGCAAAAGTAAAAACAATTACAAAAAAATGTCGATGTCGCCTAAAGAATATCAGTCCTTCGCAAAGACCATGGAGCCTCCGCGGTCGATTCTCGGGAATTGCCTGAAGGCATTTGTTTTTGGCGGAGCGATATGCGTAGTGGGACAATGCATTCAAGAGCTTTTTGTACATGGGATGGGAATGAGCGAGGTAGCGGCAAGCAACCCTACAGTTGCAACGCTTATTCTGATCTCCGTTATTTTAACAAGCCTTGGCGTATATGACAAAATCGCACAATGGGCCGGTGCTGGCTCCGCCGTCCCTGTAACAGGGTTTGCGAATTCCATGTGCTCAGCGGCGCTGGAGCACCGCAGCGAAGGACTAGTGCTTGGCGTAGGCGGAAATATGTTCAAGCTTGCAGGCTCCGTTCTTGTGTTCGGCACGGTCGCGGCTTTCTTCGTCGGTATTGCCCATCTCATACTTGGCACTGGAGGTCAATAATATGCTGCGCGGGAAACAGACATGGTGGTTCGAGAAGCGACCGGTTATTATTGGCGAAGCGACTGTGGTTGGTCCGGACGAGGGACAAGGTCCGCTGGCAGCTGAGTTTGATCTTGTCCATCCCGAGCTAGATATGCAGCAGAAGAGCTGGGAGAAGGCGGAACGGCTATTGCTTGAGCAAGCATCTGAATTCGCTATTCAGAATGCCGGCATCCAGCGCGATCAGCTTCAATTTTATTTTGGCGGCGATTTGATGAATCAGATCATTAGCAGCAGCTTTGCTGCAAGATCGCTCGGCGTTCCATATATCGGTTTGTTCGGCGCATGCTCCACCTCCATGGAGTCGCTGGCGCTCGCTTCGTTTGTCGTGAACGCGGGCGGAGGCAGCCATGTGCTTGCCGGTACGTGCAGCCACAACTGTACTGCGGAGAAGCAGTTCCGCTATCCGACGGAATATGGCTCCCAAAAGCCGCCAACGGCGCAATATACTGTCACGGGAGCAGGCGCAGCCATCATTGCCGATAAAGGCGACGGTCCGGTCGTGGAGTGCGCGACTATCGGCAAAGTCATTGATTTGGGCATTACTGATCCTTTTAATATGGGAGCTGCAATGGCGCCCGCAGCGGTCGACACGATCCAAGCCCATTTTAACGATACGGGACGCCAGCCTAAAGATTATGACTTAATCGTAACGGGCGATTTAGCCGGAGTTGGGCATCCGATTGCGAAGAAGCTTCTGATTCAAAACGGCGTACCAATGGACGATACGGTGTTTGACGATTGCGGCCTCATGATATTTGACGTTCAGAAGCAAAAGGTCCAAGCTGGCGGCAGCGGCTGCGGCTGTTCCGCGGTTGTCACTTACGGGCATTTGCTTAAACGGATCAAGAAAGGCGAATTGAAACGAATTTTGGTCGTTGCTACCGGAGCGCTGTTATCTCCGCTATCGTTCCAGCAAGGCGAGAGCATTCCATGCATTGCACATGCGGTGGCAATAAGTGCGAAAGGGGGGTGAGGCGGTATGATTTTTTTATGGGCGTTTCTAGTCGGTGGAGCAATATGCGTAATCGGCCAGCTTATGTTCGATGTGCTTAAGCTGACACCGGCGCATACGATGTCCACATTAGTTGTTATCGGAGCCATCGTTGACGGCTTTGATTTGTACGAGCCACTGGTTAAGTTCGCTGGAGCAGGAGCTACCGTTCCGATTACAAGCTTCGGTAATGCGCTCGTTCATGGGGCGCTTACCGAGCTGCATAATCAAGGCTGGATCGGCGTAATATCCGGTATCTTTAAAGTAACAAGCGCGGGCATATCGGCGGCCATCATTTTCTCCTTTCTGGCAGCGCTCGTGGTCAGGCCAAAAGGATAATAATATGATTTTCAAATTGGGGGATCCTGTGGGATCTTCCAATTTTTTTTGGAGCGAAAAAATTTGTGTACACGAAAGAAAGTACTGTAAAATAGTAGTATTGAGTATGAACATAGGCATTATTTTGGGAGGTAATGAAATGGATATTCGTCCTGCGGACATGCAATTATGCGCTGCTATACTACGAAACTTAGAAACTTGTATCCTAGGCAAACAGGAAGAGATCCAGAGATTGCTCATCGCCGTTATTGCAGGCGGTCATGTACTTTTAGAAGATGTACCAGGCACTGGAAAGACGCAATTAGTGAAAGCGCTGGCAAAATCAATCGGCGGTCAATTCCGGCGGATTCAATGCAACCCAGACTTGCTTCCCACTGATATTACAGGCGTTTCCATTTACCATCCCAAGCAGGAAGCATTCTTATTCCGCCCAGGTCCAGTAATGGCTAATATATTGCTCGCCGATGAAATCAATCGAGCGACTACGAAGACGCAATCCGCTTTGCTAGAGGCCATGGAGGAAGGGCATGTAACGGTTGACGGAGATACTTACGAGCTGCCGCGTCCGTTCGTTCTGCTAGCTACCCAAAACCCGATTGAATTTGAAGGCACCTATACGCTTCCTGAGGCACAGCTTGACCGTTTCATGATGAAGCTGTCGCTCGGCTATCCGAGTGAATCCGACGAGCAGCGAATGGTGCTATCTAATGAAGGAATACATCCGTCCGATCGGATTGAGCCTATGATCAACATCAATGATATGGTCCACATTCAGGATCAAGTACAGCAGGTTCATATCGATGATGCTGTAGGCAAATATTTGGTTGGCCTTATAAGAGGGACTAGAGAGCATGGAAGCGTCATGCTTGGGGCAAGTCCGCGTGCGGCACTTGCGCTAGCAAGAGCAGCCAAGGCGAGCGCCTACATCCAGCAGCGTCAATTCGTTACGCCTGACGATGTAAAGGAGCTTGCGCCATACGTACTATCGCATAGGCTGCTGCTCCGGACGGAAGCTAGAATGAACGGGCTGAAAGCGGAGGACATCATCTCGCAGGTGATTCAGTCCACGAAAGTGCCGGTTCGGCTGGAGCGTTAGTCTGATGACAGCGACCAAATCCACGAAGCTGCGTTGGCAGCTTGTCGCAGTTATTTATTTGACCAGTCTTTTTTATTTTTTGTTTCAAGGCGGCAAAACCGCAATGATGCTCTTTATGATATTAAATTTAATGCTCATTTATTTGGTACTTGGAAGGTGGAGCGGCATCAATAAAGTAATGGGCAGCAGAACCTATCAAGCTCCAGGCGCGTCAGGGCTTGATCACTCTTTATCTGCAGGCAGCGTGCTCGATGTCAGTCTACAAGTGAAAATTCCAGGCTTTTATCCGCTGCCTTATGTCATCGTTAGAGATCAACTGCAGCGCCATAACGGGCAAAAGCTTGCGTTCGAGACATCCTTTGTTCCCAATTGGAAGCGCAGCGGACAGGTCGCCTATCAAACGCCTCCTCTGCACCGCGGGGAATATCGGTTTAAGCATACGCAATGCTTATCTTACGATGTGTTCGGACTGTTTGAACACTCCGGCCGATTCGGTTCCGAAACCATTTTTAGCGTACAACCTCAGACGGTTCCGCTCAGACAGTGGAACGGCATTCAGCGAGGTATACGCGGCCCTTATTCACATGCTATTGCTTCACGCTCGGCAAAGGAAACGACGCAAATTAACGGTGTTCGCGAATATTTGTACGGCGATCGCTTGTCTCGCGTGCATTGGAATGCGACGGCGAAGACCGGCGAGTGGAAATCAAAAGCATTTGAGCGCGAATCGCTCCCGCGTACGGTTGTCATCCTTGACCGCCATCCGGGAGGCTATGGAGGCGAGCTTGCGACACGCTTTGAACTAGCTGTGTCTGCTGCGGCCTCGCTGCTCGAAAACGGATTGAAGGATGATACGGCGATGGGCTTGCTCTCGGTGGGCGAGACGATGACGCTGCTCCCGCCTAAATCCGGTCTGGATCAAAGGAATTTGCTTATGAAGCATTTAACCTTCGTTGATGCGGATGCAGCCCAGCCGCTTTATGCGTCGCTGCAGCGCGCAGATTCCATGCTCGAGCCCGGAAGCTTCGCCGTTGTAATCACACCTGAAGTAGGCGCAGATATCATTCGGAGCATGGAGTGGCTGTCTCGAAAAGGCATAACGCCTTGTTTGCTGCATATTTCATCCTCGGTTGATATGCTTAGCCATAATACTTCATGGAAGCATATGATGCGGGAACGCGGTTGGCCCGTATTTGAAATTCGTCAGCTGCAGGAGCTCCCAGCCGCTCTGGAAGGGAGTGGAATTGCATGAAGCAAGCATTAAAATCGATGGGTCGTTATTTTACGTCCGACTGGTATGAGAAGCTTAGATTTATATTTATAGCCATTATTCTTGCGAATACAATATCTATTTTTGAAGGCTACTGGTGGGATGAAACATTCGCCATCGTCTACTATACGCTATTTGCTGCTGCCGCGATCGACGTGCTGCTGCCGCTTCGCAGCCGCTATTACAAGCTTATTGTTCAAATATGTGCCGCCATACTTATTACAACCCAGCTAGCCAGAATGGATTGGCTGGTTGCGAGCCCTCAGCGCTGGGAGGAATGGATTTGGTGGCTGCAAGCGCATTTCGTACAGCTGAACCCATATATTTGGATTAGCGCTGCGATGCTTTTGCTTCATGTATTGTTCGGTATTTGGACGACTACGCGGATCCGCATGATCGGGTTTGTCGGCGCGAGCATTCTAGTGCTGACGATAGCGGACTCCTTTACTCCGATTTGGCTTTGGGATGAAGTAGGCATGGTCGTATTCATAGGGCTGCTATGGCTTGTCGCAAGCCATATGTCGAGGCTTAAGCGCGAGCATCCGAACAGCTGGAAGGAGCTCATTGAATATCCGCTTCATTTAATAATGCCAATTGCACTCGTACTTGCAGTGGTAATGACGGTCGGGCTGAATATGCCGTCCATATCTCCGATTTTGCAGGATCCCTACACGATCTGGAAGGAAGCGAAGGGCGAGACGGTACAAGTATTTCTTGGCGATAAAGGGGCCGATTCGGATATTCCTGGAACTACTGGCAATGCGAGCTCTGGCTATAGCAGAAGTGATGAAGAACTCGGCGGTGGATTTGAGTACGACTATTCGCCGATGATGACGGTTACCACCTCGCACCGGAGCTATTGGCGCGGTGAATCGAAAACATTTTACACAGGAGAAGGCTGGATAGACGGTGACTTAGAGGAAGCTGGAGACCGAGTTGTTAATGTACAGAAAGGTGAACGGCTTTTATCCTTAGATGTACCGCCTGTGGAGGGAACGATAGAGATTGATCAAATCGTAACGATGATACGTAAGGATGCTTATCCTGTATTGTTCGGTGCGGCTCCTATTAGTATGGTAAATTGGATGGAAAATGAAGGAGCGCCTTTACCGACCGGAACAGCCTGGGTGCCTAACTCGAGCGAGCTGCGTCTGTTGAACTGGTCAATAAAAAACCGGATATATCCGAAAACCTACTCCGTTACTTCCTCTGTACCTTTTCTGGACGAGGAAATGCTTAAGAAGGCAAAAGCAGGTTGGAAGGATAAAACGGCAGCTTCAACTTATCGTTATTACTTGCAATTGCCGGATACACTGCCTGATCGTGTGAAGCAATTAGCTCAGGATGTAACCGCTGAGGCAACCAACGATTATGACAAAGCAAAAATGCTGGAAACGTATTTAAGACTCCATTATAACTACAACAACAAGCCGGATGTATCGAAGCTTTCAGGCTCGACAACTGATTTTGTCGATCAGTTCCTGTTTGAGCTTAAGGAAGGCTATTGCGACTATTTCTCCACCTCGATGGCGGTAATGGCGCGAAGCCTTGGTCTTCCTACAAGATGGGTTAAAGGATTTGCTCCGGGGGTGCTTCCGGCTAGCGACTTTGGACCTCCAACTGAATTTAGGGAGGATATCAATTCTAGCGGTGCCGGTACTTATACGGTACGCAATTCCGATGCCCATTCTTGGGTCGAGATCTACTTTGAGGGCTTCGGCTGGCTTCCCTTTGAAGCGACGGCTGGCTTCTCGTTCCCTTATACGTTCGCGGAGGAAGAGAAGGAAGTACTGCCTGACCTTGGCACCGATTCGGAGGAAGCTGCCGAAGCTGTAAAAACGGAAAGCAAATCGAATGCTAGGTTTTGGGCATGGAGCTCTGTTGGATTGCTTGCTGCAGTTGCAGCAGCGTGGCTTTTCGTTAGACGTGACAAGCTTATTGCTTCCGTGCGCAAGCTCCGTCACGGCTCGTACTCATCCAATGACCGAATTGTACTTGAGACGCAGAAGCTGCTTCGCATTTGCAAGAAGCGCGGGCTGGAGCGCGAGGAGCATGAGACGCTGCGAGAGGCAGTCATGCGCTGGTCCCAGAGCCAGAAGCGTCTGCGCGATGATTTCAATGCGGTGCTGGATCGGTTCGAGCAAGCCAAATACAGCCCGGTTATCGCAACAAACGAGGATGCTGATCGTTTTGTACTGAAGGTGAAGTCATTAATCGATCAGTTAAGGTAACAATATTCGTCATAATTTGAACAAATACCGCGCGCCAGTGAAATGGGCAGCGGTATTTTTTTGCAACAAATTTGGTTTGTATGGTATAGTTTCGTAAGAAAGCAGGCAGAAAGCAGAGGGATATCCATTATGTTTGAACGGCTGTTGCCGCATATGCGCGTCAATACAGTGTATGAAATTAATTTAGATGAGCTGCACGCAAGAGGCGTACGCGGCATCATTACGGATCTGGATAATACGCTCGTCGGTGCGAAGGAGGCGCTAGCAACGCCTGAGCTTGTGCAGTGGCTTGATTACGTGCGCTCACGGGGCTTTCAGGTCGTTATCGTCTCTAATAATAATGAAACGCGTGTCGGGAAATTTTCATCACCGCTGAATATTCCATATATTCATGCCGCGCGCAAGCCCGCAGGCAAATCTTTCCGGAAAGCGCTTAGCGTACTCGGACTACCGGCTGAGCATGCTGTCGTTATCGGTGATCAAATGCTGACAGACGTGCTTGGCGGCAATCGAATGGGACTGTACACCATTCTTGTTACGCCAATCGCTCCTTTAGATGAAGGGATTATGACACGAGTTAATCGCCGGATTGAACGGTTTGCATTAGTGCGCTTGAGAAAAAAAGGGCTATGGTATGAGGGGGAAACAAAGTAATGGAACAACAACTAAGTCAGACATCTGGCTCATGTGCGGGCTGCGGTGTCGCGCTGCAGACGAAAAATCCTGAGTTGCCAGGATATTTGCCGGAATCGGCAAATGGGCGCGATCCAGTTATTTGCCAGAGATGCTTCCGTATTCGCAACTATAATGAAGCGTCATCCGTTGCGGTTGATCAGGATGACTTCTTAAAATTGCTTGGAAGCATTGGAAATACGGACAGTCTTGTCGTACATATTGTCGATTTGTACGATTTTGAAGGAAGTTTGATTTCAGGCTTGCAGCGCTTCGTCGGCAATAATCCAGTGCTGCTTGTCGTTAACAAAATTGATCTGCTGCCGAAAGCGATGAATGTGAATCGACTTCGGAACTGGGTTCAGAAGCAAGCGAAGGAAGAAGGACTGCGGACGGTCGACGTCGTATTGTGCAGCGCAAAGCGCAATATGGGCTTCGAGCGCGTTATTGAAGCGCTGGAGCAATACCGGAACGGTCGCGATGTCTATGTGGTCGGCGCAACGAATGTCGGCAAGTCCACATTAATCAACCGACTTATTCGCGATTACAGCGATATGGAGCGTGAGCTAACGACGTCGCGTTATCCGGGAACGACGCTTGACGCCGTTCATATTCCGCTTGAGGATGGCAAAGCGATTATTGATACGCCCGGTATCGTCTATTCAACGCGGATGACGGAAGTTGTGCCGCGCAGCTTTCTCGGCTCTCTATTGCCGGACAAGCCGATTAAACCGCTCGTCTATCAATTAAACTCAGGCCAGTCGCTGTTTATTGGCAGCCTTGTGCGATTTGATTTTGTCGAGGGCGACCGCCAATCCTTTACGTTCTACGTGTCGAATGCGCTTAACATGCACCGGACGAAGCTTGAGCGTGCTGATGAGCTCTATGCGGATCACCGCGGGCAATTGCTTGGCGGGCCAAGCCTCGAGGAGCTGGAGACCATCCCGGCATGGACTAGACATTCGCTCCGAGTGAAGCGCGGCTTGAATAAGGATGTATTCATATCCGGTCTTGGCTGGATTCAAGTGAACGGTACCGGCGGAGCTGTGATTGATATTTATGCACCGAAGGGCGTTAAGGTCATGCTTCGCGATTCGATGATCTAAAGAATTGGCTTTGGAAGGGGAATTCACTGTGACGAGTGTGGGCGCAGGAAACCGAATTGACAGCAATACCGTTTTGTATGGCGTAATCGGCGACCCGATTCGTCATTCAAAGTCACCGATCATGATGAATCGTGCCTTTCGGGAAACGGGAATTAACGGCGTGTATAACGCTTTTCACGTATCGAGCGATCGTATAGCGGATTTCGCTGCAGGCGTGCGGGCCATGGGCATTCGCGGCGTCAACGTTACGATTCCGCACAAGCTGGACATTATGTCCGTATTGGACGAGATTGACGCAGGGGCGCTGGCGATCGGCGCAGTCAATACGATTGTGAACGATGATGGACGGCTAATCGGTTATAATACGGATGGCATCGGTTTTGTACGTTCGCTGAAGGAAGAAGCGGAACATGAGCTTGCAGGCAAGCGAATCGTCGTAATTGGAGCAGGCGGAGCGGCTCGCGGAATCGTCTATGCTTTAACGAGCGAGAATCCCTCGCGCATCACGGTAGCCAATCGTTCAGTAGAACGTGCCCAAGAGCTCTCATCGACCTTTCAACACCTTGCGGATATTGAAGCGATCTCGAATGAGCAGCTGCAAGCTGCTTGCGGGCAGGCGGACATCGTCATTAATACGACATCCGTAGGCATGTTCCCGAAAACGGGCGAGACGCCGATCGATGCAGCCTGGCTGAGGCCAGGCGCAGTTGCAAGCGATCTAATATACAATCCTCTAAAAACAACATTTTTAGAGCAAGCGGAGCAGCGCGGCTGCCGCATTCATGGCGGCTTAGGCATGTTCATCTATCAGGGCGCATACGCCTTTGAGTATTGGACTGGACAGCCTGCTCCGGTCACAGCGATGCGGGAAACTGTGCTGGCTGCGCTGCAAGGCTGACAAGCTTAATCATAATGGCAAGTAACAGACGAATTATTGAGATGAAAGAAGGAACACATACATGCTTACAGGTAAACAAAAACGTTATTTAAGATCGCTCGCACATCATTTGACGCCGATTTTCCAAGTTGGCAAAGGCGGCACAAACGATCACCTCGTCCGTCATATCGAAGAGGCTATCGAATCGCGGGAGCTTATTAAAGTTTCCGTGCTCAACAACTGCCTGGACGATCCAAGGGAAATCGGAGCAGAGGTCGCAGCAGCAGCAGGTGCAGAGCTGGTCCAAGTGATCGGCAAGACGATTGTCCTCTACAAAGAATCCAAGGACAACAAGCAAATCGAGCTTCCTAGCGCAGCACGCAGGTAATCGTAACATTCAAAAGCTGGGAAATAGGGCATACTATCATTCGCAGCGGTTGCTGGTTTGCCTTTTTATGGTTGATGTAAGGAGGAGTTCGACTAGTGAGTAAGATTGGTATTATGGGCGGAACCTTCGATCCCATCCATATCGGTCATTTGATCGCGGCGGAAACAGCGCGCGAGCAATGCGGCCTGCATGAGGTATGGTTCATTCCGTCTTACGGTCCTCCGCTCAAAGCGAATGAACCGGGCGTTAGCGGACAGCATCGTTTAGAGATGGTGTGCGAGGCAATCGAAAGCAATGCTTCCTTTCGCGCACTTGACATTGAATTGCTGCGCGGCGGAGTAAGCTATTCCTATGATACGGTGCTGGAGCTGCGGAGGCTCTATCCGAGCGATTCATTTTCCTACATTATTGGCTCAGACCGGGTTAATGATCTCCCGAAGTGGTATCAGATTGAGCAGCTTGTGGCCCAAATCACATTTATCGGATTAGAGCGTCCAGGTGAACCCATTGCTATTGACGCGCTGCCAAGCTTTTTGAAGGAGCGAATCACGCTGATTCAAATGCCTGGAATCGATATTTCGTCAACTGCGATTAGAAGCATGGTGAATGCTGGACAATCGGTTCAATATTTAGTGCCGGATTCGGTGAATAGCTACATGAGGAGGTACAACCTGTATGAATCGTGAGCAAATGATCGCTAAGGTAAAGGCGGAAATGCCAGAGCGGAGATGGCTTCACACGCAAGGCGTGATGGAAACTGCGGTCATATTGGCGAATAGATTCGGGGAGGACCCGGTTCGCTCCGAGCTGGCTGCCATTTTGCATGATGTGGCTAAATATTGGAAAGTAGAACGGATGGAGCAGGTCATTCGCGATCAGGATTTGCCATCCATACTGCTCCAATACGATAAAGAGCTATGGCATGCGCCTGTCGGAGCTTGGGTGGCCGAGCATGAATATGGCGTCACGGATGCTGAGGTGCTGGATGCGATTCGTTACCATACCTCCGGACGCCGCGGAATGTCGAACCTTGAGAAAATCGTTTGTCTGGCTGACTATATGGAGCCTGGGCGGGATTTTCCGGGAGTAGCAGTTATACGCGAGTTAAGCGAGCAGGATTTGAATGCAGCTTTGCTTGCAGGATTCAACTCTACTATTGCCTTCTTATTAGAAAAAGGAAAACGTATATTTCCGCTAACGATAGAAGCACGGAATGGATTATTGGAATAATATAGAAAATAACAGGAGGCTGAGCTATGGCGTTACATTCGGATGAATTGCTGCAAATTACGGTCACAGCAGCGGAAGACAAAAAAGCGGTACGGGTAGTTGCCTTGAATTTAAAGGAAATTTCTTTGGTGGCGGATTATTTCGTTATCTGCAGCGGCAACTCGGATACACAGGTGCAGGCAATCGCAACTGAAATTCGCAAGCAAGCAGAAAAAAGCGGCAATCGCGTTCGCGGTATTGAAGGCATGGATTCGGCAAGATGGGTGTTAATCGATCTCGGCGATGTTATCGTACACGTATTCCACCGCGACGAGCGTGAATACTATAACATTGAGCGTCTTTGGTCCGATGCGAAGGTTGTGGAGTTCGCATGAGCTTTTTAGCTGGAACAACACAAATGTTAAGGGTGGCACGCGAAGTGTCGCCCTACGGCTATTTCCTTAGCGATGGGGAATCGGATGTGCTTATGCATTATACCGAGCTTGTTGGCTCCAAGCCAAAAATCGGCGATGATGTGGAAGCCTTTATTTTCTATGACTCGGAGGACCGCTTAGCCGCTACGATGAAGAAGCCTCTACTACAGCTTGGCGAGCTCGCACGGCTGAAGGTAGCGGACGTTCACCCAAGGCTCGGATGCTTTCTGGAAATGGGCTTAGGCAGACAATTGCTGCTGCCGCTGTCAGAGCTGCCCGAGAGCATTGAATATAGACCGCTACCAGGTGACGAAGTGTTTGTCGTGATGAAGCATGACAAAATCGGAAGACTGGTCGCAAAAATCGCCTTTGAGGAAGAGCTCTCGGAGCTCGTATTCCCAGCGCCAGAGAGCTGGAACAATCAATGGGTCGAGGGCTGGGTAACGAAAACGCTCCAGCTTGGCTCATTCGTCATGATTGACGGAGGCGTTGTAGGATTTGGCGTTTACGGGCTTATTCCAAGCGCTGAACGGATCAGGCAGCTGCGGCTGGGAGAGCGTGTGAGCGCACGCGTAACCTTCATTCGGGAAGACGGCAGAGCCAATCTCTCGATGGCGCAGCGCAAGGAAATTGGAAGAGTAGAGGATGCCGATCGTATTCTTGCCTTTATGAAGGAAAGACCAGGCGGCGGAATGCCTTACTCTGATGAGACGGATGCCGACATTATTAAACAAAAATTCGGAATCAGCAAGGGCGCGTTCAAACGTGCGCTGGGCAAGCTGATGAGAGAAAGGTTAGTCACTCAGAAGGGCAGCTGGACGTATCTGGCTGTAGAACAGGCTGATGATGCAGCTGGACAATCAGCTGAGACGCAGGCGCAAGGGTCCGATTCCGAAGGGGCTGATCAGCAATGACACGCTCTTACGGACAGTTTGCAAAGGTCTACGATCAGCTAATGGAGGACATGCCCTACGCGGAATGGCTTGGCTTTGCTAGAGCGGGCTGGTCGCGTTACGGCATGCCTTCGACGGTCGTTGACCTTGGCTGCGGTACCGGGAGCATATCAATTCCGCTTGCCCGCTCGGGCTTTCAGGTCTACGGCATCGACCTGTCCTCGGACATGCTTACCGTTGCCCGAAGCAAGTGGGATGAGACGCCTCAGCTGGTCACAAGACCGCGTTCGGGCACCATCCGATGGCTGCAACAGGACATGCGCGAGTGGGAGCTCCAGGAGCCTGTGGATGCGGTCATTTCCTTTTGCGATTGCTTGAACTACTTGACGGAGGAAGCTGATATTGAAGCTGCTTTCCGTGCAACCTTCGCAGGTCTGCGCAGCGGCGGGACATTTCTATTCGATATGCACCCTCCCAAGCAGCTGATCCGCTATGCGGAGGAGCAGCCTTTCGTGCTTGATGAGCGGGATGTCGCATATATTTGGACATGCGATTTCGAGGAGGAGCGCTGCGAGATCGAGCATCATTTAACGATTTTCTCGCGCGACGGCGACTCCAAGTTTTTTCGTTTTGAGGAATCGCATGTGCAGCGCGCATACGATCCAGCGTGGATCGAATCTGCGCTGCGGCGAGCAGGCTTTCAAACGGTCGACCGCTACGCCGATTTCGAGCTGCTGCCGCCAAACAGCGAGTCGGAGCGTCTGTTCTTCGCAGCTGTTAAATAACAAAATGAATAGCGAAGGGTGTCAAATAAGGTCTGATAGGACTTTATGGGACGCTCTTTTTTGATTGGACGCTTAGTGGGCTATAAGCACCTATATGTACTCGCAGAGTGTAATCAGCTTGTGAGTGCGGTCGAAAGTGGGCAATAAGCACGAATATGCGCTTACAGGCAAAGAATAATCCGAGTTTGTGGGCTGTAAGCACCAATATGTGCTTACAGAGTGAAATCGGCGTATGAGTGCGGTCGAAATTGAGCAATAAGCACACATATGCGCTTACATGAGAAGAGTAACCCAAGTTTATGGACTTTAAGCACCTATATGTGCTTATAGGGTGGAATCGGCGTATGAGTAAAGTCCGAAAGCTGTTGTGCAGCACTTATGTGCTGCTCTGGTAACTACATCTTGTGGTATGAGGGGCGAATGTGCTCTGGAAGCAACCTGATCGCTGGCTTCTAGATGTGGTGTTCGAGTCGAATGATGTCGATTTGTGTGCTGATTGTAATATTTTATCAGCGGAGCATGGGTGAACGAGAAGTGCTATTGATTTTGTGGGTACTTCGGCTTGCAAATGTCTAGATGTTGTGACACTCGGCGTTCATTATTCGCGAAGGGCATCTTTCAATCGGCTGTTCATTCCTTCTTCGGCAGAAGCTTTGCGGATGGAATCGAGCTTCATTTTCTTAATCGTTTGGGTCATTTGTTCATGGTCTTTTTCTAATTTTTCGATGTAGATTAGCAGCTCAGGCACCGAATATCCGGCATCCTTGAACAGTTTTTCAATGGATACTCGTATTTGTTCTGCGGTAGTTTTTGGGTTCATTTGGGCCTCCAAAATAGCAATAAAATGTCACTATCCCATCATATCCTCATCTGTTAAAATAGTCGAGTGCGTCCGAAAAATAGATTAATATTTTCTCCATAATTTTCATTGACTACTCCTATATATTGATGTAAAATCAAAAACACAAACTACATATTGATGTAGAAGAGAGCCTTTAATGATAAGACCTTTGTAAATCATGAACCTGCGCAGCTGACGGAAATGATAGTCAGAAGCGCTTTTTAATTGCTTATTTTCAGTAGGGGAGCGAACGTGTTATGCTAGTCGTCTATGATTCCAAAACAGGCAATGTCAAGCGTTTCATTAGAAAATTGAATATGCGGGCAGTGCCTATCGATGAGAAGGAAGAAGTGGACGAGCCGTTCGTGCTGGTCACGTACACAACTGGGTTCGGGCAAGTACCGGAGAAGGTCACTTCGTTTCTAGAAACCAACTCTGAAATGCTCCGCGGCGTTTCCGCCAGCGGCAACCGAAACTGGGGAGCCGGGTTCGCAAAAAGCGCGGATACGATCTCAGAAAAGTACGATGTCCCCGTCATTTTGAAGTTTGAGTTATCAGGTACGAATCAAGATACGCAGCATTTTGTCGAAAGGGTGCGAACCATTGAAGCATATTGAACTGAATAACGAGTTGATGCAGCGCGGTGCAGACGGATTTTACCAGCTGGATAAAGATAAAGAGGCTGTTGCCGCATTTATGGAAGAAGTAGAAGAGAAGAGCGTGAAGTTCGACTCCCTTCGTCACAAGCTAGATTATTTAATCGAAAACGATTATTACGATAATGTATTCGAAAAGTATACATACGAGCAGGTTGAGGCTGTATTCACGCTAACGGCGAACAGCGGCTTTGAATTCCAATCGTATATGGCAGCGTCGAAGTTCTATAAGGACTATGCGATGAAAACGAACAACAAATCGCAATATTTAGAGCAATACTCCGATCGGGTATCGATAGTAGCTTTGCATCTAGGTGAAGGAGATGCGGATAAAGCACTCCGTATTGCCGAAGCGATGATCGACCAGCGCTTGCAGCCAGCTACGCCAACCTTCCTGAACGCGGGCAAGAGCCGCCGCGGCGAAATGGTTTCTTGCTTCCTGCTCGAAATGGACGACTCTCTTAACTCCATAAACTACGTGCTAGGCACATGCATGCAGCTCTCCAAAATCGGCGGCGGCGTTGCCGTTAACCTATCGAAGCTTCGTGGACGCGGTGAACCGATCAAAGGCGTTGAAGGCGCAGCAAAAGGCATTATGCCCGTGCTGAAGCTGATGGAGGATGCTTTCTCCTACGCAGATCAAATGGGACAACGCAAAGGCTCGGGAGCCGGCTATTACAATATTTTCGGCTGGGACATTATCGAGTTCCTTGATTGCAAAAAAATTAACGCCGATGAGAAGGCACGTATCAAAACGCTGTCTATCGGCCTTATTATTCCGAATAAATTTTATGAGCTTGCTGCACAAAACAAGCCGCTTTTCGTATTTGGTCCACATTCCGTACAAAAAGCTTACGGCAAACATCTTGACGACATGGACATGGATGAAATGTACGAGGAATTGCTCGCTAACGAGCTTGTAACGAAGAAAAAAGTGATGAACGCACGCGACATGCTGACAAAGATCGCCTCGATTCAGCTAGAATCCGGCTACCCATACATTATGAACAAATCCAATGCCAACAGCATTCATGCTTTGAAGGATATTGGCTCTATTAAAATGTCCAACCTGTGCACGGAAATATTCCAGCTGCAGGAGACTTCGGAAATTAAAGATTACGGCTACGCGGATGTTATTCAGCGCGATATTAGCTGTAACCTCGCTTCTCTAAACATTGTTAACGTAATGGAGCACAAGAAAGTGAAGGAATCGGTTCATGTTGGGATCGAAGCCTTGACGACGGTCAGTGATTTGTCCAATATCGACAATGCTCCTGGTGTTCGCAAAGCGAATGAGGAGCTTCACTCTGTCGGACTTGGCGCGATGAACCTGAACGGCTACCTAGCCAAAAACAAAATCGCATACGAAAGTGCAGAAGCGAAGGATTTTGCCGGCGTATTCTTCATGATGATGAACTACTACTCCATTGAGCAAAGCATGGAAATTGCTAAAGAGCGCGGCATCACGTTCAAAGATTTTGATCGTTCCGAATATGCCAAAGGCACTTATTTCACTCGTTATGTAGAGAATGATTTCCGTCCAAAGACGGCAAGAGTGAAAGAATTGTTCGAGGGCATGGACATTCCATCGCCTGAGGATTGGGCAGAGCTGCAAGCGAAAGTGCAGAAGCACGGCCTATACCACGCATACCGTCTAGCGATTGCGCCGACACAAAGTATTTCGTATATCCAAAATGCGACTTCGAGCGTTATGCCGATCGTTGAGCATATCGAGACGCGCACTTACGCGAACTCGACAACGTATTACCCAATGCCGTATTTGTCGCAAGACAACTACTTCTATTACAAATCGGCTTACAACATCGATCAGTTCAAGCTGATTAACCTAATTGCAGAAATTCAGCAGCACGTTGACCAAGGTATTTCGTCCGTCCTGCATGTAAATAGCAATGTAACGACACGCGAGCTGGCGCGGTTCTATGTCTATGCTGCGCAAAAAGGGCTTAAATCGCTTTATTACACAAGAACGAAGCGGCTTTCTGTTGAGGAATGCACGAGCTGCGCAGTTTAAGTAGTTCAATTTTAATCGACGCTTACGTAGCAAAGAAGGAGCTCACCAAATGAAAGCAGTAAACTGGAACCGCCCGGATGACGATTTCACTTTAACATTCTGGCAGCAAAACGTGATGCAATTTTGGACGGATGAAGAGATTCCGTTATCTGACGATAAAATGGATTGGATGGAAATGACCGACGCGGAGCGTACGCTCTACAAAAACGTGCTCGGCGGTCTGACCTTGCTTGATACGATTCAAGGCGGCATCGGCATGCCGAAAATTTTGGAGCATGTAGATGGCTTGCAGCGCAAAGCGGTACTGTCGTTTATGTCAATGATGGAGCAAATCCACGCCAAATCGTACAGCAGCATCTTTACAACGCTCGCATCGGGAGAAGAGATCGACGAAATTTTCCAATGGGTGGAGAAAAATGAACAGCTGCAAAAGAAAGCAAATCTGATTTCTTCGTGGTATTCGAATATTACGGGACCGAAAGAGCTTTATAAAGCGATGGCAGCTTCCGTATTTCTAGAAAGCTACTTGTTCTACAGCGGATTCTTCTATCCGCTCTACTTGGCTGGCCAAGGCAAAATGACGAGCAGCGGCGAAATTATCGATTTGATTTTGCGCGATGAGAGCATTCATGGTTTGTATGTTGGCGTTCTTGCACAGGAGCTGTTCCAAACGTTCAGCCCTGAGGAGCAAGCACAGCTGCAAATCGAGATTTATGCATTGCTAAACGAGCTGTACGAGAACGAGATCGTGTATACCGAGCATCTGTATGCACCACTCGGCTTGGCTGAAGAAGTGAATGTCTACGTCCGCTACAATGCGAACAAAGCGCTTATGAACCTTGGCATGGAGCTTCACTTCCCTGAGGAGCCGGTTAACCCAATCGTGTTCAACGGCATCAGCACGCACACGAAGCAGCATGATTTCTTCTCCAAAAAAGGTAATGGCTACGTACGTACGATTCACGTTGAGCCATTGAATGACGATGACTTCGTTTTCAATTTTTAAATAACTTAATCGTATTTCCACCTATGAATCGCTCTTCATTCAGCCTTATGGCAGAAGAAGAGCGATTTTGATTTTTTAAAATAAGAAAATGATTGACACCAAATAGGCGGGATGTTAATATCTTCCTCTCAAATCTTGTACGGAGGTAACAAGCGTGATAACAGTTCATGGATTAAGCAAATCGTATCAGGTTGCAAAACGCTCATCCGGCGTCAGACAGGCTGTGAAGGCTTTATTTAAAAGGGATTATAAGATCGTGGAAGCGCTTAATGATATTTCTTTCACGATTGAGCCCGGCGAAATCGTAGGCTACATCGGGCCAAATGGCGCCGGCAAATCTACGACAATCAAAGTGATGAGCGGCATTCTTGTCCCAGACAGCGGCACCTGTACAGTAATGGGATACACGCCTTGGAAGGATCGGGTTGACTATGTAAAAAATATCGGTGTCGTTTTTGGACAGCGATCTCAGCTATGGTGGGATGTTCCTGTCATCGACTCCTTCGATCTGCTTCGGGATATTTACAAGGTGCCGGAACAGGAATATAGAGACACGCTGGCTTTACTCACGGAAACGCTGGAGCTTCAGGACATTATTCAAATGCCCGTTAGGCAGCTTAGCTTAGGGCAGCGGATGCGCTGCGAGATAGCGGCTTCGCTGCTGCACAGCCCAAGCGTCCTCTTTCTGGACGAGCCGACGATTGGACTTGACGCGGTATCCAAAATTGCAGTACGGCGATTTATACGCACCATTAATGAGGAGAAGGGCGTTACGATTATTTTGACCACGCATGATATGAACGACATTGAAGCGCTGGCGAACAGGATCATTTTGATCGGAAAAGGGAGACTTCTATACGACGGAAGTGTAAACGCCATTCGGAATCAGTTCGGAACAAGGAAGATGATTACCGTCTTATACAGCCATCAGGAGAAGCCGCTTCAGGTGCCCGGCGCGGTCGTTGAGTCATGGTCTCCCGAGCGAGCGGTTCTTAGCGTCGATACGGCAGAGGTCAATATTTCGGAGCTGTTGATCGGCATATCCGCACAGGTAGAGCTTCTTGATATGACGATAGACACGCTGCCAATCGAGGATATGATTGTACAATTGTACAAGGAGCATCAAATATAATGAAGGCGTATCTATCGGTTTTTAAGCTGCGCCTGACGAATGGATTGCAATACCGTACAGCAGCGCTTGCGGGAATCGCAACCCAATTTTTCTGGGGCTTCATTATCATTATGGTGTTTGAAGCGTTCTACAGCGGGGCTGTTACGCAGCCTCCCATTTCATTAAAACAACTCATCACTTATGTGTGGCTGCAGCAAGCGTTTTTAGCTTTTATTATGCTTTGGTTCCGTGACAATGAGCTGTTCCAGCTCATCACAACGGGCAATATCGCATATGAGCTTTGCAGGCCTAGCGGCATCTATGGGTTTTGGTATGCCAAGCTGATCGCACAACGACTGGCAAGCGCGATTCTCAGAAGCCTGCCTATTTTGGCCGTTGCTTTTTTTCTGCCAGAACCTTATCGATTGCCGGCTCCGTCAGACCCGCTTGCTTTATTCTTGTTTATAGTGGCACTCGTTCTTGGGTTATTCTTGATTGTCTCTCTTTCCATGCTGATGTACATATCGGTCTTCGTCACGCTATCACCGGCGGGCTCGCTGCTTATGTTCGGCGTTATCGGCGAGTTTTTGGCAGGCATGGTCATACCTGTTCCGCTTATGCCATCCTGGCTGCAAAGCATCGTAAATGTACTTCCATTTCGCTTTACTGCCGATTTCCCATTTCGCGTCTATTCCGGTCATATTCCGAGGGAAGAAGCGCTTATCGGCATTGCTATCCAACTCGTATGGTTCATCGTATTGGTGGGGCTTGGCAGAGCAGCGATGGCAAAAGCACTCCGCAGAGTAGTCGTAAATGGAGGGTAACGAAGATGAAATTGTATTTAAAATATATGCTGATCCTGTTTAAGTCGCAAATGCAGTATCGTACTTCGTTTTGGCTGCTCTCTTTCGGACAATTCCTCTTGCCGTTTTCTATATTTGCAGGCTTGTATTTTCTGTTCGATCGATTTGGACAGATCAAGGGCTGGGATTTTCAAGAGGTAGCGCTTTGTTTCTCTATCATCCATATGGCATTTGCAATCAGCGAATGTTTTGCGCGCGGGTTCGATTCGTTTTCCAGTTTGGTCGCAAATGGCGACTTTGACCGCTTGCTGGTGCGTCCGCGCAGCACCGTCCTGCAGGTGCTAGGCTCGAAGTTCGAATTCACTAGAGTCGGACGGCTGCTGCAAAGCGCCATGGTGCTTGCTTGGTCGATCAGCCAGCTTTCACTTGATTGGTCGCTGCTGAAGATCATCACTCTCTTATTTATGATTGCGAGCGGCGTATTTATTTTTACCGGCATCTTTATGCTGGCTGCAACGATGTGCTTCTGGACGATTCAGGGCCTTGAAATCGCTAATATTTTTACAGACGGCGGCAGGGAAATGGCCCAGTATCCGCTTAATATTTATCAGAAATGGGTTACGCGCTTTTTTACGTTTATCATTCCTTTCGGCTGCGTCAACTACTTGCCCTTGCTCTATCTGCTGGACAAAACATCAGGCAATGACCTGCCGTACATGCTGGCGCCAATCGCGGGTATTGTTTTTATTTTACCGTGTCTGCTCATTTGGCGCTTTGGCGTTCGTCACTATCGCTCTACTGGATCGTAAGCAGGGATAAGAAGGACGTTGTGGAATATGGTCATAAATGACAGCAACGGGGGATTTTCGCTTTGAAATCGATAACGGTACGAGAGCTTGCGGAGCGATTTTCATTAGAAGTGCTTGCGGGAGAGGATAAGCTGGATCGGCAAATCGCGAAGGCAAGGGCTTATCGCCCGGGACTCGAGTTTGTTGGGTACTTTGAGTTTTTCCCGCAGGAGCATGTCCAAATATTAGGAAAAAAAGAAATTACGTATTTGCATACCTTAACCGAGGACGAACGAAATCATCATATCGGGAATATCGTCAAATATCATCCGCCATGCTTCGTCGTTACAGCAGGTCAAGAAGGGTTGAAATATTTGACTAAATATTGCGATCAAGAGGGAATACCTCTGCTGCGCACAAAGGTTCCTACGGCACAATTTTTGGGGATGCTGGATGCTTATCTGCTCAACTCGCTTGCCCCGGAAATTTCAATACATGGCATCATTTTGAACGTATCGGGCATTGGCATTTTGCTGCGCGGCAAATCAGGCATCGGCAAGAGCGAAACCGCACATACGCTGATCAAACGCGGCTCTAGGCTGGTAGCTGACGATATTGTCGTATTGAAAAAGCTAAGCTCGCAAACGCTGCTGGGCACACACGACGGGAAAACGAAGGAGTTTCTAGCGCTGAGGAGCATCGGTTTGATTAATGTAGTCAGGCTGTACGGTAGACAGGCCTTTCAGGATGAGACGCGTATTGTACTGGATATCGAGCTGACCAAATGGCGGGACAATGAGCTGAACAATGATTTGGAGCTTGTGCCAAAGTTTACGGAATATATTGGCGTGCAAATCCCGCATATCGAAATTCAGGTTCAGCCGGGAAGAGATATCGCTGGCTTGATTGAGGCGGCTGCTAATAACTGGTACCTAAGACAGCAAGGGTACAGCGCGGTAGAAGAATTTATGAAGCGGCTTGAAATGGAGTAGCAATTGCCGCGCAGCAGGTATATTCTGTTACTTGGAACGATTAAAGGCGAAACGACTATCCATTTACTAGTAAAGCATGATACACTAAGTGCAGAGAAAGCTCATCCTTGCGCACAAGTCCTGACAGATTCGAAGGAGGAAACCGCGTGGAAAACTGCTCAATCGTCACAAAGCCTGCGCTCCAATTGGCAGGAATTAGCTACTGCGGCCCGTATTCATCCTTTCCGGATGAGGCGATTCGGCTGCAAACCGAGTTTTTGACACGCAAACATGAGTTGAATGACGCTGCAAAATCTACGGTGCTGTATAGTCCCTATTTCGGAAATGAAGTTTTTGCAACGTACTTTGCTTGCTATGAGGTTCAGCATCTCGAGGAGATTCCTCCCGGCATGGTGCAGTTCACGATTCCTGAGCATCGATACGCGATGGTAGCCTGTTCAAACAAAAGAATCGGCGAAGGGTATGAGCAGCTTCATACTTGGATAAACGAGCTGCGGCTAGAGAAGCAGGAAAACGCCGTATCGCTGGAACTATTTTATATCGACGAGCATCATTTGGAGGAAGAGCCGGTAGAATTGCTTATTCCGCTCAAAGGATAATTTATATGAAGTGCTTGCGCGCAAACGAACGGAGTATCGAATGGAAGACATTCGCTCCGGCTCGTTTTGCGAAGGCAGGCTCTTTTTTGTTTGGAGATGCAAGGATGAAGGGAGGTAGGATAGAGAGATGAGCCATGAATTGTATATCGTAGATGCTTTCACAAATGAACGGTTCAAAGGAAATCCGGCTGCCATCTGTTTATTGGAGCAGCCGCAGCCTGAAGGCTGGATGCAGCAGGTAGCTGCTGAAATGAATCTACCGGAAACGGCATTTATTGTGCCGGGAGCGGAGAGCTATGGCCTGCGGTGGTTTACGCCTGTTGCGGAAGTTGATTTATGCGAACATGCGACGCTTGCGACTGCGCATGTTTTATGGGAGACAGGCAAATTGTCTGCACAGGAAATGGCTCGCTTCATGACGAGAAGCGGTTTATTAACGGCCAAGCTTGATGGTGCTTGGATCGAGATGGATTTTCCAGCCGAGCCGCCGGAAGCAGCAATAGCGCCTGAGGAGCTTGTTCAAGGCTTGGGACTTATTCCTAGGTATGTTGGCCGCAATCGGATGGATTATTTTGTTGAGGTGGACAGCGAGGAGACGGTTCGCACGCTGCAACCGGACTTCGCGATGCTTGCGAGGCTGGAAGCTCGAGGCGTTATCGTAACGAGTCGATCGACTGGCTCTGTATATGACTTTGTGTCACGGGCTTTCTATCCTGGAACTGGAATCGATGAGGACCCCGTTACGGGCTCGGCCCACTGCGCGCTTGCGCCATACTGGGCGAAGCGGCTTCGCAAGGACAAGCTCGTCGGTTATCATGCGTCTCAGCGTGGCGGAATCGTTAAGGTGAAGCCGGTTGGCGATAGAGTTTATTTGTCGGGACAAGCGGTAACGGTACTAAAAGGACAATTGGAGGGGTAAAACGATGTTAATGATGAAGCTGCCAAAGGAACAGAAGGAGCAGATGACCGGCCGGATTCAGCAGTATTTCGAGCTGGAGCGTTCAGAGACGCTCGGATCAATCGCAGCGGAGCAGCTGCTCGAATTTATAATTCAAGAGATAGGTCCACATTTGTATAATCACGCGATTAATGATGCGCGCAAAGCCGTCCTGGAGCGGATGCAAACGCTTGAGGACGAGCTTTATGCGCTGGAGAAGCCGATAGTAGTTAAACGATGATACTCCTTAGACAGAAGCGGACGCGTACGGCTTGAATAAGGAGCTCGAACGTATTGAAGCGCTGCAGCTTCGAGCGCATTGCTCGTCGCAAACGGAAATGAAAGTCAGATAACCTATGCTATAAAAAAACACCGCAGCAGTCGGTGTTTTTTTACTTTATGCGTATGAGGGGTTCCATATAATAGAAAGATATGATATTATTTATGCGAACACTAGTTCTGTTTTTTGGCTGACAAGCTAACAAGGCGGAGCATAGGCGGAGGGAAGGGATCGCGATGGTGACGGATCGGTATTCGGAAATAGATGAGGTAATCGCTTATATTCATGCCAATATTTATGAGCCGCTGCCGCTTTCTCGATTGGCACAGCATGCCGGCTATAGCAGCTTTCATTTCACTCGTATTTTTAAAGAGAGAGTCGGTCTCTCTCCCTTGTATTATGCTTCCTCCCATCGCTTGCAAAAAGCGAAGGCTTTGCTGCTGCATACGAATTTGAGCATTCGCGATGTTGGACTCGAGATCGGGCAGCAAAGCCTTGGAACCTTTACCTCCAGATTTACCGAGCGAGTGGGCGTGACGCCGTCTGAATTTCGCAACTCAGCCCTTCAAGTGGACGATCAAATGCGTTCTCTGCAAGAGCTGAACGATTGGACAAAGCTTGAAATTTCTACGAACAAATACGACCGGATTGAAGGAACCGTTCATGCTGAGATTCCCTTTAACGGAGTCGTTCTGATCGGTTTGTTCGCCAAACCAATCCCTGAAGGTCTGCCTTTATACGGAACGCTGCTTTCCTCGCTTGGCCATTTTTGCTTGACGGGCGTCAAACCCGGCACCTATTATCTGATGGCTACATCGGTTTCTTGGGGGATGCAAGCAAATGATGTTTTGCTGCCGCAAAACACGCTGCGAACAAGAACCAGAGAGCCAATTACCGTCACGGGCAGACTTGCTGTTCCACATCAGCAGGTTATGCTCTATACGCCTCGACCGGACGATCCGCCGATTCTCATTTCCCTGCCTTTGCTGATGAATAATTTTCTCAAGCAAGTAGCTCCATATAACAGCAGAAAGCCATGACCAATTGAAGCGGAACTCAAAAAAAAGCTTGCCCATCTCGCTTTAAGCAGGAGGGACAAGCTCAAAAGTTTATGCACGTGATTTTTTGTGCGAAGCGGTTGACTTGAACGGTGTTACTTTATTTTTGCCTGTCGTTTTCGAATGGTACATTGCTTCGTCGGCTTGCTTAATCAACTCTTGAACAACCTTGCTTTCTTTGGTTGTACTAAAGCCGACGCTTATCGTAACCATCGTTTCCTTCTCCACTCTGGACCGGATCGATTCAGCAACAATCTCTGGCTTCACACGCTCTGTACTAATGCAGCTCAGCAGCTCTTCCCCGCCATAACGTCCCGCCGAGCCTATGCCGCTGGATTCCTCCTTAATGATTTCGGCGACCTGCTTAAGCACTCCGTCAGCCTTATGATGGCCATGCGTATCATTTAATTTCTTGAAGTTATCAATGTCGCAAAATAGAATCGCCATCGGCTTGTTCCTTTGGAGCAGCAGCTCGGCCTTTGAATAAAAATGACGCCGGTTATATAAGCCGGTCAAACCGTCTGTGATAGACGAGTGATAGGTATACATAAGACGCTCGATTACCCATTCAAAGAGCAAAATAAATAAAAGCGAGTAATAGATAACCGGCAGCAGCTGGGTGAACGAAATCAACCAGATGAGCGAGCCGTGGAATACATAGGCATTGGCGAGCCTAGCAAGCTCGCTTGCGAAAAATACGATAAGGCTGGCATAATATTTGGAGCTCATGTCCGCGCTTCTGGTGTCGATCATGACCATAAAAATGACAATTAATCCATAGAAGTCGAGAGCAGGAAAAGTAAAGGCTTGCGCCTCGAAAGCCGTTTCCGCAGTAAAGGGCGTAATCGCAAATTGTATACCTGCAATAACGAAAGTCAACATACTCATAATGATAAAGGGGATGACTTTCAGTTGAGCAGAACGATGAGTATATAATTTCATGAAAACAAAGTTTATAATAATAAAAGAAATGATTTGCATGATCGTGAAAGCCAAATGAAGCCACGGTGATAATGACCAGCCCGGATAGGCAAGAATGACGAGCAAGCCATGCTTGACGATAATGAGCGGTATAGCTGTAATGAGCAAGCGGTACGTTCGTTTATTGCGGTAGCTGGCATATAGCCTCACCGACATAAAAAGCATAAGAACGAGAATGACGATAACAGCCGATGAAGAGAGCAGCTGGCCGTTTGGGCCTGAAAGCCATTGTGTAATTGACATGAGTTAACCACCGATATCTAGTATAGTACGAACAGCTTTACAGAAACATATGTTCTAATATATCATGTTTTACGGTGAACGAATAGTTAAGGGCAGACGTTTTATGTTGAAAGGATGGGACACATGAATATTTTACAAGCCTTATTTTTTCCACCGGAGCAGCCGGGCGGAGTTTCATCGATGATCCCGTACATTCAGGATAGATTTATAAAAATAGGCTGGCAGATGGAATTATTCTCGTTGCCTAAGCGAGTTAGAAGCAAGGGCCAAGAGGACGTCGTTTTCGAGACCTTTGATCATACGATCTATAGCGGAAACGCAATGGTAGACAAATATATTCAAACCTATAAGGATTACGTATGGTGGACCAAAATGCGCATTAAAAAGCCATACGATATTATACATGCCCATCATCCGATTGCAGCGCTCGTTATGAAGCAGCTATTCCCAGAAACGCCGCTGGCGGTGACGATCCACTCCAGCTTCGAGCGCGAGCTTATTTTGAACGGGAAAATTATAGAAGGCGGGCCGGAGCATCAATTCCTAATGAGTCTTTATGGCGAGCTGGAGGCGAAGGCGGATCATTTGCTGACCGTTTCCGAGTCGTTCCGTACGTATATATCTCCTCATATTAAGCATCCGGAGAAAATTAAAGTCATTCCGAACGGCTTTGATGAAAAACGATTTAGGCCGATCGCCCATGAAAATGCGATAACACAGCTCATTACGGTATGCAGGCTTGTCCCTGCGAAAGGACTTGATGTGCTGCTTCATGCATGCGCGGAGCTTAAGCAGAAGGGCCATCCGTTTGTCCTGCATATTATCGGAGACGGACCGATTCGCGAGGAGCTGGAGGCGTTAGCGGTAAAGCTGGATTTATACGACGATATTATTTTTTATGGCTACATGCTTCATCCTGAGGAGTTTATGCCCTTCTTCGATGTGTTCGTATTGCCCTCGCGAGCGGAGGCGTTTGGCTCTGTATTCGCAGAGGCCGCGTTATGCTGGCTCGCGCTGGTGGGTACGAATGTGGGCGGCATAGCCGAGCAAATCGATGACGGAGTCAACGGATTGCTAGTGCCGCCGGAGGATCCAGCAGCGCTTGCAGACGCGCTCGAGAAGGTCGTGACCGATCCTACCTATCGGTACAATCTGGCAAGGGCAGGATGGGATAAGGCGAAGAAGGTATATTCGCTGCAACGAGTCATAGCCCAGCTGAAAAAGGTTTATCTCAATATGAAGCCGGAGTAACTTTTTCATTTTAATAGAATAGGCGGTTATGGGATGTCGGTACCTTTTCGATTTATTCATGCAGCAGATTTGCATTTGGATAGCCCGTTCCGCGGACTTGCGAAGGCGCCGGGCCATGTAAGAGAAGCATTGGCTGACTCGACCTTCGCGGCGCTGCGGCAATTAACGGTGGCGGCGATTCGAGAGCAAGTGGATTTTATCGTTCTGGCAGGAGATTTATTCGATGAGGCGGATCGCTCTCTGCGGGCGCAGCTCATGCTCGTTCGAGAGTGGGAGAAGCTGGAGCAGCATGGCATTGGCGTGTTCATCATTCATGGGAATCATGATCCTCTGAGTGGGTCGAGAGCTGTTTTGATGCTGCCGTCCAATGTATATGTTTTTGGAGCGGATCAGATGGAATATAAGCCGGCTTATCGCAGAAGCGGTGAGCTGGCTGCTTTTATTTACGGCAGATCGTATGGCAAGCGAGTTATGACTGAAAATATAGCTGCCAGCTACAGCATTCAGCCTGATGCGCCGTTTCATATCGCGCTGCTGCACGGCAACGTCGATGGCGACGGATCGCATGACCCTTATGCGCCTTGTGCGCTAGACGAGCTTATTGGCGGCAAAGGCTTTGATTATTGGGCGCTGGGGCATATTCATCACCGCAGAGTGCTGCATACCTATCCGCATGTCGTTTATTCGGGCAATACGCAGGGTAGAAATCCTCGCGAGATTGGAGCGAAAGGCTGCTACATTGTTGAAGTGTCGGCTTCGAGAGCCGTCGAGCTGAAGTTTTTGCCGCTTGACCAGGTACGCTGGCTCGAAAGCAGCTATTCCATAGCTGAAATAAGCTCGGAGCAAGAGCTGCTGCAGCAGCTGGATGGTGTAATTGACCAAGTACTGGCCGAAGCAGAGGGGCGATCGGTTATGCTTCGGCTTATTTTGACCGACCGAGGCCCGCTGCATCAGAAGCTGTCGGACCCAGCGATCGTGAGTACGCTGCTTGAGCAGCTGCAGGCGGGCAGGCAGATTCTCTCTGGCGAAGCTTGGGTGCTCGTGCATGGGCTTGAGGTGAACACGGGAGCTGTGCTGAATTTGCAGGAGCTGGCGGTCGAGGACAGCTTCGCAGGTGAATTGTACCGATTAAGCGCGAGGCTCGCAGAGGACGAAACGCTGTGGCGTGATTTTGCAAAGGAAGCCGTTGGTCAGGTCGCAAGCCACGCGAAGCTGGGCAGGCTTATGCAGGGCAAATGGGACGAGCTTCCAAGGCGCTGGCTTGCGCAAGCGCAGGAGCTGACCGTTGGAGCAATCCGCGGAAATGATCGGGATGCATAAATCTAGGGCAATAGATGGATACGATACCTTTAGGAGTTGACGATGCATGAAGCTTATGAAGGCTGAAATTGACGGTTTCGGACAGCTGCATCGGCGGCAGGTGCCGCTCGATGCGCCGGTGGTCATCGTGTATGGTCCGAATGAAGCGGGCAAAAGCACCGTCTTCGGCTTCGTGCGCACGATGCTCTACGGCTTCGCCAAACGCGGGCAGCCAAGCGAGCGGCAGGAGCCGGTAAATGGCGGCAGACATGGAGGACGTTTGTTTTTTGGCGATGCAAGAGGCAGGCAATATGTGCTTGAACGCTATGCGGCAGATGGATCAAGCAAGCTGAAATTACGTGAAATCGGGCATTTGGCAGATGGAGCCCTGCAGTCGGAAGAAAGGGAGCGCCTTCTAGATGGTGCTGAGCCGATTGTTGCAGAAGGCGCTTGGCTCACGCAAACGGATTGGGAGCGGCAATTTCTTGGAGGTATAAGTGAAAGGCTGTATCGTCAATTATTCGCAGTCACCCTTACCGAGCTGCAAGAGGTGGGTACTCTGCCAAGCGATGAGCTAGGACGTTATTTGTATCAAGCGGGCTGGGATGACGGAAAGACGATTGCGGCAGCAGAGAAACGGCTGGCGCAGGAGATGGAAGCGCTTTTTAAGCCGCGCGGCACGAATCAGCAAATTAATCAACAGCTCAAATCGCTGGAGCAGCTTGAAGCTGAGCTGCGGAAAAGAAATGACGCTATCGCTTCGTACAATGATTTGGTGCAGCAGACGGCCAGGCTTGATGAATCGCTCCGCTCGCTGGAGAAGGATCTGCCTGCGGCGGAATCTCGTCAAAAGCTGCTGAACAAGGCTTGTTCCGTTAGGCCGCTATGGATTCGCAAGGAGAAGCTGCTGCTGGAGCGCGAGCAAATTGCATATGCAGCGCGGCTTTCCGTTCATGCGGAGAAAGGCTGGGAGGAGCTGCTCCGGCAGCGGGCGGAGTATCGGGAGGAGATGGAGAAGCATCGGCAGAAAGCATTGCTGCTGGAGCTTCAGCTTGAGGCGATCAGCTATGATGATCAGCTTATCCGGCTCGGGGATGAAACGGAAGCTTTGCTGCAATCATCGGAGAGCATGCGGAAGCTTGCGCAGGATAGCGCCGAACGGGAGGCAGAGCTGCGGGAGCATGATGAGATGATCGCAAGACTCGTCACCAGCATTGCGCCGGAGTGGACGGAGCGGCAGCTTAGAGAGCTTCAAGTAACGGTAGCCGATCGCGACTATGTGAGAGAGGCAAGGCAGCAGGAGCTTGAGCAGTCGCGGACGGAGGAGCGGTTCGCAGCGGAGCTTGAGACGCTGAAGCAGCAGGAGCGGGAAGCGAGCAGCGCCTTGGAGGAGGCGAGGTCAGCCGTCGCACGAGATGCGGCTGGGCAAGAGCAGGCAGGCGGAGCCGGGTTTGAGGTGCTGCCGCGAACGCGTGATGCGCTGAAGGGGGCGTGGAACGCCCTCGATAGCGCGCTCCGCGAGTGGGAGCTCGAGCGGGCGCGCACTGCCGGCGCCGCCGGAGCCGCGAGCGATAGCGTCGCGGGAGGCCGCGGCGCGGCAGCTGCTGCGGGCCGAGGCGGAGCCGGCCCGCTTTGGGCTGCAGCGGCTGGCGCGGGCGGAGCTGCGCTGGCGCTGTGGTTTGCATCGGCGGCGGCGGGTGAGCCAGCCGGCGGAGCGGCATTAGCTGCGCTAGCGGTCGCGGCGCTTGTGCTTGCTGCGGCTGCGGTGCTGCGGAGCCGCAATGCGGGTCGTGTGGCCAGCAGCAATGATGGATCGCGCGGCCTAGGGCTTGGAAGGAGTGCTGACGCTTGCGACAGAGCGGATCAGCTAGCGTTAAGCGAACGGGAGAAGCGGATTTATCAGGCGCTGGAGACTATGGTGCGCGAGCCGCAGGAAGCTGCGGCAGCGCTGCTTGCGGCAAAGCATCACAGCTCGGCTGAGCACATGCTGGCAGCCGAACAGGCGCGCATTCAACTGCGCGCCGCAGTGGAAGCCCGTCTCGAGGCGCTCCAAACGAGCGAGCGCCTCATCGACAACACCAGCGAGCTCGCCCGCCGCCTGGAGCGGCTGCGCGCGCACGCAGCAGGGCGCAGCGAAGCAGCCGCCGCCGCTGCGCAAACCAGGCAAGCCCTCGCCCGGCAATGGGCCGGCTGGCTTGCAGCACGCTCGCTGCCGGCCGGCATGTCTCCGGCAGCCGTGCTCGAAGCCTTCGACCTTGCCGAGCAAGCTTTGCAGCGGCTGCAGCAATACGACCGGCTGGCGGCAAAGCAAGCCGCCGCGGGCAAGCAGCTGGCCGCTTTCGCGAAGCAAGCGGCCGACTTGTGCGAGCAGCTCGAGGAAGCGAAGGCGCAGCTCGCTATAGATCCCGCGCTCGCACTGCGGCTGCTGCATGCCGAAATACGCCGGCATGCAGCAGCGAAGCTGGAGGCGCGCGGAATACTCGCGCGCCGCGATGAGCTGCATATGGCCATGCAAGCGGCCAATTCCCGTTTGCAGGAGCTGCAAGCTCTAATCGCAGCGCAAATAAATGAGGCAGAGCTTGCTAGCGAAGCGCAATATGAGCTGGCAACCCAGCATCGCCGCGACTTGCAGGAGCTTGAGCTTGAGCTTTCCAAGCTAACGCTTGAGATGACAGCCGGCCTGTCAGAGGAGCGAGTCGCCGAGCTGGAGCAGCTGTTCGGATTATACGATGAAGAGCGACTGCAAGCGCTGCAGGCAGAGTCAAGCTGCGAGCTTGAAGAGCTTGAGAAGCAGAAGCGGGAGCAGCTTGAGCAGCGTGGAAGCTTGCGGCAGTCTTTGGAGCATTTGCTTAAGGAAGAGGAGCACCAAAGGCTGCTATCTGACAAGGAAATGACGATAGCCAAGCTGGAGGCCGATGCGGAGCGTTACGCTGTACTTTCGATAAGCGCTGCATTAATTAGCCGAACGAAGCGGATTTACGAGGAGGAGCGACAGCCAGTCGTGCTGCGCAATGCGTCGCGTTTGATCGCGACGCTGACGGACGGCAAATATATTCGGGTGCTGACGACGCCTGGCGAGCCAGGAATAAGACTCGAAACCTCAGACAACCGCCTAATTGATAGTGCGCTGCTTAGCAGAGGGACCGCGGAGCAGGTTTACTTGGCGATGCGATTCGCATTAGCAGAGGAAGCTTCGCAGGGGACTAAGCTTCCTCTTATGCTGGACGATGTGTTCGTTAATTTTGACCGCGGGCGGCTGCATGCCGTTATGAGGCTGCTCGCGGAGCTGTCCGGCGATAGGCAGATGATTGTAATGACCTGTCATGAACATGTCAGGGATGCCATGCTTGAGCATTGTGAGGATGCAGTGCTCGTACAAATCTAGTTGTTTCTAACGCTTATACTTAAGTGTGGGTTACTCGCTTGCGGATAATCAAGATAAGCCAGCCAAAGCTGATCAGTCCGAATAATGGATAAAGCGTCGACAGCAGCGGGCCAAATCCGATTTGGCTGGCTACATAACAGATGGCGAGAATGAGAAGGACAATTAAGCTGCGCGCCCATTTCAAACGCTCATGAAGCTGAAGGGTGAGCCCGTAAATGTCGGCGATAAGCGTCGTAAAGATTTCCGCGAAAATAATAAAAATATAAATAAATTGAACGCTCGGCCCAAGCTGCCTTGCGATGCCGCCCATCGGAATGGCAAATTGCTGAATGCCCGGCATATGAACGGATAGGGCGATATGACCGGCCAGCAGCATGAAGCCGATGCCGATTCCGCCGACCCAAGAGCCTGCAATGATTACTTTGCGATCGTTAATCTCCGCGCCAAGCGGTACGAGTACTGCCTGCGACATCGAGAGATTAAATGCGGTATACAGAAAAGGCGATGCCCATGCCGCCCATATCGAATGGTCGCTCGATAGCGTAATGAACTTGTCTGCACCCGGTGTTTGGAAGGTGTCAATCATAATGAGTACGGTGAATAGCAGCATAATGGGAACGACTATAGCATTAACCGTTAGGATGGCATTCATCCCTTTGCGCAGCAAAAAGTAGCAGGCGGCTATTGTAATCAGCAGTCCCGATTGATAGGAAATATTCCAATGCTCATAAAAGATCGTACCGGCCCCAGCGAGCATAACGGCTGTTACGCCAAGGAGCACAACGAGCATGAAATGGCTGATGAGCCGCCCGTATTTGTCGCCAAACAAAGCCTTATTTAAATCCTCGTACGATTTCGCTCTTATTTCGCTGGCTATGAGCATCATTTTGGTGCCCAGCCAGATGAACAATACGGTTGAGATTGCGATCGTTATCGTTCCCCAATACCCGAAACGGGTAAAAAATTGCAATATTTCTTGACCGGTGGCAAAGCCAGCTCCTACTATCGTACCCATATAGGTTGAAGCGATTTGCAGCACCTTTCCAGTACGTTTCCACATCGTCTACCGTCCTCCGTTCGATAACCCTCTATATAAGAAGGTATGTCCAATAGGGGACAGGCATGACTTTTTTCAAAATTTTAGGATACTAGATCGACATCAAGTGGAGTAAAATCATGTCCATGCTCATTACCATTGCTGTGTTCATTTCGGCATTAGTATTCATATTGCTGAATCCGAAGGGGATTAACGAAGCGTTTGCTGCGACTGTATACCAAATATGGCTTGCTGTTCACCTTTCCGATCTTGCTGCTTGCTTTGCTTGGTTTATGGCTGCAAGGATGGTCATAGCTATTAGTCGAGTGCAAGCAGCTTTATCGATACGATTTCATTATGTACAGGGTCTAGGTCAAGCTTTAGAAGCGCTCCTTTAGCTTTGTAGGACAACAAATACGTTGTCTGCTTATCCGGCTTTCCGAGCGCTTTCAGCGCAGTCTCGGGGTCGTCTCCTATGTGAAGTCCGCTCAGGCCGGCTGAAATGCTTTTATCATAAACCTCAATATATTGAACTTTCTTGTTAACGTTGATGCCGATGGCGAAGCCTTTGTATTCAAGCACCTTGATTGCCTCGTTCTCGTCATCGAGATGGTAGCTGTCTACGGGCTTGCCAAAGAGCTTACTGACAGCTGCATCACTGTTGCCGATCGTAATGCCGTTTAGCTTTGGCGCATCTGCGCTCCATACAGCGTCTTGGCTTGCCGTTTTGACCGTTGCTTTCGTATCGTCTTTCTTCCCCGCCGTTGAGGTCTTGGCGCTCGTATCGCTCGTCGTTTCGACAAAGTTGGAATGCGGTTCATCCGTATGAAAATCATTGTCAGACTGCTCAATATATGTCTTCTGTGGGCTGTTTGGCTCGTCCTCCTCACTTTGAATCGGAGTTACGCTGCCCGTATAGGAATCGGGTGGAGTTGTCGCTGTGCTCTGACAGCCTGCGAGCAATAGGACCAGCGCAGAGGTAGCTGCAAGCATCGCTGCTTTTGTTTTTTCTTTTTTCTTAGGAAACATGAGCTGCACTTCCTTTCGTAATAATAGTGTAATCGGCATCCGTATTCTAATTGTTTGAATAAATCGAGTTGTGCATGAATAAAAGCGGCTCTCCTGATTTAGACGTAAAATGGTGGGAAAAGTTGCTCTTTTTTACCGTAGATTTGAAATTATTCCTTAGATATACTCGGATTGTTTTTTGGTTTCGGGCTAACGCCTTTAAGAGGGTTGCGCTTTTTGCCTGACCTATGGTACGTTAACGAAAAGGATTTTGGTGGAGGTAATGTAAGATGGAAAGCTTAAAACAACGTATTTTAGCTGAATCATCCGTGTTGTCGAGCAACGTGCTGCGGATGGATGCTTTGATAAACCACCAGGTCGACCCTGCATTGACGATGGAAATGGGACAAGAATTCGCAAGACGCTTCGCAGAAGAGCAAATTACGAAAGTCCTTACGGTTGAGTCTTCGGGCATACCCGCTGCATTCGCAACGGCGTACACGCTTGGCGTACCGCTCGTATTCGCTCGTCGGAAGAAGACGTTGATCGCAGATCCGGACGCATATTTGGAAAGAGTACCTTCCTTTACAAAGGGAATGGTTACCGATATTATGGTGTCAAAACAGTTTCTAACCGCAGAGGATCGGGTATTATTCATTGATGACATTATTGCGAATGGCGATGCTGCCCGTGGTCTCATCAAAATAATTCAGCGTTCGGGCGCAACCTTAATCGGCCTTGGCGTAGTCGTCGAGAAATCATTCCAAGCCGGTGGGAGAACCTTGCGGGAACAGGGCGTTCGAGTGGAGCCGCTCGTTCGTATTTCATCGCTAGATAACGGTGAAATCACATTTGAGTAACATGTTCCAGTACAAATGCTCTTTTCCCATCCAGCATTATCGCGTATACTAATACAGAAGTGATCGAGGGGAGGCACAAGTTATGGGGGAAATGTCTGCAGAGTTTATGTATGCGAAGCTTAACGATGCGAAAGTCCACTTTGAGCGTGCACTAGATTGCAAACATACGGAATTTGATGATTTATATCCTTATATGATCGAGCATCCGCAGTTTTTCTGGTACAAACGCTATGTGGCGTGGTCGGAGCTGCTAACGATTGTGAAGCTGTGCGACGAATTGTCTATTGAATGGCGGGATCAATTCACCGACCGTCAGAGCGAATATATCGGTAAGCGTGTAATGTCTTCACGCGTGCTGGATGAGTGGTATGAAACTAATGATGCCAAAGAGCGCCGGTTAACCGAACTTCAATAGGTTGAGTGAACATTTTTTATAGATTGAATGGAACCTCAATGTGATGCGCGAGCATGCATTGAGGTTTTTCAATACAGATACAGCTGCAAACAAGAATGCGGGAGGGAAGTTCAGTGATTAGCGAAGAGCAATTGGATCAATTCCGCGTTAGCGGGGAGACCGTTAGAGTCGTAAGAGATGAGATGGAAGTTAATGATGTACTCGGGATCGTAGTGGCATGGGACGAGTCCTCCGTTGTCATTCGCCGGCCTAATCGCCGTGTGGTAAAGCTAAGCCGCATTTACAGCTACTCGCCAGCATCTGAGGAACGTGCAAATCCTTTTGAAGATGTTACATAAATAGAGATTTACGTAGGATTAGGGAAGACCATTCAACTTTTGGATGGTTTTTTTTATGAGGAAGTGCCATCGACATCATGGAAAAAACACCTAATTACATATCATTTAAACTAGTATTTGATTCGATAGTAATGACAATTTTTCCTTTGGCATTTCCTTCACCAAGATACCGAAGAGCTGCAGCAGTCTCGTTTAACGGGTAACATTTATCAATAACAGGTACTACATTGCCGGATTCAAAAAGCTTTTTCATAACATTTAGATCCTCTTTGTTCGGCTTATGTATTAGAAGGCCCATTTGCTTATTCGTAATCATTGAAATCAATGGTCCTAGCAACATGACTTGGAAAAGTCGAGACATTAATCCGCCGACCATGATATAAATGCCATTTGGAAGTAATGCACGCTTGACATCGAATATCGAACGATCAGCCACAACATCAAGAATCAGATCGTAACGCCGTCCGTTTTTGGTGAAATCTTCTTCCGTGTAATCAATGACGTGGTCTGCACCAATCGAGCGCAGCATATCCAATTTACTCTTGCTGTCCACGCCGGTCACTTCAGCCCCGAATGATTTGGCAAGCTGCACCGCAAAAGTACCTACACCACCGCCCGCACCATTTATCAAAACCTTTTGCCCTTTTTTAATCTGTCCTTTATGGCGAAGTTCCTGCAGGGCGAGAATTGCCGCTTGAGGTACGGCTGCTGCTTCCTCGAATGTCATGCTGCAGATTTCAAAGCTAATGCACTTTCAGGAACACAAACATACTCGGCAAAACCACCCCAACCACACCCGGATATGTCCCCGAATACCTCATCGCCTGGCTGAAACTCTGTTGCGTTTGTGCCAACCGCTGCTACCCGCCCTGCTATGTCACAACCGAGTATTTTGTATTTTGGTTTTGAAAGCCCTTCAAGTCGAACCAGGAACGGCGTGCCTGTCAGGAGATCCAAGTCCCATGAATTCACGGATGCCGCATAAACTTTTACCAGTACTTCTTTGTCCTTCGGAGTCGGTTTTTCTGCCTCTTTGAGTTGAAGAACCTCAGGTGGCCCGTAATTTGTGTATACAATTGCTTTCATGAGTTTCCTCCAAGTTCGAACTTTCTTTTGCCTATTGTCATGACCTTTAGAATTTTTTCCATCCAATTACATGGTTCGACATACCTGTTATGGATTTTTATGTTATTATCAATTGGAAAATTTGATTTTGGGGACTGGTGTTGAACTTTGGAAACAAATCAGCGTTTAGAACAATTAGACTCAATCAGAGGGCTTGCTGCAACTTCAGTAATTTTGGCTCACATTTCGATTATCATTCCAAGCACCAACATTGTTGAGAAGTTAAATAACACTCCTCTGCATTTATTCTGGCTTGGTCATGAATCCGTCATTTTGTTTTTTATTTTAAGCGGTTTTGTTCTATCTCTTCCCTATCACAATAATAAACAATCAAAGTACAGACATTATTTAATAAGACGAATATGCAGGATCCTGATACCGAGTGCTATATCTATATTGCTAATCATGCTCCTAATGAGCATATTATCACCTAGCAATATTACAGGAGTAAGCGATTGGGCTAATACGATATGGTCAACTCCTTTTACAACTGAGATGATTGTCAATCATTTCATTCTTTTAAAAGAGTTTGACACTATGAATCTAAATCCTGTCATATGGTCGCTAATTCATGAGATGAGAATTTCTTTAATATTCCCTCTGATTATGTGGCTAATAGTTCGCAATAATAAAGGCGTTAATGCGATTATTTTATTTTCTATACCTGTCATATACTTTTTGAGTTATTATATCCTTCTCAATTTGTTTTCCTACGATATAACATCATTCCGTGCTGGTTATTCTTCTTATCTACTCACACCACACTATGTTGCGTTCTTTATGTTAGGAGCTTTGCTTGCAAAATATAAGAGAGATTTCAGTGAACGATATAACAGATTATCATTTGCCTTCAAAATTGCATTATTAGTTATTGGATTGACTCTTTATATGTACGTTTGGCTAGTGCTGCCTAATCATTCTTTGTTGCATATGTTTATAATAAATGATTGGGCTATTGCTTTAGGATGTTGTATCTTCATATTATTTAGTTTAAACTCTAAAACATTAAAGTCGATTTTACTGTTTAAGCCAATACATTTTGTAGGTAAAATATCCTATAGTGTTTATTTGTATCATTTAATTGTAATGTTGACACTCCTATATTCATTATCTGGAAAGATGCCAGTCATATCAATTTTAGTTCTTTCATTTATTGTTTCATTTGTTATAGCAACGATAATGTATTATTTGGTTGAGGTTCCATCTGTAAAATTGGGGAGACTTTTAAGCACGAAACTCATGCCTGACCATTCGATCATTCCAAAAACAATTGAATTCGAAAATCAGTCAGTAGGGGAGTGATGGAATTATTATTTTAACTTGTGAGAAGTACTTGAGCGCAGTTTTGATAATGGAAAAAAAAGTAAATAACAATAATTAAACATATTGTAATAAGAGTTTGATTTCATTCACTGAAAATTGTATCAAATTAGGAGCGTATATCATGGATTCGATATTATTTATTGCAACGTGGGCAATTGTAGGTATTTTTATTGGTGGGGTAATAGTACTGATTAGAGCTAAATTCAAGAAGTAAGGAATTACGAATGTGTCTCTTAATTTGTATGATGAAGTGTGAAAACAGCCACATCCAAGAAGGAAGTGACTGTACTCGTTATTCAACTAAAGCACCCGATAGTTTAAGTGTAATAATTCACAATTTTCCTATGCGAATTTTAATTAAATGGATTTTCTAAAGTATTAACTTCTTGGTATATTATTATTGGATCAGAAATTATACCATATTTTGTAGCAAGTAATATCAAAATTGGATGCTTTTCTATGAACTACTGTAAATATTTGAATGTGAACCAGTATTATTAGATGCTGAAATTAAGAATTTATCTTTTATATATAACCAAGCCACTAACTAGGTTCTCAAATAAAAATGAGAAGTTTGTTGTCACCATTTCACCTTCCTCAGGTCAAGTGAAAGTAAAGGCTGAGGATTTGCGTTCAGATGAAGTTATATCTTATTTTGATTTGAAAAGAGTAGACAGATTTGAAATTGTGGCGAACAAACAAGAACATTCTAGTGTTTTAATCACGCTGTGCCAAGATGAAATTCTACAAACATTAGAAATTGATTTTAAGCCAAGATTTAAGGCAGTTTTTAAGGAACATTTCGTTAGAAAAACATGGAATTTATCTACAAACGGTTGAGGGTGAATATATGACACTTAGTAAAAAACGATCTAGGAAAATAGTTGTAGAAGATGAAGAATACAGGTGGATTATCTCCGCAACTACAAGAGGATGTATCTTGTTAGTAGCAGAACATGGGCAGGAACAGGGACGAAGAATTGAAGTGCATATAGAATCAGATACTAATGATTATTGGGTCGAATTTCCATATGTTGATGATTTGAACTTAAAAATATTAAAACCAAAAGAAGTTGCTATTATTATTTTAGAAGCAATTGAACAAGGGTGGAAACCAAGGGAAAAGGGATTAACACTCGTTTTTGATTGGGTTGGAAATAAATTAGTAAGAAGGAAAGTATAGATTTTATTCAATAAATGAGAAGCTATAAAAGCATCATCATCCGATGGTGCTTTTCTTAAGCCTATGAGTGTGTATGTGAACTCTATCCTGTTTCGACAAACCATGGTAAGATTTAACTATTAATTCATTGAGTAGTAGATCGAATGGTCTAAGTTTCATTACTCTATTCATTGATATATAAAGTTGAGATGGAGGTTTCTTTTGTGATTGGTTACATCGTATTAGCTTTAATCATCGGCTTTTGTGTGGCAGCTATTATTGGGTTTAAAGTAAGAAATAAACCGGATAATAAGAGTTTTAGTCAGCCTTTTGAAGAAAATTATAACTTAAAGGAAATTGATATTACAGATATTGACAAGATGGAAGACGGCTCTGAGTTTGAGATGTATCTGTATAGGCTTCTGATTGAGCTGGGATACTCAGGCGTTTATAAGACAACGAATAGTAGAGATTTTGGAGCAGATGTGGTTTTTACTGATCGTGAGGGTATAAGAAATGTAGTACAGGCCAAGCGATACTCTGATTCTGTTGGCATTAGCGCTGTGCAGGAAGTATTCTCATGTATGCGTTATTACAAAGCTAAGAAGGCAATTGTGATTGCGACAGCCACTTTCACAGAACCATGTGAAACCCTGGCAGGAGTAAATCATGTAAAGCTGCTTGATAGAGCTGATTTGATAAAAATTATGGATGCATTCAAGGAAGATGATATAGCAGCGGCTAAAGGAATAATTGAAGCAGAGCCAAGAATGATATTGGAGTCTTGGAGTGAAGCTAATAGTAATGTCCTGCATGAAATCAGGAAGGACTACAAGGCTGAGAAGTACGTAAAGTCAGTGATGGGAAAGTAATGGATGTGCTAACGACTAACTTCGCTGTTGGTCGTTTTTATATGTTTTTTAAGCAACAAAAAAACCACTGATTATTATAATAATCAGTGGTTTGTATTTACAAAATGGAGTCAATCATTGACCATTAGATTAAACTTCGTCTAAAATAGTCTGTAAACCTAATTAGGATGCGGTCGAGAGGACTCGAACCTCCACGGCTGTTACACCACTAGAACCTGAATCTAGCGCGTCTGCCAATTCCGCCACGACCGCGTATTTTGTTTCAACAGAAAATATCTTAACATTAATTACGTGTAAATGTCAACAAAATTTTATATAAATGGAGGAATATGCTGTGAAGCAATTAGAGCAAAAAATTTTAGAGGAAGGAATTGTCCTAAACGGGAATGTACTGAAAGTGGACTCCTTTCTCAATCATCAGGTTGATCCGCAGCTTATGCTCAGCATTGGCCAAACCTTCGCTGCTTTATTTGAAGAAGAAGGCATTACAAAGGTACTTACGCTTGAATCCTCAGGCATTGCGCCGGCTGTCATGGCTGCATTAACGATGAATGTTCCGCTGCTCTTTGCACGCAAGCGCAAGTCGTTAACGCTCAAGGACGATCTTTATACCGAGAAGATTTATTCCTTCACGAAGCAGGAGGAGAGCGAGGTTACCGTATCGCGCAAATTTATGTCTGAGGAAGATCGCGTCCTTATCATTGATGATTTTCTAGCGAACGGCGATGCTGCGCTTGGCTTGGCGCGCATCGTTGAGCAGGCGGGTGGTACGGTGGCGGGTATCGGCATCGTCATAGAGAAGGCGTTCCAGCCAGGACGCGAGAAGCTTATCGAGCTAGGCTATCGCGTACATTCCTTGGCGAGGGTGGCTTCGTTGGCAGATGGGAAGGTAACCTTTGCTGCTGAGCCTGTTGCGCAAACCGCGTCAAAAGTTTGACAATGGATGCACCGTGTAACTATAATGCTTACATGGCAACCGGCTGGACAGTCAATTTTGTCGCGGGAAGGTATCATCATTATTTTTTGACAGGCGGTGAATGCGTTGACTAGCAATCGATTTGCGGTAGCGGTTCATATTTTGACCTTATTGGAGACAAATAAGGCGGCACGACTGACTTCAGATTATATTGCTGGCAGCGTGAATACGAACCCTGTCGTCATTCGCAGAATTATTGGATTGTTAAATAAAGCTGGCCTCGTCGCTACAAGCGCTGGCGTGGCGGGAGCCGTCATAACTAGACCGGCAAGCGAAATTACGCTCTTGGATATATACAATGCTGTCCATAACAATGGTCAAGACGAGCTGTTTGCTATTCATGAGAAGCCGAATCCGGCATGTCCGGTTGGCCGAAATATTCAATCATCGCTTGAAGCGGCTTTTAATGAAGCGCAGCAGGCGATGGAAAATAAACTTGCCAACATTACGCTTGAAGCAGTCACGCTGGATGTCGTGAGCAAGTTTTAATCGAATCGACTGCAGGAAGAAGAGGCCTAGCTCTAGAGTGGGCCTCTTTCTTTTGCTCTTTTTTCGTTTATTGCGACATAAACCAAAAGCAAAATTTCCTAAGACTTCTATATTTTAAGCATATTTTCCAGCCTCTTCACAAACAATGATAGTAAAAGATGAGGGGTGTATGCAGCAATGAGCAAACAGGATGGATGGTCTGATAATATGAACGTGGAAAAGAGAAGCAGAAACAGGCGTTTACTCATGATGTCGGCTATTGCTGTGATGTGTATGTGCAGTTTAGTTTTCGCTGTGAGCAATGCTGGATATGATCGAATATATGCTCAGTCTGCGTTAAAGCATAGGGCAGCTGCTTCAGAGGAGAAGGAAGTTCGGACTGTCGCGATCGTAATTGACGATTTTGGCAACGGGATGAACGGCACGTCGGAAATGATGAAGCTTCCGGTGAAAATAACGGCAGCGATTATGCCCTTTATGCCGACAACTAAGCGGGATGCGGAGGCAGCGCATAGGCTTGGACACGATGTGATCGTCCATATGCCGATGGAGCCGAATAAGGGACTGAAAAAGTGGCTTGGTCCAGGTGCGCTTACGACGGATTTGAGCGATGCAGACGTTCGCAAGCGTGTGGAGGATGCGATTAACGATGTGCCGCATGCAATCGGCATGAATAACCATATGGGTTCTAAGGTGACGGCTGACGAGAGAATAATGCGAATCGTGCTAGGCGTATGCAAGGAGCGGGGTTTGTTTTTTCTCGATAGCCGAACGACCTACAAAACGGTTGTACCCAAAATAGCGGCGGAGCTCGGTGTCCCGATTGTTTCCAATGATGTTTTTCTCGATGATGTCTACACGGTTCAGCATATATCAAAGCAAATTAACGAGCTGCGCAAGCATCTGGAATTGCACGCGAGCTGCATCACCATCGGACATGTTGGACCTGCGGGACTCAAGACAGCAGCCGTTCTGCAGCAGTACATTCCAGCGATGCAGCAAAGTGTGCAATTTGTGAAGCTGACCGAGCTGGTTAGAGGCGGTTCAATGAACGATCCATTTGTATTGCCCAATTCCTGAGGCGATAGCGGCTGCAACCTCTTGCTGACGCTGTGGATTGGTAAGCATGGTTCGGTCTTTAACACTGCTGATAAAGCCCATTTCGACAATAACGGCAGGCTGCTGAACGCGATTGAGCAAATAAAACGGCTTTCCCTCCCGCGGGAGGAAGGCTGTATTTTGCTGTCGATTAAGCGCATCCTGAATGCAAAAAGCGAGCAAGGAGCTTTCTCCGCTGCTCTGATGCAGAACGAGAGGGCCATGCTGCGAGCTTTTTTTCGACCAATTCACATGGAGGCTAACGAGCAGCTCGCTCTCAATCTCCTGCGTAAGCTGATGGCGCTGCGACAAGTCCTTGCGATGCCTGGAGCGTGTAATATGCCAGCGATTGTCATCACTTAACGCGTAATCGGCAGTTCGATTTAGAACAGAGGGAATATTTTGGCTGCGTAAAATAAAATATAGCTTGCGGGCGACTGCTAAATTGATGTCCTTCTCGAGAATATCGGCAGAGGATGCCCCTCCGTCGATGCCGCCATGCCCAACATCAATGATCACGACCGTAGACGGCAATGCCCAATCCGGATCGGTACCGACCGGCAGAAGAGGCCAAGCTTGAGCGCTTGATGAGCTGGTAAGAGCTGCAAGCCACAGCACGATAATGCCGAGTGCTATTTTACGAAGCATAATAAATTTTCCTCCAGATCACTTTGACTTACCGTATAGCGTGGCTTTTTGGAGGAAAACTCATGCATGTTTACATTCGATTGCTGCAGGGCAAACTTTATAACATCATCTTATTCGAATAGGGAGAGAGGAGCTGGGCAAATGGCGAAGGGCGATGAGTACGTAAAATATGTGACTGAGCGGTTTGTGAACTATATGGAAACACCGAGGGAAGAAAGAAAGCAACAAAGAACGTCAGCCAAAGCGCGTAGAGAGCCATGGCTGACGAGGTGGTTCGGATATGGGCCTATGAGCATTATGCTATGGTGGCGAGGCAGATCTGAGCGTCATCGGTAAAAATGGCCAAGCTCGATCAGCAGCGTTAAGGGGATATAACGGCGATCTGAGCCATTCTCATCTGCTTCAAGCGCCACGTAAATAGATCCTGTATTCCATTTGTTATAGCCGACTACCGACCACACATATAGCATTTGGCCATCGAACAGCTCAGAGGTATAGCGGAGTTGTTCTTTGTTGTTGAGATTGGTGAACAAAGAGGAATAAGAGCTGGTGCTTAATGGAAGAGGCTTCTTGGTCAGCCATGGCAGCTTCGCAAACGTGTTGAATGAGGAAATCGTTACTTGCTTCAAGAGGGTCGCGTGATCAGCTACTGCCATTTGCTTCGCATTCGTCAATTTCATTGTTGACGCTGCTTGCCAATCGCTTGGCTGCACGGGCAGCACCTCGCCGCTAGCGGCATCTGTGTAATAGGTTTCCTTATCCGCTGTTATTTTCCAGGCAGCCAGAAGCGGATGAATATAAAGGGCTTCGGTGTTGGAGGCGGGCTGCAACAGCTCCAGCTGCTTTATCGATCTAGAAAGTGTACGCTCATCGAATAAAGGGTTATGGCTTGTCCCATATTCGCCGAGTTGGAATCCGCCAGCCTCAACGGCATGAACAATGAGGTATCCAACCGTTTCGCTGTTTTGCTTCACAAGGACAAGCCAGCTGTGTGTACCCGGTCCAATCGGTGAAATATCGAGTGAAGATTTTTTCCATGCTTCAAAAGATGGCGCTTCGGCAAGCTCGTCCACCCAGCGCTGCGCTTGCTGCTCAAGCGGCTCATAAGCCGTCGCACGATTTGCTATGGCTGCCGCAGGCTGCGGCTGCAAACCGCCGGCATATAATACAATAGCGGTTAACACACAAGCCGCTGTTAGCTTAATCAACTTTTTTTGCATCCTTTTATCACCTCTATGCTATTGTAAGGGACATGCTTTAAGAAGGCTGTTGCAACCTGTCGCGAGATGGCGGCCTTGCGACCGCCTTTTTTTGACGTATCCATGGGGAAATCGTCTAATTACCGTCAATCGATGCCCTCGAGATGAAAGATGCCGCAGTTAATGGCGGACGCAGTCACACGGGGCTCGTATTGCCACTTAATTTCGGATTGCCGTTGTTCGAATTGCTCGCGAATCGCCGGCTTATTTTCTTCAAGCGAATTCTTTATAAGCGGCTCGTAATAACCGCTGATCCGCTCGAGCTCCTCCTCGAGCCTGGCTGAGGCACTCTCAGCCCAGCTGTAATCATAGCTGCGAAGCTTTCGCTCGAGCGCCTGCTCGACGATGCCAAGCGCCTTGTTGAAGGAGATGCCGTTTTTGGTGATATGGATATTGGCTGGCAGGCGCGGTGTAAGCTTGTGAGTGAGCAGTCGATCATAAAATAACTCCACGCACTGGCCGGTCGCAAGTGAAACCCCGTAGCTGTGAATCTCCTCGCGCTTGCGGTCGCATGCGAACTCAACTCGCATGTTGACGCCCAGCCAGGCGGTATACGGCGTAGAGCTGAAAGGATTGCTGCTGCGCTTATCCGGCTCCTGAAAGAGATACACGAAGCTGCCCTTCGCTTTGGCTGCATCAAACAGCATATCCAGCTTGCGCGCGCCAAAGTACAAATCTTCGCGCGGGACGCGGGCAGGCGCGGCCAAGCTGCCATGCACGAAGCCAAGTGAGCGTCCAAGCGCGGCATTTGCCGCCGCATCTTGAGACGTGATAGCTGGATCTTGCGGAATGGCTGCAGCTTCATTTTTTTTCATTTCCTCAGCAGCGTCATATTTGTTCTTATCCGTCACAAAGAGGAAAGTCATCGTCTCAGGCTCCGCGCCGACTCGGTCCACGAAGCTCCAATAATAGGGCCGATTCGTAAGCTCGCGGTCAGCGAGAGGAGAGAGCTTGACCGTAAAATGGATGGGCGATTTCTCTAAAATAGAGCACTCTGTCGCTTCTAGGTAACGATTTACGAATTTGTGCACTTGCTTCTCGTTCAAGGCTGCACCTCCACGGTTTGTCCAAGCGAATCCAAATTGACGAGCAGATCGGGACTTGCTGGCTGCGGAGTTTCGCCTGTCATCACCTCGTCGCGAATCCGGCTAAGCGAGGAGCCTAAATGATTGATTTTGTTTTTTAATTCCTTTTCATTGCCAGCTTCAAGCAGCATTCGTGCAAGGCGCTGCTCAAGCGAGCCGTCCCCCTTCTCAAAGCGCTCCAAGATATGATCCAGCTCTCCAATGACAAGCTCGAACAGATTGATTTTTTCATGCAAAAGATTGACGATATGCTCCTCGATCGTGCCGATGGTGCATAGATTGTAAATTTTGACGTCTTCCTTCTGGCCAAGGCGATGGACGCGCCCAATGCGCTGTTCCACACGCATCGGATTCCACGGCAGATCGAAATTGATCATATGGTGGCAAAATTGCAGATTTATGCCTTCGCCGCCAGCTTCTGTAGCGATCAAAATTTGCGCGCGGCCGCGGAATAAATCCATCATCCAGTCCTTCTTGCCGCGGTTCATGCCGCCTCGATAGGGAACGGCAACCATATTTTGCGCGCGGAAAAACTGAAGTAAATATTCCTGAGTTGCCCGGTACTCGGTGAAAATGATGACCTTGTCATTCATTTCCTTGACAAGCTCCATCGCTTTTTCCGCTTTCGTATTTGCTTTGATATTGCGTATTTTCTCTACGAGCTCCCAAATTTTTGGACGCATTGGAGAATCCTCTGATGTCTTCTTAAACAGGTTGACCAGCGTCAAAAATACGGCATCGCGGCTGCTGCATACTTCGCGCTGGAGCGTGACGAGGGAGAGCATGCTCGATAAATCGCCGCCGCTCTCTTCATAGCGCTCTTTCACGAAGCCTGTAACCGCATCGTAGAGCGCCTTTTCTTCCTCTGACAGCGTAAGCGGAATATTTTTGACAAAACGTTTTGTAAAATGGATGCCGCCGTCTCCGCGCCGATTGCGAATCATAACGCCTGACAACGCTTCCTGCAGCTGATCCTCGTTTTTCGGAAGCCGCTTGTCGACAACAAAGTTCGCGGCGAAATCACTTTGCCCGCCTAGCTGTCCAGGCTTAAGCAGCGTAATGAGATTGAACAGCTCATCCATATCGTTTTGAATCGGCGTAGCCGTAAGGAGCAAGCAATATTTTTTACGCAACAGATTGGCGAACTGGTAGTTTGTCGTCTTCTTGTTTTTCAGCTTATGCGCCTCGTCGATAATAATTATGTCGTAGTCGGTCCCAAGGACAAGCTCGCGATGGGGATCACGCTTAGCGGTATCGATAGAAGCGACGACAACATCATAACCCCATGTATGCTCCTTCTTCTGGGCAACGGCGGATATGCCGAATTTCTGATTGAGCTCGCGCACCCATTGAAGCACAAGGGAGGCAGGAACGAGAATTAAGATGCGCTTCGCTAGTCCTCGCACAATATATTCTTTGAGAACGAGACCTGCTTCTATCGTTTTGCCAAGGCCAACCTCATCGGCAAGAATGGCACGGCCGCCCATTTCATGGACAACCTTGCGAGCGGTGCTGATTTGATGCGGCATTGGCTCGAAGGATGGCAGCGAACGCAAACATAGCAATTCCTCGAAGCTTTCAATTCGCTTCGCTTGTTCAGCCTCAATAGCGAGCTGATATAACGTCCAATCATCCCATGGTCCGTTTTTGGAGAGACGATTTTGCAGCTCCTCAAACCAGGTGCGGTCACACTGCAAATCGACTAAAGGATGAAGCTTGCGCGTAACGATTGAAGTGCCGGCTTCGGCTGAGGCAGCCTGCGGCGTTGTCGGGATAGTCATCTTAAGCAGCTCCTTCGGCATTAAAAAGGATAAGTTGTAATCAGTATTGCCTTTTCATCCAATAATAATAAGAAGGCGATTAAAAAAGAGAATGGACAAGCATAAGTGTGAGAGAGGCCATGTAAGCGGGGCAGGCTGCTATATTTAGCCATTAACGAGCATGTGGATCAATATGTAGTGTTGTATAATGGCTTTAACACACAATATATTGTGCTAATTGCATATAATATCGTAAATATGCTTGCAGCGCGGAAGCTCGAAGGAGGAAGTAGCAGCGATGGAGATGTCTAACAGCAAGCGACTTGAGGGATTAAGCGAGAAAATATTTTTGGATCGGTACGCTTGGAAAAATGCAGATACGAGCAAAACGTTGATCGGGGATATCGTACTCGTCCTGACGAAGGATGATCCGAAATTTCCGGCGAAGGAAGTCGGGGAAGTAATCGCTCGTGAAGGAAACAGCGTTACGGTTAAGCTTAGAAGCGGGGAGCATATTGCGTCTAGCATTGAGAAGCTGACGCTTACGGTTGAGAAGACTCCAGAGGAAATGTGGGATCGCCTCGCGGGAGCGATGGCCTCCGTTGAGGCTGATCGTGAGAAGCAGATGGAATGGAAGCAGAAATTCAAATATATTTTGGAAGATTGGAAGCTGGTGCCCGGTGGACGGATCGCCGCAGGGGCAGGTGCGAGCGAGGAGCTGACGTTGTTCAATTGTTACGTTATCCCCTCGCCCAAGGATAGCAGAGGCGGCATCATAACGACGCTCAGCGAGATGACCGAGATTATGGCGCGCGGCGGCGGAGTGGGAATGAATCTGTCTTCATTGCGACCTCGCCGAGCGATAGTCGCGGGGGTAAACGGATCATCCAGCGGTGCCGTCTCATGGGGAGGACTGTTCAGCTACACGACTGGATTAATTGAGCAGGGAGGAAGCCGTCGCGGCGCCTTAATGCTTATGTTAAATGATTGGCATCCGGATGTGCTGGAGTTTATTACGGTTAAGCAAACGATGGGCCAAGTGACGAATGCGAATTTGTCGGTTTGCGTTAGCAATGCGTTCATGCAAGCTGTTAAAGAAGATTCGGACTGGGAGCTTATGTTCCCGGATACAAAGGAAGCAGGCTACGATGAGCTGTGGACGGGAGATATTGAGGAGTGGCAGCGGCTAGGCAAAAGAATCATCCCATACAAAACCGTGCGAGCTCGCGAGATTTGGCATGCGATCATCGAATCGGCATGGAAATCCGCAGAGCCCGGCGTCGTTTTTATGGAGTACTACAACCAAATGTCGAACAGCTGGTATTTTAATCCGATTATTAGTACTAATCCGTGTTTTCATCCGGATACCCGTATAGCTACGGAGTTCGGCTTGATACGAATTGAGGATTTGTTGAAACAGGTTGGCAATCAATCATTTTTAGTTGCTACGGACAATCGATTGGTAGAGCAAGCCCGCGTCGTCGGCGGCAGAAGCTATGAAACAGTTGGCACTTATATGCGATCAGCAACTGTTTTTCCAACAGGTTACAGACAAACGATGAAAATTACGCTAGGCAACGGGATGGAACTTAAAGTTACACCCGAGCATCGGGTATTTACAGTAGATGGCTGGAAGGAAGCACAGCAGTTAACCCAGAATGATACCGTGTATATTCAATCTGGAAAAGGTGAATTTGCTCAGCATGACGAGCTCGGAGAACAATGGGGCATGTTTTTGGGCTGGTTGACAGGGGATGGGTGGCTCTCCAAACGCGGCGATATCGGAATGGTATTTGGCAAAGAGGATGAAGATGTCATTCCTCTTATGATCGAAGCCGGAAAGAACTTCAGCGGTGCCGAGGCCAAGTTGTTTAGTAGAGAAAACGGTACGAGTCAACTGTTTTGGTGGCGTAAAGCTTTTCGAGAGCAGCTCGTAAAATTAGGTGTAAAAGCTGTACCAGCAGGCGAAAAAGAGGTTCCTGAAACGATTTTCACTGCCTCAAAGAAGACCGTGGTTGCTTACCTGCAAGCTTTATTTAGTGCGGATGGAACGGTTTATGACAAAGATGACATGCATCGTACCGTTCGTCTAACGTCGTCTTCAAAAAAATTGCTGCAGGATGTCCAGCTCCTATTATTGAATTTCGGCATACATGGTCATATTTATAGCCGCAGTAAGACACAACAAAGACTATTTACGTACACAAAGAAAAACGGGGAGCAGCGGACATATGAAGGCAAACCGTTTTATGAGCTGATTTTGAGCGGTAATAATATCGTTGCATTTAAAGAGGAAATCGGATTTAAATGGATTGCAAGGAAGCAAGCTGCTCTTGAAAGCATTGCTCGTGAATCACGTAAAAATGAGAAGTTTGTAGCGAAGGTGGTTTCCGTTGCTGCAGCGGAATTGGTCCAAGTATATGATATTACGGAACCCGTTACGAACTCATTAATTGCAAATGGGATGGTTGTCCATAACTGCGGAGAACAAGGATTGCCTGGCTGGGGCGTATGCAATTTATCCGCTGTGAACTTATCTAAGTTCTATGATGAGGAAAAGCATGATGTCGCGTGGGATGAACTAGCCAAAGTGACGAAATGGTCCGTAAGGTTTCTCGATAATGTAATTGATAAGACGCCGTATCATTTTGAGGAAAATGAGCGCAATCAGAAGCTTGAGCGTCGCATCGGACTTGGAACGATGGGTCTTGCAGAGCTGATGATTAAGCTTGGTGTTCGCTATGGCAGCTCGGAATCCTTGGTTTTTTTAGATAAGCTGTATGCGTTTATGGCTCGTGAATCCTATTTGGCATCAACCGAAATTGCTGCAGAGAAGGGCTCCTTTCAAGCGTTTGATGCAGAAAAATATGTGCAAAGCGGATTTATGAAGCATATGATCGCCGAGTTTCCGGAGATTGGTGAAGCAGTTGCTAAGAGGGGCATGCGTAATGTGACAGTCATTACTCAGGCGCCTACGGGAAGTACGGGGACAATGGTCGGAACCTCCACGGGGATAGAGCCTTATTTTGCATTTGAATACTTCCGTCAGAGCCGACTGGGATTTGACAAGCAAGATGTTCCCATTGCTGCAGATTGGAAGGAAAAGCATCCGGGTGAGGCGCTGCCCGATTACTTTGTGACATCAATGAGCTTGTCGGCGGAGGATCATATTCGCGTACAGGCTGTGATCCAGCGCTGGGTAGACAGCTCGATCTCGAAAACGGCCAATTGTCCAGCGGACTTCACGGTTGAAGAGACAGGCCGGCTTTATGAGCTTGCATTTGAGCTCGGCTGCAAGGGTGTAACGATTTATCGGGATGGAAGCCGTGATGTACAGGTGCTTTCTACGAAGAAGGAAGATTTCACGGAGACAAAAACAGAAATAGACGAGGAGCAATCGAATTCCGCTATTTCACCAGATGAGGGCAGTGACACCTATTTTGATGCGGATTTGGTCGAGGCTTCGGTTCCTTCCGTTCCAACGGAGCTGGTGGTCGATAAGCAATACAAACGCCGGCCGCAGGTGCTTCGAGGTGCAACCTATAAAGTAAATACGCCATTTGGCATGGCATATATTACGATTAACGACTTGAACGGCACGCCAGCCGAAATATTTTTGAACGTAGGTAAGGCGGGCTCGGATGTTTTTGCAATGGCTGAAGCATTGGGACGTGTCTGTTCGCTATTTCTGCGTTATGGCGATCATGGAAATAAGGTGAAGCTGCTCATTAAGCACCTGAAAGGGATCGGCGGAACTGGAGCGATTGGATTTGGGGTGAATCGAGTGGAGTCGATCGCCGACGCTGTAGCCAAATCGCTCGAGCTGCATCTGGCGAGTGGAGAGGAGCAGGCTGTTTCGATTGAAGCACAGGTTGAATCAAATATCCTTTCTTATGAAGAAACTGCAATGGTTGATTTACCGGAAAACGCTCATCATCATGTGGAAATCACATCGCGGGATTTATGCCCATCCTGCGGCTCCGCTTCATTAATTAGTATTGAGGGCTGCAAGCAGTGCAGCATTTGCGGGTTTAGCAAATGTAATTGATTGGTGGATTGAGGGGCGTGTATCACCTGACGTGTTTGCCAAAACTGATGAGAATTATTAACATGTAAGACCCTAGGAATTCATACCTAGGGTCTTACTTTTTTTTGACTTCATTACAGCGATGCATCGTCCAATTCAGGACAACGTCAATTCAAAAACTGTTTAGAATATTTAAAATGTGGGCAAAACTAGTATTTGGCCTTAATTCTGAAGTTTTAAGAGAATCGGAGAATAAGGAGCATTTCTTCAAAGTGCAACAAGAAACAATAGCTAAAATAAAAGATTACATCACAACGATAATTGGAAAAAAGGGGGGAATCCTTCAGAAGATTTAATTAGTGAATTCATTAAAATTCAAAAATTAAACAACTTTATTACCAAAACGGACTTAGAAATGAAATCGGTCCTGTTACTCTGCCTTACGGAATCGTCAAATTCATCTTACAGCCGTTTGTTGAAAATTCGCTTGAACACGCGTGGTTTGACGAATTGATAACGATTTGGATTCGAGTTTATGAAGATAAAGACACGTTTGTATTTGAGATACAGGATAACGGGCTCGGCATGAGTCAGGAAACGCTTGATCAAATTTTTAATGTTAATGGTACGAGCATTGGCTATGGCATCCGAAATGTGGACGAACGCATCAAGCTCCATTTTGATAAGTCGTATGGGGTTGCAATCCAAAGCAAAATAGGGACAGGTACAAAGGTAAGAATTACACTTCCGAAGCGCCGAATGGTGTCATCCCGGCACTTTACATCGAAAAGAGAGAATGAATTTCTGCAAGGTTAATTTGAATATGGTAATCTATTAGAATAAACCTTAAATATTAAAAAAATTTCTGCCAGCATTTTTGCAGCAATTCTGGTGCCAATGCGGGGTATCGATTAGATCAACTCATACTCATGTAATTCTGCAGCCAGAGCATCTATGGACTGGTCGAGGTTTGCTAGGTGCTCTTGGTACTTTAGAAGCAGATCTCTAGAAACTGAATGAAGGGGCAATGGTGGTGTCCGGTTTCCTCTAACACTACTGCTGGACGTAGTCCGGTAATGGATTCGAGGTCTTCACAGCATACATTTTCATCTGCCGTACGTACCCTTATTTTCTAATGTTCAACTCACTTCTCCATTGTCTTTACCGGCATTTCCAGGTTATTTGTCACCAAAGTTTTTCCGGCCTCATCCAGTCCTTGAATTTCGATGTGCATACCCATGGCAAGTGGGAAATGGACAAACCAAATCGTCCGGCCATCCGGTATATGGATCATTTTCGCAATCTGCTTATAATGAGTCTGCTTATCAGTCAATTGAATATTAACTACATCCGGATGAAACGATTCCCCATAGACAATCTGAAGAGGCGCTTTCTCCGACCCGTCCGGTACATATTCAAAGATTAGACTCCGACTCTGCTTTAATTTGTCCAGACTGCTGTACTGATAACTTCCCCCTGTTACCCATTTGTATCCAAACAGCGTCTTCTCCCAATACTCCAAGTTTAAATCCCCATATTCTTCATCTTTGAGACCGTAATTTCTTGTATAAAATACAGCCACACCTTCGTTTGTCCATTCTTTATGCACAATTTCATCCATTTCAAAATCCGAGATTTTAAGAGTGTGATATCTCTCTGTAATGACCTGTCTCAAAGTCTGATCAATGGCGGGGTCAGCAGCCGGATTTGTCAGTTTCATCGGGAATAACCAAGCAAATACGATAAATGAACTTATAGCAATACAGACGGCTGCTGCAGACGTTTTCCAAAACCATCGTTGTTTTCTCATCTTTGTCACCTCTTCCTTTATCAATTGCAGTTGGCCTAATGTTGGTCGTGACTCTTCGCGATGAGGACCTGTGGAAAGACGTGTGTACCATTGAGGTTCTTTAGGATTCATCGGAATCCGCCTCCTTTATTTCATGGGTTAAATGGCTAGTTGACGGGACTAGATGGTCCGCATAATTTATTATTAGTTCCCCCTGCTGCCATTGTATTGCTGCTCTTCCTTCAGCCACTCGTCAAGCTTCAATCTGGCGCGATGCAGTCTTGACTTGACCGTTCCTTCTGGCAGTCCAAGTACATCTGCTATGTCTCCAAGTGGCATTTGGTAATGGGCATTCAACAGAATTACTTCACGTTGTTTCATCGGTAGCCGAAGCACCAGTTCCCATATCCGGTCCACGAACTGCTCGTCAAAATAAGTCGCTTCCGCGGAAGGAGCGGAGATGTCATTTTGTATGAAATCTTTTAGCACGATTTTGCGAAAAAAAGCCGAACGTTTATAATTTATTGTTATATTTCTTGCTATTCTCAGCAGCCATGTTTTCACGGTACTTTCACCGCGGAACGAAGCAATAGAACGAATAGCCCGAATGAAAGTATCCTGCGCAATATCATCGGCCATATCGTGTTTTTGAGTCATTACATACGAGTAATTCCACACATCCTTCCAATATTTCCTGATAATTTGATCGATTTCATGTGGTCCAATTTGTGAGAGATGCCTAAGGTACTCCTCCTCCAACCGTCTCACCTCCAATAAATAGACAACGCAGAGCTTGAAAAGTTCCATATTTTTAAAATTTTCTTAATACATAAAGACAACGTCCAACACGTAATTATTAAAGATGCGAAAGCCAAAAAATCAGTAAATGTCTCCTTAGCTCAAACGTTTACGCTCTTCAGAATGAAAGAGAATTAGCTACAAAGTATTGGCCAAGTGATGGTACATAAGTTCAACAGCTGAGTGGAAATCATTTAGCTGCGTTGACTACGCTAAAGATTTTGTAACTCAAACAACTTATGTTACTAGCTGAATAACAAAAGCCACCGTGAGGTGGCTTTTGTATTTCTGACAAATGTGGTTCATATCAAGTTGATCCCTCTTCAGTAGAGAGATACAGTAAAAGGATGAGCGAAGCAGGGGGAAACGGCATACGAATTTTAACACATTCTAAGCATCCATTATGTGTGGTTCTAAGAAGTAATTTCTTTTTGGGATAATTTCGAGCTGAATAGATTCTATAACTCGCTTTGTACTACATTTCGCAATTGTACGATAAGCAATAGCAGGAATGGGCTGGTTGAGACGTATCACTACAGATTCTCAATTTTTTCCTCAAATCTTTATTCCTATGGTGATCCTAGGTATCGGGGCAGGTATTGTTTTTATTCCTTTCACTTCTTTTGGACTAACGGGTGTAGATAAACGTGATGCTGGCGCAGCATCAGGACTTGTCAATGTTGCACATCAAATTGGTGGATCAATTGAACTTGCTATACTTATCACGTTTTTCAAGAGAGCAAGTGGAAAAGGAACGCATTCATCGAATGAAGGTAGCTAGGAGCTAGCACACGCTGTTTCAATATCTATAACCGGTTCTGTGGTTTTTCTGACGTTGTCGCTTGTCGTGGTGCTTCTCTTGTTATATCCTGCGCGTACATCAATTAAAAATGGTTGAATCAGAAAACAGTAAGCCTTAGTAGGATTAACGAAATCAGGGGTATTAGGTTATGCTACAAGATTGCGAACAAACAAGGTGCATATCAACGTGATTCCAATCCACTGCTAGATTTCTACTTAAGGGACTTAATAAAAATAGTGTTTTGAGTGGGTGGATTTATGATTAAATCACTATTCTTATCAAAGACAGGGGATAAATAATCATCTTGGTTATGATCGCCGAGAGCCTCGTATTTAGATGCTATTTGAGTATCCCAAATTGAATATTGCGTAAAGTGAACAACTAGCAGTCCTTGTGGATGGATTAGCTCATCGAACTCGATAATTTGTAATTCAAATTTTTCAAAAGGATAAATTTTTTTTAGGCTCGTAATTCTCTTTGTTTCTGTGTCCTGCGGCTTCCGCTGTAAAACTGCCATACAGAAAATGACATCGAATGGTCCTTGTTTTCGGATTTCATTATGTGATGAATATATAAAGTTAATTTTCTCGTCTACGGGGAGTTTTCTGCATATTTCTAAACTTTGTTTGTTGATGTCTGCACCAATAATGTGAGCATGAGGGAAATATCGACGAAGCGTTAAAACCTCTTCGCCTGTGGAGCAGCCGTATGAAAGTATTTTTAAATCTTGTTTGCCATCGAAATAGTCTCTGCAAGCTGAAAAAATAGTCGGGTATCGATCCAAGTAGGTGAGTGAAGTCGTTTGGTGAACATTTTTAGCGTTTAGCAACCGCATAAGAACGATTGATCGATAGTTTCTATCAACACATATGCGATTCGTAGTCATCACTGAATTCCACAAAACATATAAAGCGGATACTAACAGTTTCAAGATTGGATTATTTGAAGATCGGTGTTTTTTAATCCCCTGCTTTGCAGTTCCAATAATTTGCATACCTAATTTTGAATTCATATACACGTATCCATTCTATTTATTTTTTTTAATCGTGAAATTCAGTTAGTCGTTTAAGACGAGCCTGTTTCATTTGTCATTAATATAACACTGTTCTTAATTGGGAACAATCGTTTTTTAAAAAATTATATTTGCCACAGTGCGTTAAAACAATTATTTCAATATTTATATATTCTGATGACATAAAGATGCAGTTTGCACCTTGAAACAGCCTGTAAAGATTGCAGGCCGATTTCGTTCTCAAAAAAGTACAAATAAAGAAAGGCTAAGGAGTGGGGATCGGTATAAAAGGCCTCTTCAAGTTTTGGTAATGTTTAATTATAATTAAACATACTAGAGATTAGTTGGATAAACTTCATATATAATTTACTTATGGAAGGGGATCGTCATGAAAATCGGATTACTAATTGTGGACATGCAAAACATATTCATGAATGAGTTCATAGACAAGCATCAATTGGAATCAGCTTGCGAATACATAAATCATGTTTCAGGTTTGTTGAGGGCAGCAGAGCAAACCATCATTCACATACAGGACATGGAAGGGGCAAGTGATGACATTGATCCGGTAGCTAGAAAAATAATTGCTCAAGTGTCCATTGGACCAACAGATATTGTACTTGAGAAAGAGTTTTCAAATGCATTTTGGAAAACGGATTTGGAACAGATCCTTCGAGACCAAGGCGTTGAACTGGTTGTGGTTTCCGGCTTTGCGGCTGAATAATGCGTCACTTTTACCGTAAATGGCGCGATGGAAAGAGGATTCCGTGCAGTGATTTTACATAAGGGCATTCTAAGTACGAAGCAGGATGCTATTAGCTCCATTTACCGTGATCGGCAGGTCGTATCCTACTCGGTGATCGAATTCATGACGAATATTCTAGGTAAGGGCTCCACGGGCATCTGACCCAGCCTAGCGAGCCTAGAAGCTGTTGTTGACGGCTTTGAACTGTCGTTATTATAATTGATCTATGTCTACGCCAATTCTATCCACTAAACTATATATTCCACCGCCTCGGCCAAATGCAGTTCTCCGCCCTCGACTTTTCGAACGGTTGAACGAAGGACTGAGCCGCAGACTTACCCTTATATCTGCCTCCGCCGGCTATGGTAAAACTACGCTGGTCAGCGAATGGCTCGTCGGTTGTGAACGACCGTTTGCCTGGCTGTCGCTCGACGAAGGGGATAATGACCCAACACGCTTTCTGACTTACCTTATCGCTGCTTTGCAAAAGATTACGGCGAGTATAGGAGAAAGCGTGTTTGGCATGCTCCAAACCCCTCACGGACCTCCAATTGAATCCATTCTGACTGCTCTGCTCAATGAACTCACAGCTATTCCTGATCATTTCGTCCTCGTCCTTGATGATTATCATGTCATTGATACCAAGCCGGTTGAGAAAGCATTTGCCTTTATTCTCGAGCATATGCCGCCACAGATGCACGTGGTTATCGCTACCCGTGAGGATCCACATCTTCCTATGGCTCGCTTGCGCGTCCGGGACCAACTGACCGAGCTGCGAGTCGCCGACTTGCGTTTTAATTATGCTGAAGCAGCCGGATTTCTTAACCAGGTGATGGGTCTAAAACTTCTATCTGAAGACATTGCTCTGCTTGAAACCCATACAGAAGGCTGGATTGCTGGCTTGCAATTAGCTGCGATTTCTATGAAGGGACATCAAGACGCCTCCGGTTTCATCAAGTCTTTCACAGGCAGCCATCATTTTGTGCTCGACTATTTGGTTGAAGAAGTGCTGCAAAAGCAGTCCGAAAGCGTTCAGACTTTTTTGCTGTCTACCTCTATTCTCGATCGCATGTGCGCCCCTCTTTGTGATGCCGTTCTTAGCAAGGTAGAGGGGGAACAGACGGACGCTGATGCATTTACCCAATCTTCCTTGCTTCACCGCAACTCTTCGACTGGGCAAGAAACTTTGCAGTCGCTCGAGCAAGCAAACCTATTCATCGTACCATTGGATAATGAACGGCGTTGGTACCGTTATCACCATCTTTTTGCGGATTTGCTACGGCAGCGGCTGCAGCAGAGTGCCGCATTGCCTACAGTTGATTCAAGGAATGGTGTAGCAGAATTACATGTACGAGCAAGCGAATGGTATGAAGAGAATGGACTGGAAATTGAAGCTTTTCAGCATGCGGCTGCCGCAAATGATATTGATCGTGCTACTCGCCTGATCGAAGGAAAAGGGATGCCACTGCACTTCCGTGGCGCGATGGCCTCTGTACGGAACTGGCTGGAGTCGCTGCCATCAACGATACTGGATGAGAGACCCTCGTTGTGGGTGATCCATGCTTCGGTTCTATTGTTTGGCAGCCAACTGGATGGCGTCGAACAGAAACTGCAAGCTGCAGAAGCAGCTCTGCAAGGGGCCGAGCCAACCGAGAAAACCTGTGATCTTATAGGACATATTGCGGCCATTCGGGCAACGCTGGCCGTTACTCAGCACGAGGTAGAAATGATTCTAGTACAGTCGCACCGAGCCTTGGAATATCTGCACCCAGTCAACCTGCCTGTCCGCACAGCGACTATTTGGACGCTAGGGTATGCCTACCATCTACAGGGAGACCGCGTAGCGGCAACAAAGGCCTATACCGAAGCGATAACAATCAGCGAGTCGATCGGCCATTTTATTATTACCATAATGGCTACTATCGGCCTCGGCAACATGCAGGAAGCAGACAATCAGCTCGATCTAGCAGCTAAGAGCTACCGCCGCGTTCTGCAACTGGCAGGTGAAACGACGCTGCTCGTTGTTTGCGAAGCACATCTAGGCCTTGCCCGAATTAGTTATGAATGGAACGACATGGACGCTGCAAAGCAGCACGGGCAAAAGAGTGTCCAACTGGCGATTCAATTAGAAAGTACGGACAGATTGGTTGCTTGCGAGCTGTTTCTCGCCCGCTTGAAGCTTGCCGAGGGTGATCCGACAGGCGCAGCCGCTATTTTAGCAAAAACCGCTCAGTTCGTTCGCCAGCATAATTTTGTACATCGCATGTCTGAGGTTGCTGCCGTACAAGCGCTTGTGCTGCTTCATCAGGGCAATTTGGCAGCAGCGGCTCATCTGGTTCAGAAGCACGAACTCCCCCTCGTCCAGGCTCGGCTGCATTTAGCTGAGGGAGACACATCCGCGGTACTGATTGTTCTGGAACCTTTGCTCTTGCAGATGGAGGAGAAGGGGTACGCAGATGAGCGGCTCAAGATTAAGGTGCTGCAGACTATCGCGCTATATAAGCATGGGGAAAAGGATAAGGCAATGCAATTGCTGGGTGATGCCATGGCGCTTGCTGAGCCCGGCGGGTTCATTCGTATTTTTATCGATGAAGGTATTCCGATGGCTGGATTATTGTCTGAAACAGCTCATCACGGGATAATAACGGACTATATTGGCAAGTTGAGGGCTGTATTTGAAACTGATGGGCAAAGTAGCGAAGATAAATTTTATTTTCCAACTGCCCAGCCAGCGCAGTCCCTTATCGAGCCGCTGAGCCAACGCGAGTTAAAAGTGCTTCAGCTTATTGCCCAAGGACTCTCGAATCATGAGATTAGTGAAAAGCTCTTCATTGCTTTAGATACGGTCAAAGGGCATAACCGCAGAATTTATGGCAAACTGCAAGTTCAAAGACGGACGGAAGCTGTAGCCCGCGCACGCGAACTGGGATTGTTGTGATTTGAGGGGCATGGAAATATATAGATGTTTATTTATAATTTGAACTCGATGCATACGTATTCGGGTTCTTTTTTATAGGGTCCTCAAATATACGTTAAGTTGATATTGCTTTTATTTTAATGAGGGCAGACAGGTAGTAATAAATCTATTGCTCCCTTCGACAGTATCAGTTAAAAAAAGCCATGTTTCGTCAAAGGATAATTTGTTAAGCTTGGCGAACTGATTAACGAGGAAGCCATTTAATGGAAAGACTGAGTGTGATAGGTTCAAATCATGCGGTAAACAGGTAAGGTTCAATTCATGCCTAAAAGTTAAAGCGCTTATATTTTTATAAAAATAGAGAAAAATGATACGTTATCTAACTTTAAATGCCTTTCTAACAAATCAAGTAAAACGTATAGTTGAAGTAGGAATTGATAAGAAAATGAAAAAATGTAAAAAAAAACAATAGAAAGGAGTGGAGATTGAGCTTTTATAAAGACTCGAAAGAAGCAATGCCAGCATCTCATTTATGCTTGCATTTTTTTCGAATCTTTCTTATTAATTCTGATTGAATAAGTACGCGTTTACAGCTAATAAGCAAAAAAAATGGAAAAGAGGTGTTTAGAATGATGCAACGTAAAAGATTGTTAGCATTAGCGTTGAGCCTTTGTTTAACCCTCACCTTATTGCCATCGTTTGGATTAGCGGCTGCCGGGCCTGTGCCAAGTCCGTGGAAAGCACAAAATATAGGGTCTCCGTCATTGGCGGGCAGCGCGACCTTCGATCCCGCAAATGGCAAATTTGCAGTGAGTGGCGCAGGAACAGATATTTGGGGCACCAGCGATCAGTTCAACTTTGTATACCAGCCTTGGACGGGTAATGGAGCCATAGTAGCACTAGTGTCTTCGCAAACGAATACGAATGAATATGCAAAGGCTGGCATTACGTTCCGAGAGTCGCTAAATGCCAATGCCAAGCATGTCGATTTGGTTCTGACTCCGAATCATGGCTTGCGTTTTCAGTACAGAACGGCTACTGGAGGCACGACAAAGGATGTGTCTGCTGCTTCGACCAATCCTTATTGGATTAAGCTGGAACGTACCGGCACTACGATCAAAGGATACGTGTCCAATAATGGACTCAACTGGGGCGACTTAGGAAGTATAACGGTTTCTTTGAGCAACTCCTTGTATGTTGGTTTGGCGGTTTCAAGCCATAAGACAACGGCTTTAAGCCATGCGGTCTTCGAAAATGTTAAGGTCAACAGCAGTGGAGATGTGTATCCGCCAACTGCGCCGACAGGTTTGAAAGTGGACACCAAATCAAACACAAGCGTAAGCATATCCTGGACGGCATCCCTAGACGATGTGGGAGTTACGGGTTATGACTTATATAAAGACGGAGTATTGGCCCAGGCCAATGTGTCCGGAACCTCTTATACATTCAATGGATTAACCGCGGACACAACCTACAGCTTTACCATCAAAGCCAAAGATGCAGCAGGGCAGGTTTCTGAAGCAAGCAGCCCGCTTTCAGTAACAACCTCGACTCAGAATGATACTCAAAGCCCAACTGTACCGACTGGACTTGCTAGTCCGAGTAAAACATCATCGAGCGTCAATTTAACTTGGACTGCATCTACAGACAATGTAGGCGTATACCAATATGACGTATTCAACAATGGGGCATTAGCTGCGACTGTATCCGGCACATCCGCTGCAATCAGTGGATTGAATGCCAACACGACGTACAGCTTTACTGTGAAAGCAAGAGATGTAGCAGGAAACATCTCAGCGGCAAGCAGCGCACTGTCTGTGAAAACCAATACAACTTCATCTGATCCTTATACGACGCAAGTCATCAGCAGCAACCTTCAGGTTCCGTGGGCATTGGATTTCGCATCGGATGGAAGGATCTTCTTTACCGAACGGAACAGCGGCAGAGTTCGTGTAATTATTAACGGCGTAGTACAGTCGACACCGGTCATTACACTCGGTTCTCCTTTCTATTACATGCCTAATAGTGAAGGCGGACTGCTGGGTATTGCACTAGATCCGAACTTTGCTACTAATCACTATATTTATATTTATCATACGTATAAAACCAGTGATAACAAGGTGTTAAACCGTGTCGTTCGACTAAAAGAAAGCAACAATAAAGCAACCGTCGATAAAGTGCTGCTCGACAAACTTCCTGGCGCTGTCTATCATAACGGCGGTCGGATCAAAGTAGGACCAGACGGCAAGCTGTATTTTGGAAACGGAAATTACGGTCATGCAGAAGAGACGCTTAGCTATCTTGGAGGAAAAATCTTCCGTATTAATCTTGACGGTACAATCCCAAGCGACAACCCGTTTGGTCCGAATTCACCGATTTACAGCCGTGGACACCGCAATCCGCAAGGATTAGCGTGGCAGCCGGGAACTAACCGCTTATTCCAATCAGAGCATGGCGAATCGTCCACAGATGAAATCAACTTAGTTACGCCGGGAGCCAATTATGGCTGGCCGAAATATAGCGGATCGAACCATAATGCCTCGGGAATCACAGCTCCGCTTATTTATGCGCAAGGTACGACATGGGCACCATCGGGCATTACTTTTGTAACGCAAGGTCCATGGAAAGGTGATTTGCTGGTTGCCAACTTGAAGGGCCAACAAATCATTAAAATGCGTGTCGTTGAGAAAAATGGCAAGCCAACGATCAGCAGCAGCGATTTGACTTATTTGTACAAAAACCAATATGGCCGCATCCGTGATGTCGTGGAAGCGCCAGATGGCTCCATCTACTTTGTTACCAGCAACAACGGCGATAAAAATGGAAACGGCACACCGGACAAAATCGTTCGTCTGGTGCCTAACTTTTAATTGATCGTGAGGGGAGGTGAAGTTATGTGGGTTAAGCCAAGCTACAAAGTAATTGATGTTTGTGCTGAAGTTACTTCTTACGCTTCTCAAAAGTAGAAACTGCGTGCCGGAGAAATCCGGCACTATTCTTTATTGGAGGTAATGAAGATGCTTCTGAAAGTGTTAGGTTCGGCAGCCGGGGGAGGCTTTCCGCAATGGAATTGCGCTTGTACATACTGTCAACGTGCCAGGGAAAGAGATTCGCATGTGAAAGCGAGGACGCATAATTCGCTTGCCCTTAGTTTGGATGGGGAAGGGTGGTATTTAATAAATGCAACTCCAGATGTTCGGGAGCAAATAGAAGCACACTGCACGCTATGGCCTGGACCGGGCTTGCGGGGAACACCCATTTTGGGTGTTTTGCTGACGGATGCGGAGCTTGATCATACTCTTGGCCTATTAAGCTTAAGGGAGAGCTCGGAATTGGACGTGTATGCATCAGCGCCAGTAATGCATGCGCTTACTTATGCGTTTCCTGTTCGGCCAATGCTTGAACCATACGCCAAGCTGAGCTGGCATGAAGTAAAAATGGGCGAGCCCATTTTCCTTTTTGGAGGAAATGTTGTTATTCGTCCATTCCGACTAGGCTGCAAGTCTCCGCGATATGTTGGCACAAGCGGCAGCTTGGAAGCTGAATGGAAGGATCACGATTGGGTAATCGGCTATCGAATTGAGGATGTATTGTCAGGCGGCGTTGCGGTTTATGCGCCTGGCGTGGAGTCGTGGACAGCTGGCTTAGATCGGCAATTGGAAGGTGCGCACAGCATTTTGATAGACGGGACCTTCTGGCATGGTGACGAGCTTCGCAGCATGGGCATCTCTGAGCTTGAAGCCGCGGACATGGGACATATCCCCATAATGGGTCCGAACGGCAGTTTTCAAAAGCTAATTACGCTCCCCGCTTCTCGCAAAATTTATGTCCATATCAACAATACTAACCCGATCCTCGACCGTGCTTCGAGCGAATATCGCAGTCTTCAAGAGCATGACATCGAAGTAGGATACGACGGCTTGGAAATGGAGGTTTAAGATGAAAGAAGCATGGTCAAAGGAAACATTTATTTCGGAACTGAGAAAAGTTGGAGCGGAGCGCTATCACGATAAGCATCCTTTCCATTTACGAATGCATGAAGGAAAGCTTAGTCCCGCTGAGCTGCGGGCATGGGTAGCGAACCGATTTTATTATCAGAAAAACATTCCAGTTAAGGATGCGATCGTCCTCTCAAAGCTTCCGAGTAAGGAAGATCGACGGATATGGCTCCAGCGAATTATCGATCATGACGGCCGTGAGGGAGAAGAAGGCGGAATTGAAGCTTGGATACGGTTAGGCGAAGCCGTTGATATCTCGAGAGAGGATTTGTTGAATGAGCGATTGGTTCTCCCGTCCGTTCGATTCGCTGTAGATGCCTATGTCAATTTTTGCCGCAACCAGCCTTGGGCTATTGCCGTTGCGTCTTCATTAACAGAGCTATTCGCTCCCATTCTCGTATCGCAGCGTATTGGCGTGTTTGAAGAGTTGTATCCTTGGGTGCGCCCTGAAGGTCTGGAATACTTCAGAGGAAGACTGCATCAGGCACCTCGGGATGCGGATCATGGTTTGGAGATTGTCCTCCGCGAATGTGTTAGTCGTAAAGGACAGGATTCGGCGATAGCCGCGCTTTCCTTTAAGTGCGATGTGCTTTGGTCCATTTTGGATGCGTTAAGCTGGTCCGTTCAACGGGAGGAGGATCGCAATGAACTCTTGGGGGTTGTCTGAACGGCCAAGACTGCGTCCCCCGGCGCGCGTCAAATATGATCAAACGCGCCAAACGGATTTATTGCTTCTTCCTGAGCGGATTATACATCTAAATGGTCCTGCAGGCGATATTCTTCAGCTTGTGGACGGTCAGCGGACCGTCGCTCAAATTGTTGAAGAGCTGCAAATCAAGTATGGCCAAACAAGCCTTCTAGAGGATGTGTCGGAGTTTTTGGCGCATGCGTCAGAGGAGGGGTGGATCGAGCTATGAAGGTAAGCGCGCCATATGCCTTGACTGCAGAAATCACGCATCGCTGTCCGCTGCAATGCGGATACTGCTCGAATCCAATCGAGCTTCAAAAACGCGAGAACGAGCTGCCCACTGAGGATTGGCTAAGGGTATTGGAGGAGGCTAGCGAGCTTGGCGTCGTACAGGTTCACTTTACCGGTGGAGAACCGCTTTTGCGGCCTGACCTGGAGCAGCTTATCCGCCGGGCTCGCGACTTGGGCTTATTTGTAAATCTCATTACAAGCGGCGTAGGACTCACGGAAAAAAGAATGCAAAAGCTCTCAGAGGCGGGAACTGACAGTATTCAGCTAAGCATCCAAGCTTCCACGGCAGAGCTTGCTGATAGGATTGGCGGTTTTAAAGCGCATGAGATCAAGCGGAAAGCGGCTGAAATGATTCGCTCTGCCGGCATGACCTTAAATATGAATGTCGTGCTTCATCGGCATAATTTGCATGTCATTGAAGAGATGATCGAGCTTTGCGCGTCTTGGGGAGCAGAACGGCTTGAGCTAGCCAACACGCAATATTACGGATGGGCTTTAGCCAATCGCAACGAGCTTATGCCTACCAAGCAACAGGTTTATTCGGCTGAAGCCGCCTTTTACCGAGCGAGGGAACGTTTTGGCAAGCAGATGGAGCTGATCTGGGTGCTGCCTGATTATCATGAAAACCTGCCGAAGCCTTGTATGGGCGGATGGGGCAAGCTTTCACTCACAGTTTCCCCAAATGGCTTAGCTTTGCCTTGCACGGCTGCCTCCAGCATTAACACCTTGAAATTCGAGTCAGTCCAAGGTCGAAGCCTCTCTTGGATCTGGGAGGAGTCCGAATCTTTCCAGGCTTACCGTGGATTCGACTGGATGCCCGAGCCTTGCAGAAGCTGCGATCTGCGGTTTCAGGATTTTGGCGGCTGCCGCTGCCAAGCGTTTCTTCTGACAGGCGATGCTGAGCAAACAGATCCTGTATGTGAGAGGTCCCCCAATCATCATCTGATAACAGATATAGTTGCTGCACATGCCTCGGAGTCTGCATTTGTACGGACTGCCGATACCCAGAAATTCCTTATTTCCTACCGTGGATAGTCGAGGAGGAACGCCTTTATGAGGATATTCGATGCTCATTGCGATGTATTAAGCAAGCTGCTGGAGAACGCGGAGCTTGATTTTGTAAATGAGGAGAGCAAGCTGGATGTCACACTGCAAAGAATACGTGAATCCGGCATTGGCGTTCAAAGCTTTGCCATCTACTTATCGGAAAAATGGCCGTCTGAATTTCGGTATGTGCTTGAATGTATCGACTTATTTCATCGACATATTGTCTCAGAGGGACGCATGTCATTTATCCGTTCCAAAGAGGATTTGCAAGAGGTCGCAGCAAGCAATCAAAACGGCGCCTTGCTATCGCTCGAGGGAGTAGATGCGCTCCAAGGCAACCTGACCTACCTGCGTATCTTGTTTGAACTAGGGGTGCGAAGCGTAGGCATAACATGGAACCATTCGAATTGGGCTGCTGACGGGGTGCTGGAACAGAGAGGAAGCGGGTTTACAGCAAAAGGCCGGAGCCTCATCAAAGAATGCAATCGATTGAATATGATTTTGGATGTATCTCATCTATCCGAATCAGGCTTCTGGGAACTTGTCGAGCTTTCCGATAAACCATTTATCGCATCGCATTCAAATGCCAGCAAAGTAAGTCCGAGGCTGCGAAACCTGCGAGATGAGCAAATTACTTCTCTTATTGAGAAAGGGGGTGTAATGGGCATTACGTTTGTGCCTCCTTTTGTTCAAACCGAAGAGCCCGTTTCGATGGATAAACTATTGCTGCATCTGGACCATGTCTGCTCGCTTGGCGGCAGCCGGCATGTAGGTTTTGGTTCGGATTTTGACGGGATGGACAGATGGCTTATCGGATTGGAGCACGCCGGCAAGTATGACAAGCTGATCGATCTGCTGCTTAAGCATTATCGTGAGGAGGATGTTGAACACTTCATTTACAAAAACTGGTACAACTTCTATATCAAGCATTTGCCGAGGGCAAAAAAAGATTTAGAGGATGGACAAAAAGAAAGGTGGGAAGTTTTTGTATAACATTCTTTTTGTAGACGACCCATCGGAAATAAGCAGCTCATTGTATAATGATTTCCCTTGGGAAGAAATTGGATTTCAAATCGCGGGTCAGGTCAGCAATGAGAAGGAAGCACTTCAGTGGATAGAGGAGAAAGGCGACATTGATGTTATTTTCACAGATATCCGTATGCCTGTTCTAAATGGTGTGGATTTGGCCAGGGTGCTGTATGAACGGAAATCGGGAATAAAAGTCATTTTTTATAGCAATTACCGCGATATCGATTATGCTTATTATGCTATGTTATACGGAGTCCGTGAATATTTGATTAAACCTGTCGCTTACGATGCGCTTATAAACGTCATTACGAAAATTCACACTGAACTGGAGGAGGATGGTACAAGGCTTGCCGCAAAAAGATCGCTGAAGGAGGTTGAAGTGAAGTACGCTAAAAAGGGAAATGGAAAGTTAGTTCAAGAGGTTATGACTTATGTGGAGCAGCATTACCAAAATGTTAGCTTGGAGTGCGTGGCCGGCCATCTCTACATGAACGCCAACTATTTAAGCCAATTGTTCAAGCAAAGGACAGGGAAAACATTTTCAGATTTTGTCATCAGTGTAAAAATGGAAAAAGCCGCGTGGCTGCTTCAGGATTTTAGGATCAAAACGTATGAAGTCAGCGAAAAGCTAGGTTATAGCAATGCCAAAAATTTTTCCCGCACATTTAAACAGTTTTATGGCATTACACCAAGCGAATATCGGAATCGCTAAATAAAGAATGAAAAGCCGATTGCTCTTGAATTCATATTGAAGTCCTTGATTTTCAAGGGCTTTTTTTTTTATTCGCTCTACAAAAAAATATTTGTTTATTTATCAAACCTATCTTTCCTATGCAGCGTTATCTCTACATGTAAAGACCATAAAGGAGGAATTATTAATGCTTACACGATTTAAGAAACTGTTTTTGATTACTGCAATGTGTACGACAATCATTGCCGCCCCGCTTGGCTCGGCGTCTGCAGAATCGTCGTCCAGGATCAAGACCGATGCCGATACGGCATTTGAGCTTGGGCTTCTTATTGGAGACGGCAAAGGCGTGGATGCAGCCTATTTGAGTAAAGCGTCAACGCGCCTGCAAGCCGCTATAATCTCGCTCCGACTTAATGGAAAACTGAAGGAAGCTCAAGCTTTTACAGGCAAAACGAATTTCTCTGACGCTTCGAAGGTTGGCAAAGCCAATCAACCCGTTCTTGCTTACCTAAAGAGCAAACCGGAGCTAGGCTGGCAAGGCGCGGGCAACAATCGTTTTGAACCAACAGCAGCGATCAGCTCCCAGCAATTTTACAAGGTGATATTGGAGAACCTCGGTTATAAATCAGGATCAGACTTTACATACCAACAATCGGAAACATTTGCAGCTTCGCATGGCTTGAAAGAGATTGCCGGCAAGTCGTCACTGCTGAATACTCATCTAGCAACATCACTCGTCGAGGCGCTGTCTGCCAATACGAAAAAAGGCAAGCCGTTCTTCGATACGCTGCAAGCGAGCGGAGTCATTGCTTCCGGTGCAGCATTGCCGCAAGGCGAGCGAATTGGTCTTGCGCTAAACGACAAACTCGGCAAGTATTTCACGGATAAAAACGGGCGTGCGCTCTATTTCTTCACAAAGGATGCGGAGAACGTTAATTCCTGTCAAGGAGATTGCTTGAAGAACTGGCCAGTCTATTACGATGCCAATCTTCAAATACCGGCTTGGCTGAATAAAGCTGACTTCGCTGTTATTACTCGCACAGACGGCGCGAAGCAGTTAACTTACAAAAATTGGCCGCTCTATTATTTTGCAAAAGACAGCAAGCCTGGCGATGTAACCGGTGAGGGCGCAGGCGGCGTATGGTTTGCGGCGAAGTCGGATTACGCGATTATGCTTGGCACCTCGAAGTCAGCGGGCAACTATTTGACTGACGATTACGGCAGAGCACTCTATTATTTTGACAAGGATACATCCGGAAAAAGCGTTTGCGAAGGCAATTGCCTAGTCAATTGGCCTGCATATTCAACCTCAAGCGTTAGTGTCCCATCTACGATCAAAGGAAGCGATATTGGAACGATTACCCGTTCGGATGGAAGCAAGCAAGCATCATTTAAAGGGTTCCCGCTCTATTATTTTATTAAAGATAAGGCACATGGTGAATTGAATGGGCAAGGTGTCAATGATGTCTGGTATATCGTAGATCCAGCCAAATTTAATGGAACGACTGCATCGACAACACCAGCTGCACCGGCACCGACTGCTAAGACGTACAACATTGACATTAAGGAGTACTCCTTCGGCAAGGAAGCTCTTACTGTGGAAGCAGGCTCCAAGGTTATCTTCACGAACTACGACGAGATGAAGCATAATGCGGTTGCCTTGGATGGATCCTTCTCGACTCCTTTACTCGCTAAAGGCGAAACCCATACGGTAACTTTTGATAAACCAGGTACTTATAATTACTTCTGCGAGCCGCACAAATCATTCATGACTGGTCAAATCATCGTAAAGTGAGCGTGAAGACATGCGAAAAATAACTTATGGATGTTTTATGCTAATACTGCTGCTCCTCTTCTTATCAGGCTGCGGCAGCTCTCAGGAATCAAACGAGATTTCTGCCCACAATAACACAATGGATATGACGTCTGCTCCAATTGAAGCTGCTGATGAGTATGCAGATGATGGATACGGGGCGGTAAATGAAGCTCCATCCCCTAGCCCAGAGGATACAGCCTCCCCGGCTCAGGAGCCGGTTGAAATGGAAAAGCCGGTAGAAACGGAAAAGCCCGTAGAAACGGAAAAGCCCGTAGAAACGGAAAAGATTGAAGCAACGGAGAAGCCGAAGGAAACGGAAAAGATTGAAGCAACGGAGAAGCCGGCTGCAACGGAAAAAGCGACAGAAACGAAGCCGAAGGCTACAGCGGCTCAGCCTAAGTCTACGCCTAAGACACCGGTCAAAACGGAGGCGCCGATAAAAGAAAAAGAACAGCCTTCTGACGCGGTAACCATTCATACAGTGGAGATTACGAACTTCGCCTTTTCTCCGGAAAAGCTCGAAATTTCACAGGGCGATATCGTTACCTTTATCAATAAGGATGAGGTAAAACATTCTGCAACTGCTGATAGTGGACAATTCGATACGGAATTGCTTGCACAGAATGAAAGCAAGAAGGTTACCTTCTCAGATGCAGGCGAGTTCGGCTACTATTGTATTCCTCATCCAGGCATGAGAGGGTCAATCGTAGTGAAGGAAAAATAATTTATCTTTTATTAAAGATTAGGGGCAGCTGTTTAAGGCTGCTCCTGTTTCTGATAACATAAAGAAAAAAGCCTGTCGTGGAGGCGCTATCAATGCTTAATCTTACCGATCAAGAACTCATGCAGCTTATTAGAAAAGGTAAAAATAAAGCGCTGTCCGTCCTTTATGACCGGTATGGCTCTTTGGTGTATTCCTTTGCCATCAAAGCGGTTCGGGATGAGCCGACCGCAAGAGACATTTCACAAGCGGTATTTATGCGTTTATGGACGACAGAGTCGGAATACGATCCAGACAAGGGGCGTTTTACAAGCTGGCTTCTTACTATTACCCGCAATATAACGATGGATCATATTCGTAAGCAAAGAAGAGAGGCTTCCGTCCTTGTACAAATAACGGATGAGCGCTTTAATGAATTGCCTGATCAACTGGCATTGTCGCCCGAGGAGCATATTGAAAGGCATTCCTTAAGGGAACAAATTCAGCATGCGTGCAAGCATTTATCCATTTCTCAGAAAACGCTCCTTGAGCATTTTTATTGGCAAGGCTATAGCCTGAGAGAGCTGGCACAGCTGTATGATCAGCCTCTCGGAACGGTCAAGAACAGACTTCATCAGACTTTGAAAATATTGCGAAGGCATCTTGTGGCAAAGGGGGAACTTTAAATGAATGACGAAGTTTACAGCAGCGATTGCGATTTCATACTCGATTATTTATCTGGAACTGGCTCTAAAGAGGAAAGGGACGCATTCGAACGTCATTTAACTTATTGTGATTCTTGCAAGCAAGAGCTGGCTGAATTGCAAATTGTATGGGAGGGGCTTCCCATGGATATGGAACGAATTGAACCTCCAGAAGATCTGAAGGAGCAAATTATGGCTGCTGCCAAAGCAGCACCAAGGCGCCATAAATCACGGAATGAAAAAAAACTTTGGAAGCCATTAGTTGCTGTGGCTGCGGCAGCGATTATTTTTGTGGCCGGATCGTTATGGGATAATCCTTTCATTAAAAATCAGGATTCGGGATTCGAGTCCATCGAAAAAGCTTTATTTGCTCCAGCCTCCGAGATTGTAAAGATCACGATGTTAAAGGCGGAATCCGCTGAGAAGGAGCATGCGTATGGCATCGCATGTATTGTGGACAATGGAAAGAGCAAGCAGTTTGTCGTCTATGTGTTCGGAGCCCAAGAAACGAAAAATGAGGAAGCATATCAGGTCTGGCTTCTCCGGGATGGCATTCGATCGAGTGCAGGCACGTTCCGCGTTGATGAGAAAGGTGTGGGACTGCTTGCGATGGGAGTAGAGTCAGAACAATTAACCTACGATAGCATCGGCATAACGCTGGAGCCTGATGAGAAGAGCGTTCAGCCGCGCGGGATGAAAGCTTTCGGAACGGATACCGGTCCCTATTCGGCAAATACATTATAGCTTTCGAATGAAGGAGCTGTCTCAGAGGTTATCGACCTTGAAGGACAGCTTCTTTTTTTAACGCGCTTCCCACGCTGTGTAAGAGGTGCTCCGCCAGCAAAATAGAGTCTAGAAAGTAGACCTATTTTAGTTGATGCCACTTTAAGCTAGCCACAATGTAATGCGGCAGGGGGATATGAATCTATTATTCTATAAAACAATCAAATGACTAGTTACGAATGATAGAATTGCTACATATGTTGTAAGTAGCTTCTAATAGGAGGTATTACGCATATGCCAAAAGAAAAGAAAAATGCAGAAAACAGCGGAAATCGCACAGGCGGCAATCGCACAGGCGGCAACCGCACAGGAGGCAACCGCACAGGAGGCAACCGCACTGGTGGTAACCGCACAGGAGGCAACCGCACTGGTGGTAACCGCACAGGAGGCAACCGCACTGGTGGTAACCGCACAGGAGGCAACCGCACTGGTGGTAACCGCACAGGAGGCAACCGCACTGGAGGCAACCGTACAGGTGGCAACCGTACTGGTGGCAACCGCACTGCTGGTAACCGCACTGGCGGAAACCGTAGTGGCAACAAATCGGGAGGAAGAGGTCCCGGTCCTCGCCAATTAAATCATGCAGATGATGCAAAAAAAGCAGAATAGCCACACGAAAAAAAGCAACTCATTCCTCTTCGGAGGCAAGAGCTGCTTTTTCTTTGAATTACACGCCGAGCTAGCCTGCTTATCCCTTGCCCTTGCGGGTCAAATCAGCCAAATCATCCCATTGCTTGCTCGTCAACTCGGATAAGCTGTTGAATTGGCCTGCACCTTGCAGCCATTCGCCGCCGTCAATCGTTACGACTTCACCGTTCATATAAGCTGCATAATCAGAAATGAGATACGCTGCCAGATTAGCAAGCTCCTCTTTATTACCTACCCTCTTAAAGGGAACGCGGCCGATCATTTTCTCCTCAAGCTCGGGAGTCGGAGCAAGGCGTGACCATGCGCCTTCTGTTGGGAATGGCCCTGGCGCAATAGCAATCTGGCGGATTCCGTAAGGCGCCCATTCCACGGCGAGCGATCTCGTAAGCGCCAGTACGCCAGCTTTTGCCGCCGCAGAGGGTACGACATAGCCTGAGCCTGTACTGGCATAGGTGGTAACGATGTTCAGCATAGTGCCGCCGATTCCTTGCTCAATCCAACGCTTCCCAACCTCAAGTGTCGTATAGAAGGTGCCATGCAGTACGATATTCAAGACAGTGTCTACCGCTCTTGGCGAGAGCCGTTCTGTAGGACTGATGAAATTGCCTGCAGCATTGTTAACGAGTACATCGATGTGTCCAAAATGGTTCTCAACGGCCGTAATCAGCTCACTCACTTGAGCGGGGTCACGGACATCACAGCTCTTGTAATAAACAGGGCTTGACGCAAGGCTCATTTCTTCTGCCGCCTTTGCGAGCAAGGCTTCGCGGCGACTGGCTATTGCCAGATTGGCGCCAAGCGCAACAAACCTTTCGCCCATAGCACGACCAAGACCCGTCGCTCCGCCAGTAATCAGCACGACCTTTCCTTTCAATAAATCAGTGGAAAAAGGCTCCATATGCATACCTCCCCTTAAATCAGCATCGCTTCGTTCGTTTAATCATATCAGCGATAGCTTAAGGTTATGTCCATATGTTCGAGGCGCGTTTTCAATTTCTTATTATTATTTTGACAATCGCTTGATAATTAACGAGTAACATTCAAAGTGGATTGAAAATAGAGTTCTCATGGAGGGTATATCTAAATGAAGAAGTCAATGAAGGGTTTACTGGCTACAGGACTATCGCTTGCTGTTATTTCCACCAGCTCGCTCCTTATGGCAGCTGATACGGCAAAAACACAAGTGAAGAAATCGGAATCCAAAAACGTTATCGTTTTGATCGGCGATGGCATGGGTCCTGCACAGGTTTCTGCAGCTAGACTATATTCGAAATCTGTTCTGGGTAAACCGCATCTTACATTGGATTCCTACTATGTTGGACAAGCAACTACATATGCGGATAAAGGCGAGGATGGAGATAAAATCGTATCCGGTGCCATTACGGATTCCGCTTCGGCTGGTACAGCATTCGCAACGGGCAATAAAACGTATAATGCTGCAATCAGCGTATCGAATGCAGATGTTTCCAAGCCATATGCTTCTGTAATCGAAGCGGCTGAAATGAACGGCAAAGCAACGGGTCTTGTCACGACAGCTCGTATTACCCATGCTACGCCTGCGGTTTATGCATCGCATGTTCGCAGCAGAGATAACGAGAGCGCGATTGCATCGCAATATTTGGATAGCGGCGTAGACGTACTCTTCGGCGGCGGCGAGCAGTTTTTCCTTAGCAAGGATGAAAAGGGAAAACGCTCTGACAAGAGCATCATTAAAGACTTCACGGCTAAAGGCTATAAAGTAGTAAAAGACAACAAATCACTTAATGCTTTGACTGCAAAAAATCAAAAAGCAATCGGACTATTTGGTTCTTCACACGTCGCTTATGTACCGGATCGTAAAGAAAGCACGCCAAACCTAGCGAATATGACGAAAAAAGCGCTGGAAATTTTGTCGGCGGATAAAGACGGCTTTGCCATTATGATCGAAGGCGGCCGTATCGATCATGCCAGCCATGCAAACGACTTTCCAACGACGGTCCAGGAAGTGCTGGATTTCGATGCAGCTGTGAAGGTTGCTGTAGAATTTGCAAAGAAGAACGGCAACACTTCGGTTGTCGTTACGGCTGACCATGAGACGGGCGGACTTTCCCTCTCCCGCGATAACATCTACGAGTTGAACATTGAATTGTGGAACAAGCAAAAGCACTCATCCGAGTTCTTGATCAATAGTTTGAAAGAAGCAAAAACGATTGAAGACATCAAAAAAATCGTTACGGATAACACTTGGATCTCGGATCTGTCCGATGAGGAAGCACAGCTGATTTTGGATGGCGATGGCTCTTCTTATGCAAGAGAGGGCGGCTACAACGCGGTCATCTCGAAGCGCGTTCTAGTTGGCTGGTCCGGTCATGGTCACTCCGGCGTTGATGTTGGCGTTTGGGCTTACGGCCCGATTGCTAGCCAAGTAAAAGGCCAAATCGACAATACGCAAATCGCTCTAGCTTCAGCAAAAGTAATCGGCGTAGATTTAAACAAAGCAACTGCAGCACTGCAATCGAAGCATCTGTATCCGAAGTTCAAAGTTAACCGCGATGGCGTAGTTTTGTATCCTGCAGAAGCGTTGGCGAAGGCGCTTGGCGGAGCTTATAAATCCGGTGCAGCAGCAAGCACGTTGACTAAAGGCAAAAATTCAGTTGAAATCAATAAAACCGGCTTGACTGTAAAAGTAAATGGCAAAGCAGCTTCTTACAAAGCTGATCTGGATAACGGCAAGTTTTATCTTCCTCTTGAAGCTTTCAATAGCTTGACAGGTACTAAACTGACTTGGGATAGCTTGTCCGAGCGCATCGTTCTGAAGTAGTAAACAATCAGTGATATTAACGAGAACAGGGGAACCCGCTTCCCCTGTTTTTACGTTGGGAGTGAGATGAATGATTACCATTCAGCAGCTGGCTAAAGGATTTTCGATAAATGGTGAAACGATTGCTATTCTCGATATTCCACTCTGGCAGGTCGAACAGGGCAGCAAAATTGCGATTATCGGGCCAAGCGGGTCCGGCAAAAGCACGCTGCTTCATATGATTGGCGGCCTATTGAAGGCTGAAACGGGTCAAATTCTTGTGAACGGAATGAAGCTTCATGAGCTTACGGAATCACAGCGTGATCAATTTCGAGCGCAGCATATCGGTTATATTCTTCAAGACTTTCATCTTATTCCTTCCCTTACTGCCAGGCAAAACATTGAAATAGTCATGAATCCGTCAATGAGCCGCAAAGAAAGAGCAGCCGAAATGGATTATTGGTTTGATCAGGTTGGATTAAAGGACAGAATGTTGCACCGGCCTTCTCAATTATCTAGAGGGCAGCAGCAAAGAGTTGCCATCATTCGCGCTCTCATTAATCGACCTTCCATTTTGCTCGCGGATGAGCCAACCGGCAGTCTGGACTGGGAAACGGCAGGTGAAATCACCGATATTTTGTTAAGCGACGCGGTTTCCAAGCAAACAACTTTGTTAACCGTTACCCATGATCTGAATCTGGCAGAACGATTCCCGATTCGGCTTCATATTCAGGAGATTAATAAAGCGTTCAAGAGCAATCCAAATGAAAAGCATCCGATTCAAAAGGAGAGAGCCGTATGACACAATGGACTCTCATTTTTAAAAACCTGGCTCATCGGAAATTTCTTTCCCTATTGACGGTTATATCCGTTACAGTAACGGTTGCATTGCTAGTGTTCCTTATTCTGTGCCAGGTTAGCGTGAACGAAGGCGCGAAAAGAGGATACGGACCTTTTGAGCTCGTCATCGGAGCCGATGGGAGCGATTCGCAATTAGTCCTTAACACGTTTTATCACGTTGGCGCGCCAACAGGCAATATACCGCTTGATGTGCTTAACCAAGTCAAAGAGAATGAGCAAGTTATGAACGCTTATGGCATGACAACAGGCGATAATTACAATGGTTTCCCCATTGTTGGCATAGAAGTCGAATATTTTTTAACGCGCTACGGCGATCAAAAGCTTGCTTCAGGTCACATGTACCAAAAGCTCGGAGATGTAGTCGTTGGCTCGCATGTTGCCAAGTCGCTTAATCTTCATGTCGGAGATACCTTTAAGGGCGGCCATGGTGTAATAGAAGAAGCGGGTCATTCCTTTGAAGAGGAAGAAGAAGATCATGATGCTCATGAGACGTTTATGTACCAGGTTTCAGGCATATTGCCTTTCTTAAACACTCCTGACGACGGTGCGGTATTTACTACGATGGATTATGCATGGGCTGTCCATGAGGAAGAGCATGGAGGCACAGAGGTGACCGCCATTCTGATCAAGCCGAAATCCATTGGCGGCGTACCGTTAATTAAACAACAATTTGAAGCAATCAATAATGTTCAAGCTGCGTATACAAGCAAAGCAGTAGCGGATGTGCTGGATGTGGTAGACAAGGGTACGGAGATGATAGGTCTAGTTACCGTGCTTTGCGTTATTTTAGCTTCGATATCGATCTTGCTCTCTTTAACCGCTGCAGCAAATGAACGGCAGAAAGATGTTGGTTTGCTTCGGATTATCGGCAAGTCCAAACGATTTATTTTTATGACCTTTATTGGTGAGGGATTTGTTTTGGTCAGTCTAGGCTTGCTTCTTGGATTATTGGCGGGTCATTTATCCGGCTTAATATTTAAAGACATCTTGTTCGAATATACAGGAATTCAAATCAATGCGTTAGTGTTAAGCGGGCAGCATGTGCTGCTTGTTGTTGGAACTCTATTATTTGGGCTATTGGCTATGCTCATACCATCCTTCAAAATGTACCGGATAGATCCTATGCAATTATTCAGAGCTTAGAGGTGATTATATGAATAAGCGTCTCGCTGTTACATTATTAACGCTCGCGCTGCTATCTGGCTGCGGCAATGCTCCTAAGCAGCAAGAAGAAGCAGGATCATTCGCTGTGAACAGCGCAGCAGCCTCGCAGCTTGAATCGGGTGAACCAGGCAATTTCTCCGATGCAGCAAGTACAAATGAAAGTGAGAACGAACAATCGGTTGTGTCTATTGAAGCAACAAATCCTCAATCGGATACGGTAGTCTCAGAAAAATCACAAGCAGCTGCATTGCCTCTTGAAGAAACGAAAAAGGCAGCTGTCAACGCTGAGAAAAAACAGCCGACTGAAACGAAGGAGCCAATCCAACAACAAAAAAAGCAGGGATTGACTGACAAGACGCCCGTAAAAGCTCCAATTGAAGCTTCCAAGGACGCGTCTAAGGAAGCATCTAAGGAAGCATCTAAGGAAACGACCAAAGAAGCAACCAAAGAAGCAGCCAAGGAAGCGACTGATGCAGCAGCTAATGAATCATCAAAAGATGATAAAAAGGCTTCTCATGATGTGAAGAATGCAGGTACAAGCGAGATTTCGTGGTCCAAGTTTTTCGACAATGAGGACCAGACAACCCCTTCTGATCAATTCTGGGATCTTAGCGGCAGCAATGTGGAGATCAACGGATATATGGGCGAGGTATTATCGTTTGAAAAAAACTGGTTTCTATTGATCCCAAAGCCAGGCGCAGAATGCCCATTTGATAATGGCGATGAAACGTATTGGAATAAAATTATGATCGTTTTTGTACCTGAGGGCACGAAGCTAAGGCATCATACTGGTCCTCTGAAAATTTCCGGCAGACTGGATGTCGGCATTAAAATTGATGAGTCCGGTTATAAAACGATGTTCCGGCTTTACGATGCTTCCTTTGAAGAAATCAAAGAGTAATACATCCTATCTATTGATAATAGCTGCTGCAAAAAAAAGGAGATGGCGAGTAGGAGCCTTCTCCTTTTTAGTTGCGAATAGCTTTTCCGAAATAATGTTAACTCTTGATTATTATCGTATCGTTATTTGTGTTCCACTTGACGCTGGCGCCTAGCGCTTCCGTTACGAAGCGGAGAGGGACGATTGTCCTGCTCTGGTAATATCGAGGCGCTTCAGCGATCTCCTTCGGTATTCCGTTAATGGTTGTCTGATATTTATACACCTCTAGCTGTATGCTCGTTTTTCCTTTACTGATCGTTATTTTGCCTGAGTTGTAACTCACCTTAGCGCTCATAGCCTCGAATACGTCGCGCAGCGGAACGAAGGTTGTCCCGTTCATAATAATCGGAGCAGCGCTTAGCGGAATGTAGGCATCATTTAGTTGAATGGAGAAGCTCTTGAACACAGCAGCCGGCTTGACTGCAGATAATGTTTTTGGAGATGCTGTTCCTTGATTAAGGGACCCATATTTAGCCTCGCCCCAAGACCATGCCATTCCTTTGCCATCCAAGGCTAGCCCGCTGTTCGCTGCTCTTGCTTCAATATCTATTATATTGCTCAAGCCCTTTATTTGAATCAATGAGCCGTTTTCCTCGCTATTCCAGATCGATCCATCCTTATGCAAGGCCAAGTTGTAATTTGCACTGTACGGGGCAGCAGATATTTTTGTGAAGCCGCCTTTAGGCTTGACAGCCGGAGGCTCATAGTAGCCGACCGTTCCGTCATTCCGAAGCAATAGAAGGTTTCCCATGTAGTCATTGAACATTTCCGAGACGGCGATTATATTCTTCGTTGCCCAAGGCAATGTATCCTCGCCCATACGCACATTGTTCCAATATCCCCAGCGATTGACGCTCCCGTCTTCTTTGACGATAGATATATTGTTTTGAGAAGCCGCGATAGCTTTAATGTCCTCACGCTTAATCAAGCCGGGGACATAGGCTTTTTCTTCTTGGGGCCGCTCTTCATAGGCGCTGCAATAGTTTTCGTTAAAAGTAAAATCCGATCGAGTCATCGATGCGATGCATGAATTTCCCCAGATCCATGCCTTGTGATCTTTCGTAAGAGCAACATGAAAGGAACGGCCGCTCGCGATGGCAACTACATTTTTTAACCCTTTGACCTGTGCAGGCTCATGGTTTTCGTTAGCTTTTGGCTTATCGATCATGCCATTTCCGAGCTGTCCCCATTCATTTGAGCCCCAGGTCCATACGGTTCCGTCCGCCTTCAGTGCAATGTTGCCAACTTCGGCTGCAATCGCTCCCGCTATTTTAGGACCTCGCTTAGCTTGCTCATTTCCTTCCCATGTCCAGATTGTACCGTCCTTTTGAAGCGCCAAATGCGACTCTAACGACGAATCAATGTCGATAATGCCGGTTAGCACAGAGCCTTTGCTCACAATATCCTGTTCGGCAAATGCCGGATGGATCTGTGTGAAGCACATACAGAGAAACAGAAACGTTAGTCCTGTCCATTTCTTTCGTAGTCTCATCCTGATGGCTCTCCTTCTCATCTGATTATAAGGTATAACTAGTTAGACGCAATGAGAAGCTGAAAAGTTATTTATACCGTTAAAAATAAACAACAGCAGCGGTTTAATGATGTTTCTTTTTCAAAAAATAGTTTATACTAGGCATGTTCACGCATTTATCCGGGTCGTATAAGGGGTCATATGGGCATGGAAATCGTAGAAGCAACCATTTCGTCCATTCAAGCAGCTTTGGAAGCAGGAAAGCTTACGTCTCGTGAGCTGGTCCTGTTTTATTTTGACCGAATCGCATCCCATGATAAAGAAGGCCTAACGATCAATTCGGTGCTTGAGCTTAATCCCGACGCTTTATTTATTGCTACAGCCTTAGATAGTGAACGAGCAGCGCAAGGTCCAAGGGGGCCGCTTCATGGCATTCCGATCCTGCTCAAGGACAATATTAATACAGGTGATTTGATGCATACGAGCGCAGGCTCGCTTGCCCTTGCAAACAGCTACGCGGGGGAGGATGCTTTTATTGTGAAGCAGCTTCGCGAGGCAGGGGCTATTATACTCGGAAAAGCGAATATGACGGAGTTTGCCAACTTTATGACGGACGGAATGCCATCCGGATATAGCTCGCGCGGCGGACAAGTACTAAATCCGTACAATATTTCAACGCCGACCGGCGGGTCGAGTGCGGGCTCTGGCGTCGCGGTTGCTTGCAATTTTTGCATGGCTTCAATCGGCACGGAAACCTCTGGCTCCATATTGAATCCGGGCAATTTAAGCTCGACAATAGGCATTAAGCCGACGGTAGGGCTAGTGAGCCGTTCAGGCATTTTGCCGCTATCGAACAGTCAGGATACGGCTGGTCCAATGGCAAGAACCGTAACCGATGCTGTACATGTTCTAAACGCAATTGTAGCGCATGATGCGAGCGACGCTGCAATGGGGGCGGGCTATTGGCGCAAGCAAAACGATTATAGCGTATTTCTTGATCCGCTTGGTCTCGAGGGCGCTCGGATCGGTATTCCGAGAGACTATTTCTTTGAAGAATTGACGGACGCGCAGCTCGCTATCTTTAACGGAGCAGTGGAGCTGATGAGAAAATGCGGCGCGATTATTGTAGACCCTGCAGATATACGAACCGCTCGTCAAATCAAGTATTCTTCGGTCGTGCTCAACGAGTTCAAAACCTCGCTGAATGCTTACTTGTCCAAGCTGCCCTCCGGCTCCCAAATTCGCACGCTGAAGGACATTATCGCCTTTAATAATGAGCATCCAATCGAGACGCTCAAGTACGGACAGTCGACGCTGCTTTCTGCCGAAACAACGACATCGGGCACGCAGACCGATGTCCCATACCTTCGCGACCGTGCTGCCGATCTCAAATTGTGCAAGGACGAAGGGCTGGATGCTGCGATGAAAGAGCATCAGTTGGATGCACTGCTGTTTCCAGCTGATTTTGGAGCTAGAATTACGTCGCGAGCCGGCTATCCCTCCATCGTTGTTCCAGCGGGCTATACCGCCAAGGGAGTGCCGTTTGGCGTCACTTTTGCCGCGAGAGCGTACGAGGAGCCGATGCTCATCAAGCTTGCTTATGCCTATGAACAGCATAGCAGAGTTCGCAGGCCGCCTTCGTTAAAGAGTTTTATCTAGAAGCTTTATATAATAAAAATCCTCCCGACATTGGCATGCGGGGAGGATTTCTTTCACTATACGGTTATTTTTTCGCTTTGAAATGAACGACCGCGCTATAAAGCATTTTTTCGATTTTAGGATTAAATACGGCATGATGGCTGACGTGGAACACCTCTAGCAGCAACCCTTTATTATTTTCAATTTGCTGATCGATCTTTTGCTCCAGCGTTCTCAAATCATAGGCTTCAAAAAATTCAATCTTGTTTTCAATTAAATCCAACCGAAAGTCCATTCGAGTATCTCCTAAACATAGATATATTTCCTATACCTATTATACAGCTATACTACTTCGCCCACAAAGATTCAATTTCCTCAAGCGATTTTCCTTTGGTCTCCGGCACAACCCGCCAGGTGAACAAGAAGGCGAGCAGAGCCATACTGCCATAGATCCAGAAAGTTGCTGCAGGTCCTGCGGAGCTGAGCAATGGCGGAAATGATTGCGATACGATGTAATCCGCTGCCCAGAGCGCCATTGCCGCGATTGCCGTCGCTTTGCCGCGGATACGATTCGGAAATATTTCGGACATGATGACCCAAACGACAGGTCCAAGCGAAATCGCAAATGAGGCCACGTAAAGCAAGATGAAGATAAGTACGAGCGGGCCATCGGCATGTCCGGTTTGGAAGGCAATGCCTATTACCAGCAAGCATATCGCCATTGAAGCCGAGCCGACGAGCAGCAGCGCTTTGCGTCCGACTTTGTCAATAAGCCATAAGGCGACGATGGTGAATAGGAAGTTGATGAAGCCGACCAGGATCGTTTGAATCAGAGAGGCATTCGTACCGGCGCCCGTTGCTTTGAATATTTCCGGGGCATAATACATAACCGCATTTATTCCTGTAACCTGCTGAAGAACAGCGAGGCCTACGCCAACGATCAGAGCAATTCGCAGAGAAGGGCTGAACAGCTGCCGGATCGAACCGCTTTCTTGCTCGAAGGATTGCTTAATGTCATGCACCTCTTGTTTGGCAAGCTCTTCGCCATGAATTCGCAATAAAATAGGTAATGCTGCCGCTGAGCGTCCTTGCTTGATCAGCCATCTAGGGCTCTCAGGCACGAAGAACAGCAAGATCAAGAAGAGCAAGCCGGGAATTGCGCCAACTCCGAACATCCAGCGCCAAGCAGACGCAACAGCCCATGCTTCATCGCCAGAGCCGGAAATCCATAGATTAACGAAATAGGTAAGGAAGATTCCGGTTACAATTGCGAGCTGGTTGAGGGCAACAAGCCTGCCCCGATATTTTGCTGGAGCAATCTCAGCATTGTAAAGCGGACATAGGGTGGAGGTAATGCCTATTCCGATTCCGCCGATAATCCGTGCGATAATGAAACCGGAGAAGCTGTCCGGAATTGCAGTGCCGATCGAGCTGATAATAAACAAGATCGCAGCTGCAATCAGCACTTTTTTACGGCCGAAGCGATCTCCTAAAATGCCAGACATAGCCGCTCCAACGATACAGCCAATGATCAAGCTGGAAACGGCCCATCCAACCTGAAGCTTGGATAAGTCGAACCGATCCTCCATAAATCCAACTGCACCTGATACGACAGCCGTATCAAAGCCAAATAATAATCCGCCAAGAGCGGATACGATAGAAACAAGAGTTACAAATTTCATGCTCACTTGTTCTTTATTGTTAGTCTTCGCCATTCCCACAATCGATTTCTCCTCTCTGACAAACTCATCCTGCATTAAAAACGAATTTCATTATATCATGCAAAATGCGCTTCTCCGCGTGCAAACACCTTCACAAATCAGTGTTGTTGCTGTATTAATTTTGGACTATTGATGTAAGGTGCCCTTATTTAGGGAAACTAGCATTTTATTGTCCTGCCAAACACAAAAAAGTCCATGTCGAAGCGACATGGAGCTTGCAGGCGTGCTTATTTTGTTTGACCGCGATAATCGGAGGGTGTCACGCCGGTCACTTTTTTGAAAACACGGCTGAAGTAATTGGGATCATTGTAGCCGACCTCGAAGCAAACCTCCTTTAGGCTCAGCTCTCCCGATGCCATTAGCGCTTTCGCTTTATCGATGCGAAGGGCTGTGACATAGTCGATAAACGTTGTGCCAACCTGTTGTTTGAAAATTTTGCTGAAATAGTGGGGATTCAGATGTACAAAGTCCGCCGCTTCTTCAAGCGACAGGTCTTCTGAGAATCTCCCTTGAATGTAGGCTTTGGCACGGTCTAGCACTGTTTGGGTTTGCTGCTCGCGCTGCTCGCGAATACGCTGCATTGCTGAGAGAACGTATGCGTCCGGAATGGATTCCGCACTAGCTGGCAGGCTCACGTGATCGGATGAGGATTGCCCGAATCCATGCTTTAATTCGTCGAAGTGGCATACGTTGCCGAATTGCTCAAAGTAATTGGAGGCAAATACCGCTTCAAAATAAGATTTGCGCAGCCCTTCCGCGCCAGCATGAGCTTGTCCGATACCGATCGAGATATCAACCTCAAGCTGCCTTGCTGCTATCGCGCATAACTCTTCTCCGAATGCCGTAGTCGTCTCCTTCCATTCCGCAGCCGTCAGCGAGCTGGTTTTGTTTATGAAGATCGCCATATGGCGTTCGATTAAAGAGCTGACCATGCTGGTCGCCGCATTGGTTTTGGCAAATCCCCTGATCGTATCGTAAATTTTATGCTTATTGTCTATTATTATTTTCTCGGGAAAGGCGATTACGACAGCACAGCCTTGCGTTAGGGGGAAGCTAAGCCATTCAGACAATTGCTCAATATCGGTGTATGTAATATGATCGAGCATAAACATCATCGCCAGCTCATTTTCTGCTAAGGGCAGCAATTGAGACAGCTTTTGCCTGAGCTCCAGCTCGTCTGAACGCTTCTTTTTTTCTAGTTCCAGCTCCTGAATGAGCTGCTGAAGCGTTTGGACGACCTGCTCCCGCTTGGCTGGCTTGATCAGGTACTCCTTCACACCAAGAGAAAGCGCCTCTTTGGCATAAGCAAAATAATCATAAGCCGTCACCATGACAAATTTCGCATCCGGCAATTTATTTTTGATTTCGCGTATAGCCTCTAGCCCTTGAATGCCTGGCATATTGATATCCATCAATACGATATGCGACCGATGCTCCTCTGCAAGCTCAATAGCGGTACGTCCGTTTTCGGCATGGAGGATCTGAAACGTATTTGGCAGCATTCGCTCAATGATCCATTCCAAGCCTTCACGCTCAAGCGCCTCATCATCGGCGATCAACAGTCGGTACATAAATGTTTTTCACCTCCATTTTCCATTACGGTTGGTATTCGAATCGTAACCGTGGTTCCGCTGCCCAGCTCGCTTTGTATCTCGATTAGCTCATTGACGCCGTAAAACAATTGCAGCCGCTTAAACACATTTTTTGTGCCGAGTCCTGTTGAATGCTTGTGATTAGATTCAGATTCAAGCCGCAGCAACGATTGGCGAACCTCCTCGGTCATCCCGCTGCCATTATCTGATATGGATATGCGCATGCCATCCGATTCCCGCACTATTTCAACCCGAATGATCGCGCCGTTCTCCATATGCTCAATGCCGTGCATAAAAGCATTTTCTACGATAGGCTGGAGCGTTAACGCAGGAATGGACTGCTGCAGCGCAGACGGCTCGATTTCCATCTCAAGCTGAATGCGGTCGCGAAAGCGGGCCTGCTGTATGATGAAATATTCCTTAACATGCGCCACCTCGTCTTGCAGCGTGACCGGCTGATCGAGATTGCGCAAATTGTATCTTAACAAATTAGACATCGATACGATGAGATCGCTTGTTTTCTCGGCTCCTTCGAGGAGCGCGAGCTTGGACAGCACATTGAGCGTATTAAACAGAAAATGCGGATTGATCTGGCTTTGCAGCGCCTGCAGCTCCAATTCCTTGACGAGCCGGTCTTTCTTCAGGCTTTCTTTATCCTTCTCGATCAAGACGAGCAGGTCGCTCGTCATTTGCTCAAATGCACCCGTCAATAGGCCAAGCTCGTCATTGGAGTGTTGCAGACTCGGACTTGCGCTTTGCTGTAATTCACCTTTCGAAATTTGCTTTGCACGGGAAACAAGCCTGCTTACGGGAGCGGTAATGCTGCGCGATATCCATATGGCAAGCAAAATGCTCAGCAGCGTGTTGGTGATGAATACCGCTGCTCCGAGCAGGTACATGCGCTTATTTTCAGCCTGAATTTGCTCGTATATCGGTTGATAAATGCTTAATTCCATTTCGACAAGCTGCTGTCCATCCTCCCGAATAAAGCTTGCCGTTCTCTCTGCTTTTTCGTATTGGGCGTGGGAAGCTATTGCGCTTTCAGCCGACACTGCCGCGAAGGCAGCTTGCTGCTGCTCCAAAAAAGTATCCAGCAAATTCATATAGCTCGTTATAGAAGTTGAGTGGATGGAGGTTGTTGACTCCGCTTGAAGCTTAGCGCGAAGCTCCACTAGTTTATTTGAATGTTTCGTGTACAGTTCATGATTAAGCTCGTTTGGATTTAGTAAATAGCTGTGAAGCGCTCCTAAGCCGTTCTCGGCGATCTGTGAAGTCTCGTTGTACAAGAGGAGGCGATCCATCATTTGATTATAGCCTTGCTCCACTATTTTTCCACTTTGGAACAAAAAGAAGGTGATAAGATTGACGAGCAGAACGAGCAATGGGATGAAAATCAGCAGCTTTGTACGAATGGTCATGGGCTCGTTTCTCCAATTATATCATTTGAGGCTTGCCCTTCCTGAACCGTAATCTTCGTAAAATGCCGCTCGGGAAGCGGCTCGCCATGCACATAATCATTTAGAAGCGAAATGGCATCATAGCCCATGTTATAGGGCTGCTGAACGATGGATGCTTTAATTTTTCCGCTGGCGATCCGCTCCAACGTTTCTTCCAAGGCGTCAAACGCAAAAATTTGCAAGCCGCTATGCTTCGATCGTTCGGCAGCCTCCGAAATGCCGATGCCATCCAAGGCGCTAAGCCCGACTACAACATCAAGCTGTGGATATTGGAGCAGCAGCTCTTCGGCTTCTCCGGCAGCCTGAAGACGAGAAATATTGGATGAACGAACATCAACAAGTGTCAGCTCTGGAAATTTGGCGATGACCGAGCGGAAGCCTTCAAGTCTCAGCTGCTGATTAGGCGCTTGCTCATTACCGATCAGAACGGCAACCTGCCCCTTATGTCCGGCAGCTTTGGCTACGAGATTGCCCATTATTTTTCCGGCTTCGAGGTTGTTGGTGCCTACATAGGAAAGCCTTTGGCTGCCCGGTTCATCCGTATCTATTGTAATGACGGGAATATGCTTGCTTACAGCTTGATTAATGAGGTCCACGAATTGCGGATCGTTTATCCCTTGCACGAGCAATGCATCCGCTTTGGCTGCGATCGCTTTCTCCAGCAGTTTGATTTGCTCATTTGGATTAATGCGGAGCGGTCCTGTATACGTAAGCTTCATGCTGTATTTAGACGAAGCTTCCCTTGCTCCTTGTTCGATCGATCGCCAATAAGGATTGTTGAGCTCTTGCGATAGAAGAACAACCTGGTAGGGCACTTTGTCGCTGGCTTCGCCAGAGAGAATAGGCTGCAGCAGCTCCCGTATTCGCAGTGTCGAGAACAAGAAGCTAAGCAGAAGGCTGGAAAATACTATAAATAATAGGGTGATTCCCATATTCCATTTTCGGTTGGACATAATACAGCTCCTTATAGCGTCCATTTCTTTGGGATTATTATACTAAAACCTTTCTACAATCAAAAGTCGGAGCGGAGGAGGTGAATTGTTATCCTACTTCGATCGCTGTCATCGGATCAAAATCAACGCACTTTTGTAAGTCCGACACATGGCAAAATGACGCTAGATATCGCAACTCAGATTTTCGCATGGCATGGAAGTCACCATGTAGCCCAAATCGCTTCATTAATTGAACGAATGGGCTGGGTTAACGGGTATCAAGTTTTTAAAAGCGAATAATGCAGTCATCGAAAATACTTAATATCCGCGTCCCGATTGGCAGCGTGCAGAATGGTTGCGTTTAAACGGAACTTGGTCTTTCGGGTTTGATCACGAAAATGCTGGACTGCAAGCGAATGGCAAAAGTCGAACGGGCAGTCTTTTCAGTCACAAATTACAGTACCTTTCTCATGGTCAAGTCCATTGTCGGGCATTGATAAGCAATGATAAAGGGATTGCCTGGTATTATAGGGAAATTGAATGGGCGCCTCCAACTATAAATTCAAAAATATTTCTTAACAAAGCTAAATGCAAGTCGCTGCTTTAAGCTTCAATTCTCTGCAGAGCATGGCGGATTGGCGCTATACGGACGCATTGCAGGGCGGTATCCGATCGACATTATCGTTCATCTTAAAGGTTAATTCAAATTCATCATCAACAGAAAGAGGCAGCTTCGACCAGTTGCTTCTTTCTGTTATGCTTAGGCAGTTCTAATCACACCAATATGATACAATATATGTAAGTTTTTATCTTTAAGCAGAAGGAAGGTTGATGGCGTGAATACTCGTTCTATTCAGGAATCCGATTATTATGAAGTGATTCCAGTAATAAATGATTGGTGGGGCGGTCGTCAGATGACACAGCTACTGCCGCGCTTATTTTTTGAGCATTTTCAGAATACTAGCTTTGTAATTGAAGATGGCGGGAATATTGTTGCTTTCTTGATCGGTTTTATATCTCAAACACATAGCAATGAATCATACATCCATTTCATAGGTGTTCATCCAAGCTACAGAAACAGAGGCATTGCACGAGAACTATATGAACAATTCTTTAATAAAGTCCTTGGTTGCGGCTGTGATACTGTCCGCTGTATCACATCTCCAATAAACGAAGGCTCGATTAACTTCCATACACAGTTGGGATTTTCCGCCTCGGTTGCAGTCGACCATGATGGTCCAAGGCAAAATCGAATATTATTTGTAAAAAAGATTTCCCTTTAGTTGCATCCATGGCGCCAAGTAGGAATTGACCCACAAAAGTCGCTAATTTGTTAACGGTTTGCATGAAAATAACTTTGAATTATGATATAAATGAAGGGGAGAAATTGAAGGGGGGTACATATAGATGGGAGTTCCTGTTGGCGTTTGGATTTTTTCAGGCATTATCGTCGTGTTGCTCACTTGGCTGACGTTGTGGATCACAAAAAAGGCCTATTCCAAAAAATGGGATGAATCAGATACATAGTATCCTCAGTTAATGAGCAATCGTTTTGAATAAACTGTACATGAGGCTCCTTGACCAAAGACAAGGAGTTTTTTGTATGTGGTTTTTTTAATTTAATAATATTGGAAAAACGTGTATAATGTGGACAATGTTAATGTTGAAGGAGATGCTGTTCATTGATGCCCTATGAGCTTGCTCAGTCGCTCGTACATAAGAAAGAGAATCGCTATTATGTATTCGCGCTTATTTTTAGTATTATGGTATATCTGGCACTATTTCTTTCCATTATTTTTATTGCCATCATTCCTATTCTTATTCTTCTGCCGCTCTTCGCTCAGGCGATCATGCTGGCATCCATTCGCACGAATGGCGTACGAATTACGCCGAGGCAATTTCCAGAGGTATTCGAAATCGCGCAGGAGCAATGTGCTAGAATGGGCTTTGCAACCGTTCCGGACATATACATTATGGAATCAAGCGGCGTATTAAATGCATTCGCCTCGCGCTTCTTTGGCCGAAATATGGTTGTCCTTTATTCTGACTTATGCGAGATCCTTCAGACTGGGGGCGAGAAGGAGCTTGCGTTTATCATTTCACATGAGCTGGCTCACATCAAACGCAATCATTTAACGAAGCAGCTGCTGATCATCCCTGCATTATGGTTTCCGTTTATTGGCGAAGCGTATTCCCGTGCTTGTGAATATACATGCGATCGCATGGCAGCCTATTTTACCAATGATGCAGAAGCCGCGATGAATGGGCTCACGATTCTTGCAATTGGCAAAACGCTTTACAAGAAAGTCGATCGTGAACAATATTTGATGCAAAGCAGTCATGAAAAAGGTTTTTTTGTTTGGCTGGCTGAGAAGCTTTCAACGCATCCGCCCTTACCAAAGCGAATACACGCGATTCAACAGTTTGCCGGCATTTCGACTGAAATTGTTTTTAAGTCTACACGTTTAGGTGCAATAATCGCTCTAATCGCAGTACTTGTTTTGGCAGGATCGATTGCAGTCGGGGTCACTTTCTCAAAATCCATTGATACCTTTATAAGCTCGCTTGATGATACACCTTCGGAAGAAGAGCTGCTTGGAGCAGCCTCAGAGTCAGATCTGAAGCGTGTTCAATCTTTGCTTGATGCTGGTGTTAATCCAAATGCAGCAGACGAAGAGGGCTGGACAGCGCTCATGTGGGCCTCACAATTTAATGAAACGGCGATAGGCGCAGCATTAATAGATGCGGGGGCAGATCTGGATTTGGTGGAGACGAGCTATGAAGAAACAGCGCTGACCGTTGCCTTGTACAATAGCAGCCTTGAGATGGTTGCGCTGCTGCTTGAAGAAGGTGCAAACCCTGATTTGCAGGATAGTGAAGGCTATACACCATTAATGACAGCTGCATCTAACGGTGATATAGAGGCTGCGAAGCTATTGCTGGAAGCCGGGGCAAATCCGTTGAAGGTTGATGAAATGGGATATACGGCAGAGGATTATGCGCTAGAAAATGGTTTTGAGGAAGTAGCTTTGCTGCTTCAACAAGGCAATGAAATATAAAAAAAGAAGCTTGATTGCTTAAGCTTCTTCATTCTATGTATATCGTTTCATTATGGATATGCTTGATGGTCGGGACGACACGATTTGAACATGCGACCCCCTGGTCCCAAACCAGGTGCTCTACCAAGCTGAGCTACGTCCCGCTAAAATAAGATGGTGCCGTCGAGAGGACTTGAACCCCCAACCTACTGATTACAAGTCAGTTGCTCTACCAGTTGAGCTACAACGGCACGTCGATTTCGTTAAACACAAGATGTATTATTGCATATAACTCGTACTAATTGCAACTGTTTTTTTAATTTTTTTTGAAGAGGATGATTGCGATGAAGGTTGTACTTGCTCCCGACTCCTTCAAAGGCTCAAGAAGCGCGGTTCAAATCGCAAATCGGATGGAAGAAGGCATCCGAAAAGTGTATCCAGAAGCAGTTATCGTAAAGCTTCCGATGGCAGACGGCGGCGAAGGCACTATGGAAATTATCGTGCAGGCTACCGAAGGCAATTTCATAACGGTACCTGTCCATGACCCTTTAGGCCGGATCATTCAAGCCAGATATGGCATTACTGGAGATGGACATACAGCAGTCATTGAGCTTGCTGAAGCATCGGGTCTCGCATTGCTGCAAGGCGATGAGAAGAACCCGCTTATCGCTACGACCTATGGCACTGGCGAGCTGATTCGGCATGCTCTTCGAGCAGGCTATCGCCAATTTATCGTTTGCCTTGGAGGCAGTGCGACCAATGACGGCGGCGCCGGTATGCTGCAAGCGCTTGGCATGAGACTTGTGGATGTGAGCGGCGCCGAGCTGCAGCGAGGCGGAGTCCATTTATCGAAGCTTGCGTATATGGATGATTCCAAATTGGAGAGCGGTACTCGGGAAAGCAAGTTTATAATTGCAAGCGATGTGCGTAACCCCCTATGCGGCGAAAATGGCGCTTCAGCCGTTTACGGACCGCAGAAGGGTGCTGACCCAGAGGCGGTAAACCAGCTCGACCAAGCACTATTCCATTATGCTGATATGATTTGCAAACAAACGGGAGCTGACGTATCAAGCGTTCCTGGCAGCGGTGCGGCCGGTGGAACAGGTGCGGCCTTGTTGGCTTTTTTTGATGCTTCAATGCAAGCTGGCGCGCGTCTTGTCATGGATACCATCAAATTTGACGAACAGATACGTGATGCCGATTGGATTATTACGGGCGAGGGCAGATTAGATGGGCAGACCGGAGCAGGCAAAGTGATTGAGGCTGTATGTGAGGCGGCAGCTGAGCAGCAGATCCCAGTCATTGCGGTGTGCGGGGCGGTTGAAGCAAATGCGGCATACACGGCTAAGCTTGGTCTGCGCGCGTGCTTCTCACTCGTGCCTGGACCATGCACCGTCGAAGAGGCCGTAGCCCGAACGGATGAGTGGATGAGCGAGAGGATGATCCATATTTTCAGCTTATTAGGAACAAATACACGGAATGGATAAAGATTTGATCTATTGCTGCCTAGTTGATTAAATGATGAGCAAGCGAAAGAGACGCTGCAACATGTTATGCTCTCCGAAAATCATCGTTTGTAGACTAATCAGCCGTGAGAAAAAGCCTCCAACCACACCTTGAAGGTGGAGTTGGAGGCTTAGCTTTCTTATGACCTGCACGACAACGGGGAACAAAAGAATCCAAGATAAGGCTTGGGACAGCCTCTTTATTATGTCGATTGTTGGATTAAGCCGTCTCGCCTTCGACTACCGCTTCGTTTTGGTGAATTAGCATTTCGACCTTGCGAATACGGTTTTTGCTTGTTTCGCGAATGATGAATTTATAATTTTCGAAGAAATGCTCCTTGCCCGGCTTCGGATCGGCAACCTGGCTGTACAACCAGCCGCCAACCGTATCAACATCCTCTTCCTCGAAGTTCATGCCGGTTAGATCGCTAAGCTCGCTAAGAGATACTTTACCGTCCAGCAGGTAGCAATTATCTGCAAGCTGCTCGATTTCCTTACGCTCGTCGGCATCGAATTCATCTCGAATTTCACCTACGATTTCTTCCAATATATCTTCGATCGTAATCAGGCCCGAAGTACCGCCGTATTCATCAACAAGTATTGCGATATGAACGCGCTCCAGCTGCATCCGTTTCAGCAGCATTTTAACTGGCGTAACCTCGGACACGCTAAGGACGGGGTGTACGAGCTTCTTGAAATCTAAATCGCGGTCGGTTTCATATTCAAGGAAAAGCTGCTTCGTATTGATCATACCCACGATGTTGTCCTTGCTCTCAAGCGCAACCGGGAAACGCGTATATTGCTCCTTGCGAATAATTTCCATGTTATCTGCTAACGATTTGTTTGTGTACAAGCAAATCATATCGGTGCGCGGCACCATGATTTCTTTGGCCAGCAATTCATCAAAGGCAAAGATGCGGCTTACATATCCATACTCTGTATTGTTAATCTTTCCGCTTTGGTAGCTTTCGTTAAGAATGATTTGAATTTCTTCTTCCGAATGAGCTTCTTCATGCTCCGTGGCAGGCTTCAAACCGAACAGGCGAACCAGTCCGTTAGCCGAGCCGTTAAGCAGCCAAATGAAAGGATATAAGATTTTGTGGAATAAAATAATCGGTTTAGCTGTTAAAAAGCTAATAAACTCGGCTTTTTGAATGGCCCATGTTTTTGGCGCAAGCTCGCCGACTACGACGTGCAGGAACGTTACCGAAATAAATGCAATTAAAAAGGATAGAATATGACTGAGGTCATCATTTAAAGCAAAACGTTCAAATAAGGGTAAAAGCATTTTTTCAACTGTTGGTTCTCCCAGCCAGCCAAGCCCAAGTGCTGTGATGGTAATACCTAATTGGCAGGCTGACAAGTAGGCATCCAGATTACTCGTAACCCGTTGAACGGCAAGCGCGTTCTTCCGGCCCTCAAGCACTAACTGATCGATCCGACTGGAGCGAAGTCTAATGATGGCGAACTCCGTTGCGACGAAAAAAGCAGTTAATAAAATAAGAAGAGCAATCATGAATAAATTGAATCCTATACCCATTTTCGTTTCTCACTACCCTTTTATTTTTATATTTTTTTTATTCTTATGATCTACTATAACGAATGATTACAGGTTATGACAAACGCCATATGCAACGGTAACAGCCTTATAAACGCTTTAAGAGCGATTTAACGACGTGGAAAAGCTTATTCTCATTGATTTTCGAGTCTTTACAAGTGTCATTCTCCGGCATATGATGAGTTCATATGAACTTGAAATTGAACGTATGACGAAAGCGCGAGGAGGAAGGGATATGGAATCCTTTACGCTTACTCGAAAAGAGATGGCTTGCCTGCTGCTTGCTTTAGATGGAAAGTATAATTTAAAGCCGCTTCAGGTGCTGCAAGCCGCATGGACGAAGACGCATCAATATGATTTGGAAAAGGGAACAGGGCTGCCTGCATTTCTATCCACGCTGCTGCCGCCGATTATAGAGAAGCTAATCAAAGGCAATGAGCTCAAAAGCTTTTCGCTTCACGAAATTGCTGCTCTCGGCCAGCTGATCGAATATTCAAATCTGTCGATTACCTCCATGCAAAACTGGGTAAAGCGAGATTTTAAACCTTATTTTGATTGTCCGAAGGCGGGCAAAAAATATTCTCTAAACCAAGCTGCGTTATTGTTTATCATCGATGATTTAAAGTCAAATCTCGATTTTGAATCGATTCGCAAGCTGTTTGAGATCGTATTTAAGAAGCCGGAGGATGAGTCCGATGATTTAGTTGGACCTATTGAATTATATGCATCCTATACGAGTATGTTTGAGGAACTGGACGCAAATAACGATCATTTGCTCGATATTTCCGGCCATTTGAAGGAACATCCCCATCAGGATTCATTGACGGAGCATGTTATTCGTTCATCAGCGAATCAATTTGCAAGCAGATTGCCTAATTTAACGGACAACCAGCGGGAAGCGATTCGGAATATTTTGCTTGTCGCCGTCATTTCGATACAAACGTCCTATTTCCATTCCTTATCTAGGCGGTATTGCAATGCTACTCTATTTCTTAATCCGGAGTAAATTAGTTCAAAAGCTGTCCGCCTCCTGTGGCTGGATAGCTTTTTTTGTGTTTTTCTTAGAGAAGCAGCTCATCGAAATGGACAAGAAATATCTGCCGAAAGCGAAGGAGAAAGCATGTGTGTTTATTGTGTAATTAAGGAATTATTGTTCCATCTAACCGTTCAGCCTTGTGCTGGGCGTTTTTAATATCATTTCTAGCACTTGGATAAATCGCCAATTTGTAATGTAAAAGAAGGATAACCTAGTGAAATGCCGAATTGAATGGTGGAATTAAACAAATAAAATAAAACCTCTATGGGGGATACGATGAGCAATTTGAATTTTCAAGTTAATTTACAAGGCATGATTGAACTTCTTTCCAAACATTTATATTCGAATCCCGGCGTATTCGTAAGGGAATTGCTGCAAAATGGCGTTGACGCCATAACGGCGCGCAATCGGCTCGGCCATCGTTTTGATGCCCGCGTTACGATAGAGCTATATGCTTCTCGCACGATTGCGGTCCATGATAATGGAATTGGTTTAACTGAATCGGAAATCCATCGTTTTTTAGCACAAATCGGAAGCACCTCGAAGCGTGAGGAACTGGATGCAGCGGATGATTATATCGGGCAGTTTGGCGTAGGATTGCTTTCCTGCTTCGTTGTCAGCGGAGAGATTGTTGTCATAACCCGCTCTGCGCTTGAAGGGGATACTCTGGAGTGGAGAGGGCGGCCAGACGGGACCTACTCCATTCGCAAGCTTGAGAAGGATGCGCCGATCGGAACTACTGTGTTTTTAACGAGTAAGGAAGGTTATGAGGATTACTACGAATGGGATCGATTATCGGAGTTGATGACACATTATGGTGAGTTTCTGCCTGTTCCGATAGAATTATCCGAGCAGAACGCCAACATAACGATTAATAAAGATACCCCTCCTTGGTTGATGAATAAACAAGAAGCGCTTGAATTTGGCGAGTATGAAATGAATCAGAACTTTGTGGATGCTATCCCGATAAAATCGGTCATTGGCGAGCTTGAGGGCGTTGCCTATATTCTGCCTTATGCCGTTAGCCTGCAAGCGGAGAAGAAGAATAAAGTATATGCGAAGCGAATGCTGCTCTCGGACCAAATCAATAGTTTGCTGCCGGATTGGGCTTTTTTTGTTACCTGCATAATCAATACCAATGGGTTAAGGCCAACGGCGTCCCGTGAAGCTTTTATGGAAAATGAGCTATTTTATTCGGTAAAGGATGAGCTAGGTGAATGCATTAAGCGATATTTGATCGAGCTATCTGAGACTAATTCGGACGTGTTCGAAAAAATGGTCCGGATCCACTATAACTCACTTAAAGCGATGGCTGTCGAGGACGAGGAGCTTTACCGACTGTTTATTGGATCCTTATCCTTCGAGACGTCGTTTGGCATGATGAAGATGAGTGATATTTTGGCGCAAACCCGACAGATCATCGTCTCCTCAACACTTGATGAGTTCAGGCAAGTCGCGCGGGTAGCTAAAGCGCAAGAGGTGATGGTTATTAATGGCGGCTATGTGCATGATTTTGAACTGGTGCGCAAGCTTTCCGAGCTTGATGAGAACATCGAGGCATCTGTGCTCGACCCGATCAATTTCTCTAATTATTTTCAAGATGTTTCTGCCGGTGAGCTGGAAGTCGTTCGCTCGTTTTTGGAGCTGTCGGACCGATTGTTGGCCCCGTATCAATGCAGAAGCGTAGTAAAACGCTTCGAGCCTGCTGACTTAGCGGCACTGTACAACACGAATGATGAAGTGAATTTTTTGCGCATGGCTGAGCAGACGAAGGAAGCGGCGAATGACTTGTTTGCAGATATCATTGATGTCGTCATTCATGAAATGTATGAGCTTCCAATGGCCAGACTTTGTTATAACTTCAACAACCCGCTTATTTATAAGGCGATGATAAGTCAAAATGAAGATATGCAGAAGTTATGCATTGAGATCGTGTACACGCAAGCCTTGCTCCTTGGCAATTATCCACTAGGTCCGGAGGGGCTGAATCTTATGAACCAGTCGTTCATACAGGTGCTTGAGATTGGACTGAGTCAGGCAGGTGAGAGCAAGTCATGAAGCAGCGATATGATCAATTGCGAAGTGACGCTTGGAGTTTGCCTGAAGGGAAGCAGAAGCTTGCGGTGCTGGAGGAAGCCATTCGAATTGCTGATCTGTATATGTCCAAAGAGGATGCGTATCATTCCCGCATGTCCTATTCATCGGCTGCGCTTGATTCCGGCTTTCAAGAAAGATTTCTCGTGTCGTTTGCATGGTGCCTGACGCAATTTGAGAAGGAGCCTTCCACGTATTACAGCTTCTCAATCATTTGGCATTATAAATGGTTTGTTAATCAGATATGGCGTTTTCCGCAATTTGGTGCAGCCCAAATCCAAGCCATTATTGATGATTTCAAGGCAAAATGCCTACAATACGGTCACAGCTTGCGTCCCTATTTTCAAACCCTTCATCGATATGCGCTATCCCGTGGCGATATGGAAGCTGCTCAACTGAATTATGACCTATGGCGTAAAACGGCAAGGGATGGCATGTCAGATTGCAGCGCTTGTGAACAGAACAGCTCTGGTTATTATCACTTCACAGCTGGCAGATATCGACGCGGGTTGCAAGCGATGAGACCCATAATGGATGGCCGAATGACTTGCAAATCAATTCCGCAAAATACGTACAGCCATCTTCTGCTCCCATTGCTTGAGACCGGGCAAGCAGAAGAGGCTGTGAAGATAGCGAAAAAAGGTGCGCGATTGCTGAAGGGACCAGGCTATTTAGAAGAATATGGCAACTTTCTCGCTTACTATACGGCAACGGATATCCATAAAGCGGCAAAGTGGTTCGAGCAAACAATCGCTTATGCAATGGAAACTAAAGTAGGATGGGATCGTTTCTTATATATGAGCTCAGCGCAAGCTTTTCTAATGAAATGGCATGAACAAAAACGTCGCAGAAAGCTGAACGTGGGCAGCAAGATTACTTATGAAATGATCGAGCAAGATGCCAAGTCATTAGCGCAAGCTTTTGACCGGAGAAACGAAAATAATTATTGCACGGAGCTGTTAAAACAGAGAATGAAACAAGTCCAAAAGTTGAGCAACAGTTGACCCATCGGTTGACGGAAAGCAAATGGAAGTGGTTCAATTGAACTAACGATTTTAAGTCATCAGAGAGGCAGTGGCTCATTTGTTCTCCAATATGATTAACGATCTGTGGGATTATTATAATGGCACCGATTCTGCTGCTCAATCAACGGAACGGTTGCGCTTGGCATTATGACAGAGAAGGATTTGACGCCAGCGGGCAGTGTGTCCGTGCATGGCCAGACGGTTATTGCAGAATGGTTGCCAATAACGATTGAAATTAAAGAGTAAGCTGTTGTGAAGGAGCTGCGCTATGTTGTTCGTTCTTGTTGCACTATGGGCTATTGCAGCCATTATATGGCTCTCAGACCGGCAAGCATCCATTAATCATTGGTTAGGCGCAGTAGCGTTCAGCGGAGGGGCGGGAGCGCTTGCCGCCGTCCTGGATATGCAATGGCTTCCTGCTGCAGCGGATGCGGGAATGAATGAGGTAGCGCAGCAGCTCCTCTATCGCTTGCAAGCGGTCTCTTCGTTGGCTTCTTATTATGGCTTGCCTTATTCCTTCGCGCTGTTCGCCGTCGCTTATCGACCTGTTCGTCTATCGAAGCGGCTGCAGCAGCTCCTGCCTTTTTTGCTGCTTATACCCATCGTATTGTGCATTATATTTACGCCCTTCTACACGGAAATGTACCCCATTACATTCAAAATAGTAGCCTGGTGGGCAGTGCCTTACATTATTTATGGCGCGGTCCAAATTCTGCTTAAGCGACAGCTGCATGCCTCCTTCTCTCGTACGCATTGGATCATCTGCTCGGCAGTGCTGCCTCCGGTCATGTTCTGTATGGTTATGAATTACGTACTGCCAAGCTTCGGCATGCTGCGCATGTGGGTTTATAATACATGGATAGTCGGTTTAGGCGTAACGGTATTTGTCATTGGTTTATTCACATACGGCTTTATGGGTGTGCGGGTCAATATCGATCGGCGGAGATACGATTCTACGCTCAGAGCGGTCACGTCGGGTACGGCCATCCTCAATCATGCGATTAAGAACGACGCGGGCAAAATGCGGCTATTTTCAGAGAAAATGAAGGATTATGCGATCGAAACAGATCAGCAAGAGCTGCTAGCCGATATTGAGACGGTGCTTCATGCCTCTAGGCATATGCAAGAGATGCTCCAGCGCGTTCATCGCCGAACAGAGGATTTGGTGCTGCGCGTTGAAGCAACGGATTTGGCAGCGTTAATCGAGCAAACGATGAATGGATACCAACCTGTTCTTGGCAATATCACGCTCCATGCTTCGCTAATCGAAGGATGGAGCTGCCGTATTGATCCGGCACAGGTAGGGGAGGCATTAGGCAATATCATTGCGAATGCTTTGGAGGCGATGAAGAACAACGGCGAGCTGTATATCCATTTAAGTGAGACGAAGCGGGAGCTCGTTATCGAGGTGCGAGATACAGGCCCTGGCATGATCAAGAGCGAACTAACGAAGGTGCTTGAACCTTTCTATACGACAAAAAGCGGAAGCGACACCAATTTTGGACTTGGACTGCCCTATGCGTATCACGTCATGCGCAAGCATAAGGGTATGCTGGAGCTTCGAAGCAAGCCGGGTGTCGGCACATCCATCTACATGACGTTTCCTAAACGAAGCGTGCAAGCAGAACGAGCGGCGGAGAAAGAAGCCGAGAGGAGAGAAGCTCATGGATAATATTAGGGTATGGATCGTTGAGGACGATCCCGATTGGCTTCGCGGACTTGTGGCGTATTTAAACAAGGAGCCGGATATCAGCGTCGTCTGGACGGCGAGCAGAGCGGAGGAGGTAAGGGAAGCACTCCTTGCGGGCAAACAGCAATCGATCCCGGCGGATGTTGTATTGATGGACATTATGCTGGATGGCAGACCGGAGGGCGTACTGCTTGCCGAGGAGGCTGCCGTATCTACTGGAGCGAAAGTCATCATGCTGACATCCATGGAGGAGAAGGAGCTCATCTTCCGTTCCTTTCAAGCGGGAGCTATCGATTATCAAATCAAATCGGATTTTGAAAGCCTGCCTAATGCCGTAAGGTCAGCCTTCCGAAGCCAATCTCCGATCAACGCAGCCGTTGCAGATCGGATGCGAGAGGAATTCCGGCGGCTGAAGCAGCTTGAGCGAGAGTTCGAAGTAAAGAAGCTGGGCGATCTGATCACACCTTCGGAGCTTCAACTGCTTGACCTGATTGATCAAGGCTATACGCAGCCGCAAATTGCCGACAAGCTGGTCGTATCGATCCGTACCGTCAAAAACCATGTCAATCATATTTTAAAGAAGCTGAATTTGACCGGATCACGCGAAGCTGCCAATAAAGTGAAAGAAATGGGCTTATTCCATAAGAAGAATGACGAGGATAGTACCAGATAATGTTGGTACTATTTTTTTGTGCCATTTTTTTCATAATAGAAAGAGAAGGGAGGGTTTTATGATGGTGTTTGAGATGTTTTCAGCCGCTCATTTTGCCGGATTGTCAGCGGCCATTATTGTATTTATCGGCATTATCGTATTTCGCAAGCCTATGAGGGAGCCGGCGGTAAACCGAAAAGTACGTTATGGGCTGGCGATACTGTTAATCGTCTGCGAAGCCTCCCTTCAGCTATCCTACTTCCTGGATCATAGGTGGGGAGCTTACTCATTGCCCTTTCAGCTTTGCAGCCTGATGGTGCTTGTTAGTGGGTTAATGTTATTTTCGAATAAAAAAAATCTTTACGACGTCGTTTTCTTTCTCGGAAGCATGGGGGCTCTGCAAGCGCTTTTGACCCCCAATTTAGACGAAACGTTTCCTCATTTCCGTTATTTTCATTTCTTTATCGCGCATATCGGAATCGTTGGTGCTGCTTTGTTTATTATGGCCGTGGAGCGATACCGTCCAACCTTTCGTTCTGTCCTGAAAGCAATGGTTTGGCTTCATGTGCTCGCCGTGCCGGCAGCCATTACGAACGTCGCCACGGGGACAACTAACTTTATGTTTTTGGCGCAGAAGCCCGGTACAGCATCCTTGCTTGATCTGCTGGCGCCATGGCCTTGGTATTTGCTGCAGCTTGAAGTCATCGTGTTTGCCATATGCACACTGCTATACGCGATCGTCTGGCTAGTGCACATCGTTGAACAGACATCCAGCGAGACATAATTCTTTTGCCGATGGGGATAATGAAATCGTCTGGTTTGACAACTGAAACAATATATAATAAAGTAACTAACATAAAGTAATTAAAAATCTCGATTTGACCAGCTAACTTTTTAGCAGAAGGTTATAGCATCGCAAATCGGCTGAAACAAGACATTTGAGAGGCAGGAGAATTAATGACATCAGAAGCATTTTTGGACGCAGTTAAAGCAAGACGCACATATTACGGCATTAGCAAAGAAGCTGTAATCTCCGATGAGAAAATTGTAGAATTGGTTCATGAGGCAGTTAAGCACACGCCATCAGCCTTCAACTCACAAAGTGCGCGAGTAGTCGTATTGCTTGGCGAAAATCATGATAAGCTATGGGATATTACAACAAATACGCTTCGAGCTATCGTTCCTGCAGATTCATTCGAGTCTACTGAGCAAAAAATGGGCTCCTTCAAAAGCGGATACGGCACGGTCTTATTTTTCGAAGATAAAAAGGTAGTAGACGGCCTAATGGAAAGCTTCCCGGCATATGCGCAAAATTTCCCGATCTGGTCGCAGCAATCCTCAGGCATGCATCAATTGGTGGTGTGGACTGCGCTTGAGAAGGAAGGTTTTGGCGCTTCGCTTCAGCATTACAATCCACTAATCGACGATGAGGTTAGATCAACATGGTCATTGCCTGATTCTTGGCAGCTGATTGCGCAAATGCCTTTCGGCAAACCGACAGCGGAGCCTGGGGAGAAAACGTTTCAACCGATCGATCAGCGCGTGAAGGTATTTAAGTAAAATTGTGAAAATACGGAAAAAGAGCCGAACAGGAGTTTCCAAGACCTGCTCGGCTTTTTTATGCTTAATTTGGGCAACACTCCAATAAAACTGGTTAAATGGGGAGAACAATATTGGGACACTGGCTGTTTGCTCTAAAAACATGTACAATAAAAACCGATATACATAAAGTGAACATGACCGCATATACGAATGGATACAGCTGGGAGGAAATCATGAGTATCGACCCTCGGATTATTAAAACATTATTGCAGCTGCAGCTTTCTCCAAGCTTGAATTTGCAAGCAGCAGCCAATCCATTGCAAGCGACGGCGGGCGATGGCTCTGCTTCCTTATTTGATACGCTATTATCTCAATATATGTCCGACAGCTCGGTTGGAAATGGCAGTGCTGCTCCTATACTGCCGGCAGATGCGTTAGCTCAGCTTTCCACGCTAAGCAGTCTTCCGAATGTTTCCTACAGCAGTCTTGGCGAAGCAAGCAGCTCACCAAGCGAATATGACGAGCTCATCGAGCAAGCATCCGCCAAGTATGGCGTAGATCCTGCCTTGATCCAAGCGGTCATCAAGACCGAATCCGGCTTCCGTTCGGATGCGCAATCCGGTGCAGGCGCTAAGGGTTTAATGCAGCTGATGGATGGAACGGCAAGAGGGCTTGGCGTCACCGATCCTTTTGATCCCGCGCAGAACATTGAAGGTGGAACCAAATATTTATCGCTGCTGCTGAAGAAGTATAACGGGAATGAACAGGTTGCCTTGGCAGCCTATAATGCTGGTCCTGGCCGCGTTGATCGAACAGGCATACAGACCAACGAGCAGCTTATCGAAAATCTTGAGGCGCTGCCGGAAGAGACGCAGCGATATGTTGCAAAAGTGCTTCAAGCCAAGTAAATCGGCAGCAATAAGATCACGATTTGGTTTTCTGCCACACAGGCGGAAGCAATCGATGATCTTTTTCTTTTTTGGAAAGGAGACATGAGTACGATGCTATACTTTGATCACTGTGCTTCAACGCCGCCTTATGAAGAAGTCGTGCACACGATGATGGAGGTTATGAAGTCGCAATTTGCAAACCCTTCATCCCTTCACCGCGCTGGCACTGATGCTGATAAATTAATTGAACGCTCGCGCGCACTCCTTGCAGAGCAGTTGCAAACGACTAGAGGGAATTGGGTATTTACATCAGGCGGAACCGAATCCAACAATTTAGCGATAAAAGGTGCAGCGCGCCAATATGCTGGCAGAGGCAAGCATTTGATTACGACACAGATTGAGCATGCCTCCGTCTATGAGTCGTTTGCGCAGCTGGAGCAAGAGGGGTACCGCGTCACTTATTTGCCGGTCAGTGAATCAGGACATGTTCGTTTAGAGCAATTGGAAGAGGCACTGACCGGCGACACGATTCTGGTTAGCGTTATGCATATCAACAATGAAATCGGATCGATTCAGCCAATAGAGGAAATCGGACGGCTGCTCAAGCGATATCCGAAGACGTTGTTTCATGTTGATGCCGTGCAAAGCATCGGCAAGCTGCCGGTTCGCATCGAGGACTTTGGGATTGACATGCTGAGCGGTTCGGCTCATAAGCTGCGAGGTCCAAAAGGGGTTGGCTTTCTCTATGTCCGAGAAGGTGTTGCGCTGCAGCCTATGCTTACGGGAGGCACGCAGGAATTCGGTTATCGCGCCGGCACGCAAAATGTGCCAGGCATCGTTGCATCCGCCAAGGCGCTACGGATGTCGCTTGAATCCATGGAGCAGCGAGAACGGCGTATGAAGCTGCTGAAGCAAAAGCTCATTCATCATATTGAGGGAATGCCGGAGCTTAAGCTGAACGGGGCTGAGCCTTCTGCTTCGCATATTCTTCATTTCTCATATCCGGGCATGAAGCCTGAGGTCATCATTCATATGCTTGAGCAGCATGGTATAATGGCTTCAACCAAATCTGCCTGCTCCTCCAAGGACGACAAACCGAGCCGTGTGCTGCTCGCTATTGGAGCGAGCCGCGAGCAGGCTGCGGGCGGGGTGCGAATCAGCTTTGGGGATGAACACGAGGAGCGGGATATAGATGCTTTAGGCGTGGCGCTGCGTCATGTCGTTAAGCAATTGAAGCCGCTTGAGAGGAGATTGACTTAAACTTGCATTATGATCAAATTGTGCTCCGTTACGGAGATTTAATGGTAAAGGGAAGAAATCGTAATAAATTTGAGAAGCGAATGCTTGACCAAGTGAAGCAAGCATTGCTCCCTTATGACAATATTACTTATTTCAAATCCTTTGGGCGCCTGTTTGTTAAGCTGAATGGGCATGCGCATGAGCCTGTTGCGAATCGACTGAAGGATTTATTTGGCATCGTCTCGTTAAGTCCGGTTATCAGCACAGAACTGGACCTTGAGAAAATTCGGGCTGCCGCACTGGCACTAATGCAGGCGCTGCCAGAGAAACCGGCAACCTTTAAAGTAAGCGCCAAGCGTGCGTGGAAGCCATTTCCTCATAATTCGCAAGAGATGAATCATTTGGTTGGCGGATTTGTGCTGCAGGCTTTGCCTGGACTGAAAGTGAATGTGAGCAAGCCTGATATTGAATTGCGAGTCGATATTCAAGAGGAAGCGACGTATATATTTTGCGACGTTATACCCGGTGCAGGCGGATTTCCGTTCGCCTCGAACGGCAAAGCGATGCTGCTGCTCTCTGGCGGCATAGACAGTCCTGTAGCAGGCTGGCTGGCGCTGCGAAAGGGACTGGAGGTGGAAGCAGTCCATTTCCACAGCTACCCGTTTACAAGCGATCAGGCGAAGGATAAAGTGATTGAGCTTGCAAAGCGCTTGTCTTATTTCAGCGGCGAGCCAATCAAGCTGCATCTTGTTCCTTTTACTGAAATCCAAACGACTTTGGTTCAAGCCAAAAGCGATAATCTGATCATCACTTTGATGAGAAGAGCTATGCTTCGCATAACAGAGCAGTTGGCTGAACGCAGCGGTGCGAATGGCATCGTGACGGGTGAGAGCTTGGGGCAGGTAGCAAGCCAGACACTTCCGAGCATGAACGTAATCGGCCGCGCAACGGAGCTGCCGCAGCTTAAGCCGCTTATCATGATGGACAAGCATGAGATCATACGTTTAGCGGAGAGAATCGGAACGTTTGAGACGTCGATTTTGCCCTATGAGGATTGCTGTACCTTATTTTTGCCAAAATCGCCTACCACGAATCCGAATCTTAGAATCGTAGAGAAGCTTGAGGCGCTCATTCCTAATTATTCGCAATTGCTTGCGGATGCAGTAGAAGGAACAGAGCTGCTGCATCTTACTCCTGAGCTTCAGACATCCGTACAAACGGCAGGCGAGGATAGCTGGTTCTAGCAATTAAATGATAAAGCGATAAAAAAAGCAGAAATCCCGTCAAAGGGATTCGCTGCTTTCTTGTTGTGCTTGTTTTTTCTTGCGCATATTAGTCAATAAACCAGCAATAATCGTAATAGCAACGATAATGACAACGAATGTCCAGAAGACCAGCTGATTTTCGAAAAATGTTTTGAATGATTTTTCATGCGTTATCATCTTGGCAGCCGTATAAGCAAGCACCGCAGAACCGACATAAACGATCCATTCGAAACGATTGATTAGTTTGATGAAGATCGTGCTGCCCCATACAACGACGGGTACACTAATAATTAATCCAAGGATGACCAGAAGCGTATCGCCATGTGCTGCACCTGCAACCGCGATAACGTTGTCGATTCCCATCGCCGCATCGGCAATAATAATCGTCCGTATCGATTGCCAAAGCGTGTTGCCTGATTTAATGCCGTCATGGGCATCTTCCTGTACGAGCAGCTTGTATGCGATCCATATCAGCAGGAGGCCTCCTACAAGATTTAGCCAAGGAACGTTAAGGAGCTGAACGACGAGCAAGGTGGCAATAATTCGAATACCGACTGCACCGGCTGTTCCCCACATGACGGCTTTCTTTTGCTGATCCTTCGGCAGGTTCCGTGCTGCGAGCCCTATAACAATGGCGTTGTCTCCGGCCAAAATAAGGTCGATGAAAACGATGGTCAGCAGGGCGGAGAAAAACTCGACTGAAAATAGCTCCATAAGAAATCTCTCCCCTTCCATAAACAGGAATTCCTAAGTCTCCAATAAATACGCTTGCTGGTGAAGATGGATTCATTATTTTTTGGACATAATCTTCATAGCTTGTTCATACCTCTGATAAGAGGGGGGATGCAGCTTGGACAGCGTTATTGTATTTATCGAAATCGTCTTAATTAATGTATTGCTGAGCGGAGATAATGCTATTGTTATCGCCATGGCGAGCGGTCAGCTCCCGCCAGAGCAGCGAAAGCGCGCCGTTTGGTGGGGGGCACTCGCTGCAGTAGGGCTGCGATGCATTTTAACTTTGGTAGCCATAAAGCTGCTGCAGGTGCCTTATTTGCAAGCAATCGGAGCTCTGCTGCTGTTCTATATCGCAGTGAAGCTGCTCGCAGAGGCTGGCGGGCAACAGGATTCACATTCTGTAAAAAAAGCGAAGACGATCGGTCAAGCGATCTGGACGATCGTAGTAGCTGATTTCATTATGAGCCTTGATAATGTTCTGGCAATTGCTGCTGTCGCTGATGGCGATCCAATTCTAATTTTGCTCGGAATCGCGCTGAGCATTCCTATGATCATTTGGGGAAGCCAGATGCTCGGGACACTACTGCAAAAATTCCCTGCCTTATCTTATATTGGAGCTGCTTTGCTTGCCTATGCGGCTGGAGAAATGCTTATGCATGATCCCGGCCTCGACAAACTGCTCTTTCACGGCTCCAAAACGCTTGCCGAAGCGATTCCGCTTCTTTGCGTACCGCTTGTAATTGCGTTAGCAGTTGTCAAAAAAAAGCCTATTTTATAATGTTTATGACATGCCCCGTTTACTCAAAATATTGAGGGACGGTTTTTTTTTGCTTATACCCTCGCTACGTACTGGTATTTTTGCCTCAGTTCCATTAAACTAATATAGATAAAAACTGTCGTCTTTCGTCAAGATATGCGATTGGCGTTGTAAGGAGCGGAAGCGCAAATGCCTAATAACAAATATTCCGCTGGAATTATTTTGCTGTTAGCCGGGGTCGTAATATTGTTCGGCAAGTTAGGTGTATTCAGCTTTTTGGGCGCTATCTTCTGGCCGCTGCTCGTGTTGATTCCTGGAGTGCTTCTGCATGTTCTTTACTTCGGGCGATTAGTTCCTGCGGTCGTGCTTGTACCAGGCGGAATGCTCGTCGTATATGCCCTGCTGTTTGTCGTATGCAACCTTTTTGGATGGGATAGCTTGAAATATTTGTGGCCGCTGTTTATTTTTGGCGTAGCAGCAGGCCTTTACGAATATTATTTGTTCGGTTCATCCAGACCGCGTGTTGTGCTCACGGCATCGATTGCGCTTGCTGCCGCATCGGCCGTGTTCGTTATTTTAGTACTTTTGTGGAGCTGGGGGATTTATGCGATTGCTGTTGCACTAATTGCGGCAGGTGTTTGGATGATGCTAAGCAAGCGCAGACGTTGGTAACAAGATTTAAATAAAAAACAATTGGAGTGGATTACAAGTTATGCAAGCAAGAGAGAACTTACGAAATATCGCTATTATTGCCCACGTTGACCACGGTAAAACAACGTTGGTTGACAAGCTGCTTCAACAATCAGGTACGTTTCGCGATCATGAAGCAGTACAGGAACGCGCAATGGATTCTAACGATCTAGAGCGTGAACGCGGTATTACGATTTTGGCAAAGAACACAGCAATCAACTACAAAGATTATTTGATCAACATTGTAGATACGCCTGGACATGCTGATTTCGGCGGCGAGGTTGAGCGTATTATGAAAATGGTTGACGGCGTGCTTTTGGTCGTTGATGCTTTTGAAGGCTGTATGCCGCAAACGAAATTCGTTTTGCGCAAAGCGCTTGAATCGAACCAGACGCCAATCGTTGTCGTGAATAAGATTGATCGTCCGAACGCTAGACCACAAGAGGTTGTAGATGAAGTTCTTGATCTATTTATCGAGCTAGGCGCGAATGACGAGCAGCTTGAGTTCCCGGTTGTATATGCATCTGCGCTAATGGGTACTTCCAGTCTTGATCCTGAGAAACAAGATGAGAACATGGAAGCTCTATACGAAACAATCGTCAGCAACATCCCATCGCCAACTGAGGACACTGAACAACCATTGCAATTCCTAGTAACATTGCTTGATTACAACGAGTACCTTGGCCGTATTGCAGTAGGTCGCGTTAACCGCGGCATCATCAAGCAAGGCCAAACCGTTGCAGTAATGACTCGTGAAGGCGGCAATAAACAAGCAAGAATTGAGAAGCTGTTCGGTTTCGTAGGTTTGAAGCGCGTTGAGATTGAGGAAGCAGGCGCTGGCGATATCATCGCAATCGCAGGTATCCGTGAAATCAACATCGGTGAGACGATTGCTGATCCTCAGAAGCCAGAAGCTTTGCCAGTTCTAAAAATCGACGAGCCTACGCTTCAAATGACTTTCCTTGTCAACAACAGTCCTTTTGCGGGCCGTGAAGGCAAATGGGTTACATCCCGTAAGCTTCGTGAGCGTCTATACAAAGAGCTTGAGACAGATGTAGCGCTTCGCGTTGACGAAACAGACAGCCCGGATGCATTTGTCGTTTCCGGCCGTGGTGAGCTTCACCTTGGGATTCTGATCGAGAACATGCGCCGTGAAGGCTTCGAGCTTCAAGTATCCAAACCTGAAGTTATCATCAAGGAAATTGATGGTTCGAAGAAAGAGCCTTACGAGCGTCTACTAATTGACACGCCTGAAGAAAGCATGGGCGCTGTTATGGAGAGCCTTGGAACACGCAAAGCAGAAATGCTTAACATGATCAACCATGGCAATGGCCAAGTTCGTTTGGAATTCAGAATTCCTGCACGCGGCTTGATTGGATACCGTACACAATTCTTGACTTTGACACGCGGCTACGGCATCATGAACAATGCTTTCGACAGCTATGGTCCACTAGCCGGCGCTGGCGTAGGCGGCCGTCACCAAGGCGTTCTGGTAGCAAGTGAGAACGGAACATCGACATTCTACGGCATGATGGGCGTAGAGGATCGCGGAATTCAGTTCTTGGAGCCGGGTACTGAAATTTATGAAGGCATGATCGTTGGCGAGCATACTCGTGAGAATGACATCATCGTCAACATCTGTAAAGTAAAACAATTGAACAACATTCGTTCTGCTGGTAAAGACGATACCGTTACATTGAAAAGTCCTCGCCTGTTCTCGCTTGAGCAAGCGCTCGAGTACTTGAATGATGACGAGTATTGTGAAATCACGCCGAAGACGATTCGTCTGCGCAAGAAAATTTTGAACAAAAGCGAGCGCGAACGTGCGGACAAAAACCGCAAAAACGCACAAGCCAGCGTTTAAGAGCCAGTCACTTAACAAACGTAAGGTTTTGCTCGCGCAAAGCCTTGCGTTTTCTTTAAAATATAAGTGGGATTATAAGTTAATAACTTATAATCCCACTTACATTTCACAGTGAAACGATTGCTGTGCAACTAAAATGCGGCGAAGGCCGTTAACAATGGAGAAGGAGGTATGCTGCATGCAGGCTTGGTTAAGCGATCATAAGCTGATTTCTTATTTGATCATTCTTGGCTTTACGATATACATATTCAATAAAGTGTTTCGTGCTCAGCAGAAGCTGCCGTTGTTGAAAGAGATTTTGGTCTACGCTTTGATTGCGTTTGGCTCCTTTGTTTTGATGATTTTGCAGGTAGATAAACTTCCGATCATTCAATGTATGGGAGTAGCGGTTCTAATGATGCTCATGCTTCGCGGGCGACAATTGTATGACAAGTGGAAGGGCAACAAGGCCGGAGACAATGCCCCTCAGAATGCGGAATCAGGCAAATGAAGCTAGAGGACGCTCTTTTTAACTGGCTGCAAATTAAGCTGGTTGCGGATGCCAGGCAAGATGATCAAGCAGCCCTCGACACGCTCGTTTTTTTTGAGCAAATTTTGTCAGAGGATCATGGCTTGTCGAGCTTTGTCATAACGAAGATTGACGATACGATGATACATTTGAAATACGAGAAGGATGACCGCGCCAAGCTGCAGTTCTATCCTCGCGAGGCCTGCGAGCAGCTATTGACGGACATTGAATCAAATCCAAAATACAACTGAACTTGAAGGTGGCACATATGAGCAAGGGTTCAACGGAATTACCTCCAAGGGCGGGAGCGCGTCAATCAGCAAAAGCTAAAAAACAAAAGCCGCGCAAAAAACGCTCGGTTTGGAAAACGATCTTTGTGATGCTGTTTGCGGTGCTTATCCTAATAGTTTTGGCTTTAGCTTATTTGGTGTTTAAGGCGGATGAAGCCGTAGATAAAATCGCAGCACCTAGCGGTAATGAGGTAGTAATACCCGCAGGAGAATCGGTTAAGGAGAAAGCAGTTGCTCTACTGTTGATGGGCCTTGACTCGCGTTCTCATGGAGGCGGCTTGAACACGGATGTCATGATGGTAGCCGTATTTAACCCGAATTCCAAATCGGCAACGATCGTTACGATTCCGCGTGATTCGAGCATCGATGTTGAAGGCTATAGAGAACGCAAAGCCAATAGCTTTTACGCTGATTTTTATATGAACGCGCTTAATAAGAAGGATCTGAATAAAGAAGCGGCTTATGCTGATGCCAAGCAAGAGGTCCGCAATGTCATGAGCAAGCTCTTCAATATTGACATCAAATATTCCGCGGTAATTAATTTCCAGGGCTTCGCAGATGTTGTAGATGCACTGGGCGGCGTGGAAGTTGATGTTGATATGCGAATGAAGTATAAGGATTCTGCAGACGGCACCAATATCGATTTGGAGGAAGGCGTTCAACTGCTGAGCGGCGAGAAGGCGCTTGATTTCGTCCGGTATCGCAAATCCAACAACGGTAAAAATATGTCCAGCGATTTTGACCGCAATGCAAGACAAAGCCAAGTTATTGGCGCTCTTACAGACAAAATGAAATCTTTGGATGGTGTAACGAAGATTGGTTCGGTATTCGAGGCTGTCGGCAAAAACTTAACAATGGATATGCCTTCCAAAGAAATCAAGAACATGATTGCTGAATATATGAGCATGGGCCGCAATGATATTACGTTTATTCCGCTTGAAGGAACATGGAGAAGTCCCTATGTTTATCTCGATGAAGCGAAGCTTGATGAAGCTCGGGCTGCCTTGCAGGCAAAAATGGCTGAATAACCGTAGACTGCAACTAATATTATGGATATAATAATGCTACAGAGGCCAATTTGAATCTGTTCAGAAGGAGGTCATGCGAATGACCAATGCCGAATACCCAAGATCTGAGCAAGCGATCGAGAATTTGCTAAAGCAGCCTATCGTTCAACTGCGCGAACTACATGCGGTATCTGACAGTTTGACCTCGAGCATTATGGAATACAGGGACGCGATGGATAACGCCGCGTGCTTGTCCACTACCCTTGTCTGCGACAAATCGAATAAGAACTTTGTTGCGGATGCTTTAGCTGTACAAGTTTCCGCGGCCTTGAAGAAAGCCTAGTGATTGCTCACTAGGCTTTTTGTGCCTTCAGGGGGCCTTTACAATTTCTTATTCATCCTTAGGAGCTTGTTGTTTCTCGGGCTCAATCGGCTTAACGTCACGCGGTATCTGCGGAATGAGTCTTCCTATGATATCGGCCATTTCCTCTGCGAAGCCGGCGATCGGTCTGCCGCGCTTGATGTCAGTGCCTATTTCATTAATTCGTTGGGAAAGATCCATATCCGCAGTAACTAATGCGTCTACGCCGTATGGATCCTTGTGAAACGCTTCGGCGACGGAATATTTAATCGTACCGACTCTTGAGCGATCCAGCTTGGCATCTACATCGATTCCGACGATTGCTGTATTTCCGAACACGACACAGTGCGCGTTCGTTACGCCGTCAATTTCTTTGGCCAACTGCTCCAGATGTGCCGCAACCTTTTTTGAATCTTTAATTTCCTTTTTTCGCGGTTCAGTTTGCTGAGCTTTCACCTGGTCATTATTTTGTGGAGAGGGTGATGTCTCATTACGTGCGACGGTGCCGCAGCCTGTCGCTACAATCGCAACAATGATCGCTGAAGTTAGCCATTTGAACATGTTTGCCACCTCTTTTTTCTCGTTGAAAAATCTAAAAGTCACCAGTGAATCATAGTTTACCCGCAGCAGCGATTTGCTATGTATGGCTCTAATGAATATCCAACGCCGGGAGGGTTCTCATGAAAAAAATATTCGTGCTCGATACAAATGTGCTGCTTCATGATCCGCAAGCGATTTTTGCTTTCGATGATAATGAAGTCATAATTCCCGCGGTTGTGTTGGAGGAAATCGATTCGAAGAAGAGGTTGGCTGATGAATTAGGTCGAAATGCCCGATCCATTTCACGTCTTCTTGATAAGATGCGTGAAAAGGGCCATTTGCATGAAGGTATTGAGCTTCCGAGCGGCGGCATCCTCAAGGTGGAATTAAATCACCGCAGCTTTATGCGCGTTCAGGAAATGTTTGGTGAAATGTCAAACGATAATCGGATTTTGGCGGTTGCGCTGAATTACCACATAGAGCAAGAGAATGAGCCTGTGAAGCAAAGCATCGTACTTGTAAGCAAGGATGTACTTGTTCGTATTAAGGCTGATGTGCTTGGCTTGCAGGCACAGGATTATTTATCGGATCGAGTCGTTGTATCGTCTGACTTCTACGCGGGCTATATGACGCTTTATGTGCATCCGGCAGTCATCGATGAGTTTTACACCTACCGCTTTCTTACCGTGAACAACATGCACTTGAACATTCGCTTAAATCCGAACGAATTTGTTATTTTACGCGATGAAATGGGCACTTCAAAGTCTGCACTGCTAAAGGTTAGCCAAGATGGAGCGAGGCTTGAGCCGTTATATCTTAGCAATGATCCGATTTGGGGCATCACTGCCCGAAATGCACAACAGCGCATGGCGCTTGAGCTGCTCCTAAACGACGATATCCCGCTCGTAACGCTTACGGGCAAGGCAGGGACGGGGAAGACGCTTCTAGCGCTTGCAGCAGGCCTTCTGAAGACGGAGGATGAGCATAAGTACAAGAAGCTACTAATCGCGAGACCTGTCGTTCCAATGGGCAAGGATATCGGGTATTTGCCAGGAGAGAAGGAAGAGAAGCTGCGTCCATGGATGCAGCCGATTTATGATAATTTGGAGTATTTGTTCGATACGAAGAAGGCAGGCGACATCGACAAAATATTGATGGGTATGGGGAGCATTCAGGTCGAGGCGCTCACCTATATTCGTGGCCGGTCCATTCCAGGCCAATTCATCATCATTGATGAGGCGCAAAATTTAACGAAGCATGAAGTAAAAACGATCGTATCGCGGGTTGGCGAAGGCAGTAAAATTGTCCTAATGGGCGACCCGGAGCAAATTGACCATCCGTACCTTGATTCAATCAGCAACGGATTGACGCATCTCGTGGAGCGCTTCAAAAACGAAGGGACGAGCGGACACATGACGCTGGAGAAAGGCGAACGCTCTAAGCTTGCACAGCTTGCCGCTGATTTACTGTAATCAGAACGACCCGCTATTATGGGGCACTGTAAAAGCCTTATTTTTAAGAAATGTAAGTTTTTGTGGAGATAAATCAATATGCCGACGAGCCTTAGAAGCAGTTCTAAGAGCTCGTTTTTCTTTTTCTGGTACTATCTCTGTTCATAGGACTCCCGATATGCAGTCAGTGCATTAAAAGCATCCTATAGGCTCATTTACATTTGCTGCTAATGACCATTAGATTTACAGGTTCGTTTGGACAAACCTTGAATTTATTGTTATCCTATTTTAGTAGATTCAAGGATGAAAGGAAGAACGCTGTGACTCCCAGAAAATATGTGCCGTTTATGATCGGTACGTTACTGATAGCAGCACTATTGCTTATCCCTTACTCGCGCAATATAGATCAAGCCAGCATTGGAAAACCGGACAAGAAATCTAATGAACAGCCCGTACCGGGCGAGGTTGTTATCGATCAGCTCACCGACATTTTTGTAAACGTTTCCTTGCCTAATTCGCAGTTTCTTCAGCTGCAGGAGCTAAATCGGAATTTTATGATGAAATATCCTCATATACAAGTTAAGCTAACCAATGAGCCAGCCAAAGATGACGCTTATAGCCTGTGGGTGCTTCAAAGCCAACAGGGGGAATCTGCTGACATAATGCTGCTCGATAATGGGTGGGTCAGACCGTTTGCGGTTCGCGGATTTCTAAAGCCTGCTGACAGTGTGATGACAGGGGATACGCTCTCTGATCAGATGACAGGGCTTCTCGACCCGCTCAAATGGAACGGATATTTGTGGGGGGTACCGCGGGATGTGAATCCGTATGTTGTCGTATGGAGCGGTGTATTGCTTGCGGAGGCAGGCTTGAAGGGGCCGCCATCCGACTGGGCATCATACCAAGCTGCAGCTGCCAAGATTATCGAGCTTCATCCACAGGCAAGCATCGTGAATTGGAGCGCAGGCAATTTGCTGCAGCAGCTTGTTTGGCAGGCTACATTCGACACGGACCAATCTAACTTGCTGAATATGCAGCCCTTAAACGAGATGCAAACGGCACAGCTTGAATGGTTTCAAAATATGGAACAGCATATAAGCCGGATCGAAAATAATGCGATTGATCAATTTAATGCATCATTTCAAAGCGATAGCCTGCTCGCTGCTATTATTCCTTGGAATGACTATGAGAGCTTTAATGAAGGTTTGCGAAATAAGCTGATCGTCGATCGGGATCATATTTATTCCCCGTGGTTAAATGGGCATAGCTATGCCATCTCCTCAAGCAGCGATGTGGAAGAAGAAGCGATGCTGTGGATCAGGGAAATAACGGACGTGGACAACCAGCAGATGACTTACGATCGATCGGGGCAGCTGCCGGCTAGAGCTTCCTTGTATACATTCAACAGCTCACTGCAAAATGATCCAGTCCAAATACCGCCTGCCTGGTGGAAGAAGGTGTTGATTGCCAAGCGGGAGGAGAATGAATTGCCGCAGCCTGATCCGATGTGGCCAGAGAAATGGCAGTATCGGGAGCGGATGTGGAAATTATTTTCCGAAGGGACGTTCCAAATTACGCCGTATGTTGATTCACTCGCCGTTCAAGGCGAATAGACCCAAAAAAGGAAAGCCTGCCCCGCAGCGTGCGGGGACAGGCTTTTTTGGCTTACTGCAAGGATTCACTAAGTGTTCGCTCAAAGCTTAAGATTCAGCTTTATGGTCAGCTCGCCATCGGACATAACAACGGAATCCGCCTTGAGGAAGGATACGATTAAATCAGGATAAAAGCCAAGGTCAAATTCCTTCTCCAAAGCTCGGCGGGTTGTATCGGGCAGCGCAAAGCCGTTGAACAGCAGCTCATCTACATGGAATAGAATAGCGTTCTTCGGCTCGTTCTCAACCGTATAATGACCGGCAATTTTAATTTCCATGCTGCCTTGATTGCCTTGGGCAATAACTTTGTCATCAACGAATTTGAAGGAGAAATTGTTGAAAATGTCATTTTGCTCACGCAAAAACGAGTTCAAATCATCCTCAGGCACTCGAATCGTATATTGAAAGCCATTAATTTCAAGCAGCTGCTTGTTGTCCTGGATCCAGTTCGGAAGCTGCTTCATCGCTTTCGATAGCGCGCGGAAATATTGTTTGACTATGTCAACTCCCGCCGTATCCCAGTAAGAGGTAAGCTCCTTCATTAAAATGCGAATGCGATCGGCATCCGAACGGCCCGATAGCTGCTCATCCAGCTGCTTCTCAAGCGCCAATACGCGTTCTCTTTGCGTTCGCAGCTGCTCTTCCATGATGGATAGCTCATCTTGTCTTGACTCAAGCTGCTGGTAGCCTTCCTTCACCTTCGTGTATTGCTCCACATATGTATTCAAGGTATGCTTGTCTTGGGTAAAAATAATTTCTGCATAATCCAGCATTTGAAACAGCTCCGATAATGAATCAAAAGATAGTAGAGCGCTGAACAAAAAATCCCGTTCTCCCATATAATAAGCCCGCAAAACGCTTCCAGCCTCGTCTTGCTTGTCCGATATTTGCTGCTTCTGCAGGTGCAGCTGCTTCTCGGTGTCCGTCATCGTCAGTGCAAGCTGCTGCTTTTGCTCTTGGATACGGATGATTTCTTTATCAATTTCTGCGACGGATAAGCTTTTTTCAAGCAGCGAGTGCATTTCCTCCTCATCAACCGGCAGAGGCTCTGCCATAACGGGAAGCCGAATCAGGAGCATTGCAATTAGGAGCATCACCGTGGCTGCTATGGAAACACGATTACGCTTGGTTGTCAATGTCAACGGCATCGTCCCTCCTCAGCATTCATTTTATGCGGCAATCCATTCTATTATATCTTACATTTGGAAAAGGATGAACCTAATGATCAAGGATAACCCGCTTGCCGCCTCTATTGCGGCAAAAATTGCTGAGTCAGCATACTCTGGTTGGCATATCGATAATGAAGGGAGAAGGCATGCAGCGAGGTGTATCTCCTTCTATCACTATATGAACGCTTGTCTTTATGATAGAAAGCATGGTTATTATCGCTCGGGGCCAGTGCGCGTGGGCAAGGATGGAGACTTTTATACGAGCTCGGGAATTGGCCGCGTTCTGGCAGAAGTACTTGCTGGCTGTGCATTAGCCTGTAGCGATGCGGTTGGTGGGCGGCTGAAGCTAATCGAGTGGGGAGCGGGAACAGGCAGGCTTTCTGCTCAAATCGCGGCCGCAGGCTGCAAACGAAGCAGCGATTGGCCGGAACGATTCCAATCGGTCCTTATCGAGGATCATCCCGCGCATGGCCGCGCGGCAAGAGAGGCTTTCGTTGATAGCAAAGGACAATGGGTTGTTGAGCCGCTGATTGCCTCGTCAGATGATGCGTGGCATTCAAGCTGGCTGAAGCAACCGGCATTCGTGATCGCAAACGAGCTGCTGGACGCATTTCCCGTTCACAGGATTGAGCGTATTGAGGGAGAGCTGTATGAGCTTGGCGTTGCAGGCGATGAGTTGCAGGGCTTTCACGAGGTGTATATGCCGATCACTGATTCACGAATAAGCCGCTGGCTTGCGCGAGACGGCATTCAGCTTAAGGAGGGACAGCGGACGGAGGTTCATGCGGATGCAGCAGCGTTTCTGAAGAAGCTGGGAGATGTCATGACGACCGGACGACTCGTGCTGATTGACTACGGTCATGATGCTGCTGAATATACAGCGGAGCATCGCATGCATGGAACGCTTATGTGCTATTGGCGCCATCTTACAAGCGACAGTCCGTACATCCGAATCGGCGAGCAGGATATAACTTCGCATGTTCCGTTTACGTTTATTCAACATGAAGCCGAGAAATGCGGCTGGCAGGTTGCAAGCTATACGACCCAAAAGCAATTTTTGATCGATCATGGCGTTCTGGAATTGCTTCAAAACCATACCAGCACCGATCCATTCAGCGAGACGGCTCGATTGAACCGATCGATTAGGCAGCTCCTGCTCAGCGATCAGATGAGCGAATCGTTTAAAGTGATGATTTTGGACAAAGGTTCACTTACATAAAGAACGGTGACAACTCAAATGGAGCTGTCACCGTTCTTTTGTTCGATTATGCATGAGTGGTTCTATGCGAAACGAGCATTGCCGTCATGGACAGCAATGCTCGTTTTCACTTAGCTTAAGTATATGACCTGCCTAGGCGAGTGTCTGTTGCGCCCTTGTTAAAACGGCAAGTCCATCTTGAAGACCGACCAATACGTGAAACCCACGAATGAAATGATCATATATCCCCAGAACATTACGATGTAAGTTCTCTCGGAGAAATTCAAGTAGCCTAGAAATACGAAAGCGACGGCTTGTGCAAAAAATAAAAGCGCAAATTCCGTCATATGACCTGCAAAAGCCATAAGTCCGATTACCAGGGTCCAAAAGCCAAGTACCCGATACATGCGTGCCATGATGACATCCCCCTTTCGCTACGACCCGATTTTCTAATGATCATTATAACGTTTGGCGAAATAAGTGTAAACCAAAAACGTGACGAAATCGCAAACTTTTTGTTTATAGCCATTCCTATATACGGAGTCTAGACATAGTTTGCTCAATAATAAGTGCTAACATGTATGAGCAATTGAAAATTTGGTTATACAATTTAGTATCCAATAGATTCTATGAACTCTACCAAGGGCATAGAGATAAAGTAAGCGCCTTTACGTTAGGAGGTTTTTGTTGCATGACAGCAGTCAGACAAGATGCGTGGAGTCCGGACGACGATCTAATACTCGCCGAGGTCACACTACGCCATATTCGAGAAGGAAGTACCCAGCTTGCAGCTTTTGAGGAAGTAGGCGAACGAATCGGACGGACGTCCGCAGCATGCGGTTTTCGTTGGAATAGCTGCGTTCGCAAAAGGTATGAGGATGCTATCCAAATTGCAAAGCAGCAGCGCCAGAAACGTAATTATTTGAAAAAACAAACGATTGTCGCAACGCCGCATGTTTCATCGATTGCCGTTTTTGAAACGGATGAGCGTGGTTTCAAGCAAGAAAACAGCTCGATCGAGGAAGGTTTGTCCGTTGATGCTGTTATTCGTTTTCTCCGTGGATGGAAGACGACCTATCAGGATTTGACGCGTCAAATCAAATGGTTTGAGAAGGAACTGAAAGACAAAGAGGATGAGCTATATCGTTTGCGCGACCAGAATGAGAGATTGTCCAAAGAGGTTAACAATGTCCAAACGGATTACCGCGCAGTAAACGATGATTACAAGACGCTTATTCAAATTATGGATCGTGCAAGAAGACTTACCGTATTAACGAATGATGACGAGGCCAAGCCTAGATTTAAAATGGATGCAAACGGCAATTTGGAACGTATTGAATAAGTTATAAACCGAAAATGAGAGAGGTTGGCCATTTATTGGCCAGCCTCTCTTTTTTTATAAGAAATAATAAGTTTCAGCTGCCTATATCAGTTGCATTATTTTCAGCAGATTTGATACGATGTTTGCAATATAGCGATGAGCTGCTGGTGTTCGGGAGGCGTAGAAATTGCAAATGGATGTAGTAGGCGGAGGATCGCTTGGTCTGCTCTATGGGGCGAAGCTAGCAGACGCGGGCGCTGATGTGACAATATGGACGCGCAGCAAGGAGCAGGCTGTGTTGCTTGCGGACGAAGGAATTAGGTTAATTGAGCTTGGAGGAACAAGCGAGCGAGTGATTCGTGTGAGAAGCGAATGGATTGAGCAGGTCTCCTTACGAAAATGGAATAAAGGCCAAATAAGTAAAAAAATGGATTATCATTGGCTGCTGCTAACGGTCAAACAAACGGATTTGAAAGATGAGCTGATATCGAAACTCGCCCTGCTAGCAAACCGTTCGGAGAATGATGGACCAGCCATCATGAGCTTGCAAAATGGGATCGGCCACTTGGAGCGTATTCAAGGCATTCTTCCGAATTTGCCGCTGCATGCCGCGGTGACGACGGAAGGCGCTAAACGATTAGATTCGCGATCGGTAGAGCATACGGGCAAAGGGCAGCTTTGGCTGGGTGAGTGGGGAGGAAACGCGCGTAAAGAGGATGAAGCTCTAGCTATCTCGCAAAAAATGTTGGTTGACATGCTGCAATCGGCAGGATTTGCCTCTTCACTGTCGAATGATTTGGAGAATCGAATTTTCCATAAACTTCTTATTAACGCAGTAATTAATCCGCTGACGGCGATCTTTGATGTGGAAAATGGACAGCTTCCAGATCATCCCGCTCGCGAGAAGCTTATGCGTGAGCTATATAAGGAAACCGAGCATATTCTTGTTAACGCGGGCATGAGCATGCCTGGAGATGGCTGGCAGCTCATCATCGATGTTTGCAGGCAAACCAGTCGTAACATTTCCTCCATGCTAAGCGATATTCGGGCAGGCAGGGTTACAGAAATAGATGCGATTAATGGCGGAGTTGCAAGGCTGGCTGCGAAGCATGGCCTGCAGGCACCGTTAAACCTGGCAATGAAGGAACTCGTGCAAGCACTGCATCCGAAAGCTGAATAGGAGGGACTGAAAGACGTTGGAGATGATAATGGATAGCATCAAACATGCATACGCTTATTTGGCGGTCATTCCAGTCATACCTTTCGCAATCATCTTATTTGGTTATGGGGCTTATATTCAGGATCGGAAGAAGGCTTTCCTATTGGCCATGGACGTCACGACGGCGTTGTTCATCGGCTGCGTAGCCGTATTATTCGACATTTTATTTGGCAGCAAATTCGGTCTTTATGGCATATTATTATTTATGCTGCTTGGAGGCGGATTGCTTGGCAATGCTCAGTTCCGCAAGCGCGGCACGATTGATGGCAAAAAAATTTTTCGAACGATTTGGCGGCTAAGCTTTTTTTCGATGAGCGTGCTGTATGTTGTGTTCATGTGCATTGTCATCGGCAGATTGGTGCTTACCGCATAATTTATATGTACATAAGCTAAACGCCTCATTAAAAGCTGAGGCGTTTTTGTTTTGACGGACGGCTTCACCTTTGTGTACAATTAAAATGTTCAGTTTAATCCATTATAAGTCGCTTTGGCGACTATCCAGCAGGAGGTTACAGGCTGCGCTATGAGAAAAGAAACTTATTCATTGCCAAGCGCTCAGCCTTTAACAGAGGCATATATAAATCGCACAGATGACCGTATCGATGTTTTGTACGGCTATCATGCGGGAGCGCAGCAGGATTGGGATAGACGGTTTAAACGTTTGGAGCAAAGCAGCCATGTGAGAGCCGAGGCTGCAGAGGTTGCGCATGCACTGCGTGTTTACAATGAGAAGGCGGGCGCAAGTGCTGAAGTATTTGCATCCATCTCAGCAATAGCAGAAGGTGCTCCGGTTGTCGTTGGAGGCCAGCAAGCCGGGTTGTGGACCGGTCCATTGCTCGTAATACATAAGGCAGTATCCATTATTGGTGCTGCTAAATCTGCGAGCGAGCAGCTTGGGCGTACGGTCGTGCCGGTTTTTTGGGTTGCAGGCGAGGATCATGATTGGGATGAAGCGAATCACGCCTATGTGCTAACAGCTGAGCAGGAGCTGCGCAAGCTATCGTCGGCACGCCCTGAAGGCTCGCGCACATCGGTGAGCCGCACGTCTATTTCGGAAGAAATGTGGACGCAGCTGCTGGCGGAGCTGGAACAAGCGCTGCCGCATTCTGAATTCAAGCCATTGCTGCTGGAGGAATTGCGCCAGATGTCCCATAAGGCGCAATCGCTATCGGATTTGTTCGCTATGATTTTAAGCTATCTCTTCGGCAAACAAGGGCTCGTGCTGCTTGATGCAGATCATTCGGTTATCCGCCGATTGGAAGCTCCGATGTTTAGAAAGATTATCGAGCGCAATGACGATTTGGAGAAGGCCTATATGGCATCTGCTGCGCAAGTCAAGGAGTTTGGCTACAGCTTGCAAGCGGATGTTACACCCGGCAGTGCGAACCTGTTTCTGTTCAACTCGGCAAATGGCGATGAAAGAACACTTCTTCATAAGAAGGATGGTCTTTATCAAGACCGTAAAGGCCAGTTGTCGTTAACGAAGGAGGAGCTCCTGCAGATTGCGGATGAGCAGCCGGAGCAGCTTAGCAATAACGTACTGACTAGACCGCTTATGCAGGATTATTTGTTCCCTGTACTCGCTACGGTGCTTGGTCCCGGTGAAATAGCCTATTGGGCTTTGACTGGAGAAGCCTTCCGCACGCTTGAAATGGAAATGCCGATCATCGTGCCTCGTATGTCCTATACGTTAATAGAAGGAACGGTAGCCAAGCATATGGACAAATACGAGCTTTCCTTCGAGGATGTCATGGAGCGCTTCGAGGAGCGCAAGAGCACATGGCTGAAGGATCAAGACGGATTATCCATCGAACAGCAATTCGATATTGCGAGGCAGCAATTCGAGCAGCTCTACAAACCGCTGCTCGATCTGGCTGCCTCCGTTCAGCCTTCGCTTGCTAAGCTCGGAGATACGAACATGCAAAAAATCGTCGAGCAGATCAACTATATGGGCACGAAGACCGTTGATGCCTACAACAAGCAATTTGAAGCGTCCACGAGGCAGCTTGATCGTATACACCATTCCATTAAGCCGCTTGGAAAGCCGCAGGAGCGGGTGCTAAATATGACCGCCTATTGGAATCGCTACAGCTTAAACTTTCTGGATAAGCTTCTTGAGGCGCCGTATAACCGAGCGGGCGGACATGAAATCGTTTATTTGTAAAATTACAGGAGGTATATACAGGATGAGTACAGTAGAAAAAAGCATTGTAGCCGACATGTCATTGGCACAAGATGGCCATTTGAAGATTGATTGGGTAGCTGCGCATATGCCGGTTCTGAATACGATTCGCGAGCAGTTCGAGAAGGAACAGCCTTTTAAAGGGCTAAAGGTTACGATCGCGCTGCATTTGGAAGCGAAAACGGCTTACCTCGCTAAGGTTGTCAAAGCGGGCGGTGCTGATGTTACAATTACCGGCAGCAATCCGCTGTCAACGCAAGACGATGTATGTGCCGCGCTCGTAGAGGATGGCATCACCGTATTTGCCAAATACAATCCAAGCCCGGAAGAATTTAAGGCGCTTAACATTAAAGCACTTGAGTGGAAGCCTGATCTCATTATCGATGATGGCGGAGATCTTGCTACGATTTTAAATTCGGAGCATCCTGAATTCGGCGAGAACCTGCGCGGCGGAGCGGAAGAAACGACGACGGGAATTATTAGGCTGAAAGCGATGGAAAAGGACGGTTCCTTGAAATTCCCGATGGTCGCAGTAAACGATGCGTATTGCAAGCATTTATTCGATAACCGTTACGGTACGGGCCAATCGGTATGGGATGGCATTAACCGGACAACCAACCTGATGGTCGCTGGTAAAACGGTTGTTGTCGTCGGCTATGGCTGGTGCGGCAAAGGCGTTGCGATGCGTGCGAAGGGGCTTGGCGCGAATGTCGTAGTAACCGAGATCGACGCCATTAAAGCGGTTGAGGCTTACATGGATGGATTTGCCGTTATGCCGATGATTGAAGCGGCAAAGGTAGGAGAGTTCTTCGTGACGGTTACAGGCAACCGTGATGTTATCCGCGGCGAGCACTATGAGGTTATGAAAGACGGCGCGATCATTTCGAACGCAGGCCATTTTGACGTTGAAGCGAATAAGCCTGAGCTTGCAGCATTGTCGTCAAGCGTGCGTACGGTTCGTCGCAACATTGAAGAATATAAGCTCCAGGACGGTCGCAGCATTTACTTGCTGGCTGAAGGACGCCTTGTTAATTTGGCTGCCGGCGATGGACATCCAGCCGAAATAATGGATATGACGTTCGCGCTTCAAGCCGTTGCGCTGAAATATGTGAACGAGCAATACAAAACGATTGGCAGCAAGGTGGTTAACGTACCATATGAGCTTGATGAGCAGGTAGCGCGTCTCAAGCTGCAATCACTTGGCTTTGGCATCGATAAGCTTACTGATGAACAAATCGCCTATTTGGACAGCTGGAAAGAAGCTGAATAAATCATTTGGAAAGCCGCGAGCAATCGCGGCTTTTTTGTTTGTAACCTTTTATTCCCAACCTGCGTCTAGAGTGCAAACCAGTAAGGGGGAATGACAATGTATAAACAGAAAAAAGGATTAGTAACATGGGCAGTCATTATTTTATGGATCGGGTTGTTGGCAGGGTGCTCCTCGGGAAACTTTGATACAGCGAGCAATAAGGCTTCGGAACAGTCAGCCCCAATGGAAGAAGCGAAATCGGATGGCAAAAGTCTGTCCAATGCTGAAAATGCTGCGGCTAATACAGCCGTAACAGCTGATGGTGACAGCGGTTCGACTGCAGGCGGCGGCTTTGCCTCTGAAACCGCTTCGGGTACAGCGGGCTTTAATCAAAAAATTATTTACACCGCCAATTTAAGCATGCAGGTGGATGAGCTGGCAGCAGCTGCGACATCGCTTCGCAATGCGATTCATCAAAGCGGTGGTTATATTTTACAATTCCAAGATACGAGGCATGATGGGGAAATCGGCGCAACCTATACGATCAAGGTTCCGGCTGCGGGCTTTATGTCGTTCATCGATCGGATCGAGCTTATCAAGCATAATGACTTCGAAAGAAATATCGGGGGCAAGGACGTATCCGAGGAGTATGTTGATCTTGAATCAAGGCTGAAGGCGAGACAGCTGGTGGAAACCAGGCTGCTGGCGATGATGGATAAAGCCGTTAAAGCGGATGATTTGCTGAAATTTTCACAGCAGCTCTCGGAGGTGCAGGAGGAGATTGAGCGCATCAAGGGGCGAATTCGTTATTTGGATAACAACGTTTCGTTCTCGACGGTAGAGCTGCGCATGTACCAAACGGACCAAACGCTGAAAAAGGAAAGCTTGAAGAAGCCGAATTTGGGCGGAAGGATGTCTGATGCAATAACAGGAAGCACAAAGGTTGTGTGGGATGCGCTTAACTTCTTGCTCGTTGTATTAGCGGGGGCAGTACCGGTAGCTGCTGTTGCGGCGGTTATTGCTGTACCTGTCATTTGGCTGTATCGGAGGAAGAAAAAAGAGACGGATGCCAGTAAAAAGCCGAATTCGGATGAGGATGAGCAGCCGCCGGCTGTTTAAAGATTAATAATCATTAATACTATGAAATATTTTAGAAAAATCCTGCTCATGGAGCAGGATTTTTATTTTAGGTGGCGAACTACTGTATCTTAGTGGGGAAAAGTGGGGCAAAGTGGTGGAAATAGGGGAAGGGGTGGGGTGAAGTCATGTTTATGGGTGAATATCAACATAGCATTGATGAGAAAGGCCGCATCATCATACCTTCGAAATTCCGTGAATCACTTGGAGCCTCGTTCATTGCTACCCGAGGTTTAGACAATTGCTTATTCGTATATCCCATGAGCGAGTGGAGCGTATTGGAGCAAAAATTAAAAACATTGCCGCTTATGAAATCAGATGCGCGTGCTTTTACCCGGTTTTTCTTTTCCGGTGCTACCGAATGTGAGCTTGATAAACAGGGAAGGGTAAACATACCCAGCCATCTTCGCGAATATGCGAAGCTGGACAAAGACTGCATGGTGCTCGGCGTCTCCGGCCGCGTTGAAATTTGGAGCAAGCAGACTTGGGACGGCTATTACGAGCAATCGGAGCAAACCTTTAACGAAATCGCTGAGAAGCTCGTCGATTTTGATTTCAACTTCTAGATTGAACAACAGGAATGGGAGGGCTGAGGCGTGTTTCAGCATATTACAGTACTTTTGGAAGAAGCGGTTGACGGTCTAGCTATTAAGCCAGACGGCATCTACGTCGATTGTACGCTTGGAGGGGCAGGGCATAGTGAGCTCATTGCGTCCCGATTAGGCGAAGGAGGGCGGTTAATCGCATTCGATCAGGATGACTGGGCGCTGGAAAATGCTCGCGTTAGGCTTGCTCCATATTTGGATAAAGTAACGCTGGTTAGAAGCAATTTCCGTGATTTGGAGCAAGAGCTTAGAGGATGCGACGTTCCAATGAAAGACGGCGTCCCTCAGGTCGATGGCATTTTGTTCGATTTAGGCGTATCAAGTCCGCAGCTTGACGAAGCAGAGCGCGGCTTCAGCTACAACCACGATGCTCCGCTTGATATGCGGATGGATCGCGAGGGTGAGCTCACAGCTCATGAAATCGTCAATACGTGGGATGAACGTGATATTTCCCGCATACTCGATCGCTACGGCGAAGAGAAGTTTGCCCGTTCAATCGCAAGAAACATCGTTAAAGCGAGAGAAAAGGCGCCAATTGAGAAAACAGGAGAGCTGGCTGAATTGATTAAAATATCGATTCCAGCCGCAACAAGGCGTACAGGCGGGCATCCTGCCAAGCGCTCCTTCCAAGCGCTGCGCATTGCCGTAAACGATGAGCTTGGCGCAGAGGAAGAAGCATTAGAGCAAACGATTCGCTGCTTGGCTCCTGGCGGCCGAGCATCCGTCATTACGTTTCATTCGCTTGAGGATCGCATATGCAAGCAAATGTTTGCGAAGTTTGTAGAGAAATGTACTTGTCCGCCCGACTTTCCGTTATGCGTATGCGGAAACAGCGGGACGGTGAAATTAGTTAACCGCAAGCCGATAGTACCTTCCGAGAGAGAGCTGGAGCTTAACCCTCGGGCGAGGTCGGCAAAGCTTAGAGTAGCAGAAAAATTGTAAGAGGGGGATTTGAATTGGCGTACGTGAATGGCAATTTAGCGCTGCAACCTAAGCGAAAGCAGGATCAGCAAACCGTTATTAAAGAAACGAAACGATTGGTTAAGACTCGCAAATCCTTACCGGTTCAAGAAAAGCTGTTGTACATGTTCACAATATTAATGTGCGTTGTAGTTGCTGGTGTCATTATTTTTCGCTACGCACAAATCTATGATATGAACCTCGACATCAAAAATCTCAAAAGCGAATACCAAACGATGAACATAGAAATGGAAGATTTGAAGAAGCAGGTTGAGATGCTGAGCGATCCTGAGCGCATACGCAAGATTGCCGAATCACAGGGGATGGTAAGCACAATTGAAGGCGGCATAACGGTAAACACCGGTGACGATGAGTTGAAAACGGCAATGAGTGATCAGGGTGAGTAAGATGAAAAAGAGAATTAGATTGCGGACACTGTTGTTTGGAGGGGTAATGACCCTCCTTTTTCTCATTTTAATAAGCAGAATCTATTTCGTGCAGGTAGTAGAAGGCGCCAAATATTTGGAATTGGCAAAGAAGAGGTGGTCAGCGGCTGAAGAGATTGTCGCTAAGCGCGGCACAATTGCCGATCGAAATGGCAATGTGCTTGCGATGGACACCATCACCTATAATGTTTCCGTTAATCCAGAAGTCATCAATAAAGAGGAGCTTACGGAAGACATTATTGACGGGCTGCATGAAATACTCGGCATTTCGAAGGATGAGCTTCGGAAAAATATAACCGCCAAAAAAGACGATGGTACATATGTTGTTAACCGGGAGATTCGAAAAGGCGGCTGGCAAATCGACAAAACGGTAGCCGATAAAATTAGAGCGTTCCGTAAAGAGTTGTCCAAAGAAAAGAAGTTGACTGGTGTCGGTATTGATTTGGCGGAAAGCTTGAAGCGCTATTATCCTAGAAAAACTTTAGCTTCGCAGCTCGTTGGCTATTTGGATCGTGAAGGTGCAGCGATGACAGGCGTTGAAGCTTTTTTCAACGAACAGCTAACCGGTACAAACGGTTTTATCAAGTATGAGAAGGACGGGAAGCGCGTTCAGCTCGTCGAGGGCGAAGTGGAATCTCAGCCCGCTAAGAACGGCCAAAATATTAATTTGACTATCGATAACGAGATTCAGCATTACGTAGAGGAGGCGCTGCAAGAAATTGTGAAGGTGTATGCGCCGAAAAGCGCGACAGCAATTGCTGCTGATCCCGACACGATGGAAATTTTGGCAATGGCAAATACGCCTCAGTACGACCCGAATGAATTTTGGAAAAACAATTCGAATTCCTATAACCATGCGATTAAATCATTGTACGAGCCAGGCTCAACATTCAAGATCGTAACGCTTGCGGCGGCCGTGGAGGAAGGCGTGTTCAATCCGGATGAAAAGTACAAATCTGGCCAAATCAAAATAAAAGGCATACCAAAGCCGATTCGTGATATTAAGCGAGAGGGCTGGGGGACAATTTCCTTTCTGGATGGCTTGAAGTATTCCAGTAACGTTGCATTCGTCAAGCTGGGATACGAGAGATTAGGAGAGCAGAAGCTAAAAGATTATTATACTAATTTTGGATTTGGACAAAAAACAGGCATTCAGCTAGGCAATGAACTGGCTGGCTCTATGCGTTTTCGGTATGCGAGCGATATAGCGATTGCTACCTTTGGACAAGGGGTGGTTACGGTTACGCCTATTCAGCAGGTAGCGGCGGTCGCAGCGGTAGCGAATGGGGGCAAGCTTCTTCAACCGCAAATCGTAAAGAGTATAACGGACCCGACTACTAAAACAACTAAAACCATTGAGCCGAAGGTCGTTCGTCAAGTGATATCCGAGGAAGCATCGCGCAAGGTCGGCGAATATTTAGAGCAGGTTGTCTCTGATGAGAAGAAGGGGACCGGTAAAAATGCGTATATTGACGGATACCGTGTAGCGGGGAAAACGGGTACAGCACAAAAGGTTATCAACGGAAAATATTCCGATTCGAAGTTCGTCGTTTCGTTTATGGGCTATGCCCCTGTTGATAATCCGAAAATCGTCGTCTATGTCGTTGTGGATGAACCGAATGACCCTCTCGTTGGGGGGGGGAGGGTAGCTGCTCCGGCGTTTAAGCAAATCGTACTGAAGAGCTTGCGCAAAATGGGCGTAGCGCCTAATTACCCTGCCGAGACGAATGACGCGAAGAAGGAAGTGTCAATGACGGTTCCTAAAGTAACCAAGCTTCCTATTGCTCAGGCAAAAGCTGAATTCAAAGCAAAAGCGATGACATTTGAACAGGTTGGGAATGGCAAGACCGTCTTGCAGCAAATTCCAGCGCAAGGCTCATCCGTTCATCCTACTCAGAAAATCTATTTAATTACGGAGCAGCGAGAGAAGCTGGCCATTCCGGATTTGAAGGGCGTATCGCTGCGCGATGCGCTTGAAATCACCTCGTTGATCGGCATTCGTCTTATTCCTGACGGGGAGGGCTTTGTCGTATCCCAGAAGGAGGAGACGTTGAATAACGTAAGAGTGCTGAAGGTTACACTCGCTCCGCCGCTTGGCGCAGACGGGAAAAAGGATGCGGCAGTGAAAGGTTCAGATTCCAATCCCAATGCGAACGCAGCTGGCGAGTAAGCTATAATTAAACACGGGCGAAGGCGGCTGCCTTCGTCTAAAGCTTGTTCTATCCTCCGCTTGTCCCGAATAATCTGGGAATGAGCGTCATTGAGCGCTCCTTCGAAACAGTCAAGCGGAGGGGGAACAAGTTATGAAGGTATCCAATGTAACGGTCAGACGACGTTTATTTATCGTACTTATATTGGCAGGGATCTCATTCCTCGCCTTATGTATCAGACTTAGCTATGTACAGCTTTGGCAGGGCGAGGAGCTCGCAAATAAAGCGGAAAATTCTTGGAGACGCGATATCCCGTATGTTGCCAAGCGAGGGGAAATTGTGGACCGCAACGGGATACAGCTGGCTTACAACGTCAGCTCGCCTACTGTCTATGCGATTCCCGTGCAAATCAAAGACAAGCAGGCTGCGGCCGCTGCCCTTGCGCCGCTTCTCGACATGTCGCAGGAGAAGTTATTCACGAAGATTAAAACAAAAAGCATGATCGTTAAGCTTGGGCCTGGAGGGCGGAAAATCACGCTTGATAAAGCCGAGCAAATTCGTGCGCTAGGTCTTCCGGGCATCGTCGTCGCCGAGGATAATAAACGTTTTTATCCGTATGGCAGCCTTGCGGCACATGTGCTTGGCTTTACGGGAATCGACAATCAAGGGTTGACGGGCATTGAAGCAAAATATAATACGGAGCTTAGCGGCATTGGCGGAAGCGTATCCTTTCTATCGGATGCGGCAGGCAGGCAGATGCCTAACTCCTCGGATACGTATGTTGAGCCGAAGGACGGGCTTACGATGCAGCTCACGATCGATAAGCAAATACAGACGGTCATGGAGCGCGAGCTTGATCAAGCGATGACGAAGCTGCAGCCAAATGGCATTATCGCCATTGCAATGGACCCGAATAATGGTGAAATTCTCGGAATGGCAAGCCGTCCTACCTATGAGCCGGATAAATACCGCGAGGTGCCGACGGAGGTTTACAACCGCAACCTGCCGATATGGATGACATACGAGCCTGGCTCCACCTTTAAAATTATTACGCTGGCTGCTGCTTTGGAGGAGAAAAAGGTTGATTTAAAAAATGAGCGTTTCTTCGATCCGGGCGCCATCGAGGTTGGCGGGGCAAGGCTTCGCTGCTGGAAGAAAGGCGGCCATGGCAGCCAGACTTTCCTGGAAGTTGTTGAAAATTCGTGCAATCCCGGCTTTGTCACGCTCGGTCAGCGACTTGGCAAGGAGAAGCTATTCGATTATATTAAAAACTTCGGCTTTGGCACGAAGACAGGAATCGATATTGGCGGCGAGGAGAACGGCATCTTGTTCAAGCTCAGTCAAGTCGGTCCTGTAGAGCTGGCTACGACGGCCTTCGGTCAAGGGGTATCGGTTACGCCAATTCAACAGATTACGGCGGTGTCTGCTGCCATTAACGGCGGTACGCTATACAAGCCGCATGTAGCGAAAGCTTGGGTTAACCCGGAAAGCGGCGCGACCGTAGAGACCGTTAAATCGGAGGCTGTGCGGAAGGTCATTTCCGAGGAGACGTCCAAGCAAGTGCGCGAAGCGCTTGAAAGCGTAGTGGCCAAAGGAACGGGACGTAATGCTTTCATCGACGGCTACCGCGTAGGCGGCAAGACAGGTACGGCCCAGAAGGTCATCAACGGCCGATATTCACCGAATGAGCATATCGTTTCCTTTGTCGGCTTTGCTCCTGCGGATGATCCGCAAATCGTCATTTACGTAGCAGTAGACAATCCGCAGGGGATTCAGTTCGGGGGCGTTGTAGCTGCTCCAATTGTCCGAAATATAATGGAGGACGCGCTGAATATTTTGGAAGTACCAGCTCGTGAGAAGCAGATCGATCGGATCTATAAGTATGGCGAAACACCAATCGTAACCGTACCTAATCTGGTTGGCAAAACGGTGTCCGATTTATATGAGGATCTGAACATGAATTTTAATCTTACATCCGCAGGCTCGGGAAGAACGGTTATCCGACAAGCACCTGCTGCAGGAACCCGTGTCGATCGCGGCTCCACGATTCGGATCTATTTAGGCGAAGAAGATAATATATCCCACTCACATTGACTATAATGGTAGTTAACGAGGGTGCTGAGAGCGGCGGCTTATCGTTACTCCGTCAGCGCTTTAGGGAGGAGTGGGGCAGATGCGTTTAAAGGATGTTGCAGAGCTGCTTGCAACCGCGCGGCTCATAGGCGATGGGGAAACGGAATGGAACGGCATCGAAACCGATTCAAGAAGCATCACCGAGGGTCAGTTGTTTATCTGCCTGCGAGGACATACCGTTGACGGCCATTTGTTTGCGCCTCAGGCGGCCGCTGCCGGCGCAGCCGCGCTTATTGCAGACCGGCAGCTGGATTTGCCAGTTCCACAGATCATTGTTAGCGACTGTCGACTTGCAATGGCTGTTATTGCTAACTATTATTATGCCTATCCAAGCCATGCTTTAAAATTAATCGGTGTAACCGGTACGAACGGCAAGACGACAACAACGTATTTGATTGAGCAAATATTAAATGATCAGAATAGGCCTACCGGCGTGATCGGCACGATCGAGCGTCGTTACGCGGGCCTGTCGTTCCCGATGACGAGCACGACCCCGCAGACGCTTCAACTGCAGCGTTATCTCGGCGAAATGCGCGATGCGGGCACGCAATATTGCGCGATCGAAGTATCCTCTCACGCACTTGAGCAAGGGCGAGTAAAGGGCTGTCGCTTTCGGACGGCAGTATTTACAAATCTTACGCAGGATCATTTGGATTATCATGAAACGATGAGCCGTTATGCGGCTGCAAAAGGATTGTTTTTTTCTAGGCTGGGTAACGAATATGCTTCTCAGGAGAAAGAGCGCTCCTATGCCGTCCTTAACGCGGATGACGCCGCTGCGGCAGAGTACGCGGAGCTGACGGCATCGGAGGTTGTAACCTACGGCATCGATAAGGAAGCGGATGTTCGCGCCTCCAATATTCGGATTACTGCGCAGGGTACCACCTTCCATGTGCAAACTTTCCGGGGAGAGACGGACGTTACGCTGCAAATGGCAGGCAAGTTCAATGTTTACAATGCCCTTGCCGCTATCAGCGCGGTCCTTCTGGAAGGAGTGGAGCTGGGGGCAATTGCTCGTAGCCTAAGCGCGATTCCCGGCGTACCTGGACGGGTGGAGGCTGTTAATGCCGGTCAAACGTTCGCGGTGATCGTCGATTATGCGCATACCCCCGACGGTTTGGAAAATGTGCTGCGAGCGATCCAGCAGTTTGCCGGGAAGCGAATCATTTGCGTATTCGGCTGCGGTGGCGACCGGGATCGGTCTAAGCGGCCGCTAATGGGAAATATTGCCGTCAAATATGCAGACTACGCTATAATTACTTCCGATAATCCGCGAACGGAGCCGCCGGAGCTTATACTTAAGGATATTGAGGATGGACTTATAAAGGGTAAAATCGATCCTTCCACATATGAATTACTTGCCGACCGCAAGGCGGCAATTCAAAAAGCGGTTGAAATGGCAAGCCAAGGCGATGTAGTATTGATTGCGGGGAAAGGTCATGAAACCTACCAGGATATAAACGGAGTCAAATATCCATTTGACGATCGAAAAGTAGCGAAAGAAGCGATAAGGGGAATCATACATTGATTAAACGTACGATCAAGCAAATTGCCGAGATGAGCGGCGCTAGATGGAATGGAAACAATAAGGAACTTATGATAACGGGTGTAACGACTGACTCGCGGCAGGCTGCTGCGGGCCGGCTGTTCATACCGCTTGTTGGCGAGCAGTTCGACGGGCATGCTTATTTGGAGCAGGCAATTCAAAACGGAGCCGTTGCCGCTCTCTGGCAGAAGGGACGCGAGGTGCCGGAATCGCTTTCCGATGTGCCGCTTCTCATTGTAGGGGATACGCTCGTTGCGCTGCAGCGGCTCGCAGCTGCCTACCGAAGCGAGCTCGTCGTGCGCGTTGTTGGCATTACAGGAAGCAACGGCAAAACAACGACGAAGGATATGACGGCTGCTATACTTGGAACCTCGTACAAGGTTCACAAGACGGAAGGCAACCTGAACAATCATATCGGCTTGCCGCTGACGGTTCTTCAGCTTGAGGAGGATACGGAAGTGGCTGTGCTGGAGATGGGAATGAGCGGCTTTGGGGAAATCGAGCTGCTTACGAAGATTGCCCAGCCGGATGCCGCGATCATTACGAACGTTGGCGATGCTCATCTTCTTCATCTGGGCTCAAGGGCAGGAATTGCCAAGGCGAAGCTGGAAATCGCTCTCGGCTTAAGCGAGGATGGCTTGCTGCTTTATAATGGCGACGAGCCGCTGCTTGAAACCGAGCTTGGACGCTCCGTGCTTCCGGCGGGTATCGTACGAAGAACCTTTGGATTAGCTGCCCATAACGAATGGTCGGCAGCCGATATCGTTATAGAATCAGAAGCCGCGTCGTTTACAGCAGTATATAACGGTACGCCCAGCGGAATGGGAACGATTCGAATCCCTGTACCCGGCCAGCATAACGTAAGCAACGCGCTTGCCGCTATTGCTATTGGCCGCTTCTTCGGCGTACCGGCTGCAAAAATCATCGAAGGCTTGCGTGATTTGAAGCTGACGGGGATGCGCATTCAGCCCGTTCGCGCTTTCAATGGCGCGATGATTTTGAACGATGCCTATAACGCCAATCCTACAGCCGTTCGCGCGGCTATTGATCTTGTTGAACAATTGGATGGCTATACTCGCAAATGGATCGTGCTCGGCGACATGCTGGAGCTTGGGCCGGAGGAGCAGACGCTGCACTTTGAAGTCGGGGCTTATATAACGCCGGGCAAGGCGGATGCTGTTCTTACTTTTGGACCACTAGGACAGCATATCGCGCAGGGTGTGAAGTCGCGTTTCCCGAATGCTTCCGCAAGCGATGTCGTTCGCCATTTCGAAGAGAAAGAAGAGCTGGTGCAGTGGCTTCGCAATAAGCTGCAGCCTACGGACATCGTCCTTATAAAAGGTTCACGCGGCATGCGGATGGAACAGATTGTCCAAGCTTTGGAAGTGGGGTGAGGAAATGGACATGATGGTCATTTTATTTTCAATAGGCGCCTCCTTTTTGCTAGCGGTTTTGCTCGGACCATTGTTCATTCCGCTGCTACGCCGCTTGAAGTTCGGTCAGCAAATCCGTACGGAAGGCCCACAAAGCCATCTGAAAAAAAGCGGCACGCCAACGATGGGCGGCATCATCATTATGTGTGCGCTCATGATCGCCTTTTTGAAGTTTTCCGATAAAACGGCGGAGTTTTGGGTGCTGCTGACAGCATCGCTTGGCTTTGGTCTTGTTGGCTTTTTGGATGATTATATTAAAATTGTTTTCAAAAGATCGCTTGGCCTCACCGCTAGACAGAAGCTGTTCGGTCAGCTGCTGTTTTCTATAATCGTGTGCGCGATGCTCTACAATATGAATCACAGCACGGAAATTACGGTTCCGGGTACAGGCTGGGGCTTTGATTTAGGCTGGTTTTACTACCCGCTTGTCGTAATTATTATGTTTGCTGCGAGCAATTCGGTTAATTTCACCGACGGGCTTGACGGTCTGCTGGCGGGAACAAGCGCAATCGCCTTTGGCGCATTCACTGTCGTCGCGCTGCAAACGTCGGCTCATGAATCGGCCGTTTTCTCTGCTGCAATGGTCGGCGCTGTGCTCGGTTTTCTCGTATTCAACAAGCATCCAGCGAAGGTGTTCATGGGTGATATGGGCTCGCTCGGCATTGGAGGCGGGATTGCGGCAGTGGCGATTTTAACGAAGACAGAGCTTCTGCTTATTGTTATTGGCGGTGTGTTTGTAATCGAAATGCTGTCGGTTATTTTGCAGGTAGGCTCCTTCAAGCTAAGAGGCAAGCGTATTTTCAAAATGAGCCCGATCCATCACCATTTTGAGCTGGTTGGCTGGTCCGAATGGAAGGTCGTAACGGTATTTTGGTTCGTTGGATTAGTGCTTGCAGCAATAGGGCTGCTATTTGTAATATAATTATAAGAAATGTAGCGAACAAGCGGCTGCCAATTTATTGGGGCCGCTTCATGTATCCATAGAAGGGACTGTCAGTTATGAATCATCCGGCATCTTATCAAGGCCGCCGAGTTGTCGTATTAGGCTTGGCTAGAAGCGGGGTTAGCGTAGCAAAAGTATTTCACCAATTAGGCGCAGATGTCGTTGTGAACGACATGAAGGCTCGCGAATTATGCCCCGAAGCGGATGAATTGACTGCTTTGGGCATTTCTGTGCTGTGCGGCAATCATCCAGACGATCTGATAACGGAAGAAACGGCGCTATTGATTAAAAATCCCGGCATACCTTACTCGTCTCCGCCTGTACAGCGTGCGGAGGAGCTGGAGGTTGAAGTGATTACAGAGGTAGAAGCTGCATATTGGCTTTCACCTGCCCCTATCATCGGGATTACAGGCTCAAACGGCAAAACGACGACGACGACCTGGATCGGCGAGATTTTAAGCGCAGCCGGCTTAAAGCCTATCGTTGCGGGTAATATCGGCCGTCCACTTTGCGAAGCGGCCTTGGAGGCAACGCCAGACCAGTGGATCGTTGCCGAGCTCAGCAGCTTTCAGCTAAAAGGCACAAGCGATTTCCGCCCGTATATTGCGCTGCTGCTTAATATCGCGGAGACGCATCTGGATTATCATGGCGATATGGACGACTATGTCAACTCCAAAGCCAAGCTGTTCGATAACCAAACCGAGGATGATGTAGCTGTCGTTAACTGGGATGACCCGGAATGCAGAGCGCTGTCCGTGTTTCTAATTGCTCAGCAGCTGCCTTTTTCTCTTTACGAGCGACTTGAAACAGGCATTTGCATTGAACCGCCATACGAGCTGGACATCATAGATTCGCTGGAGCAAGAAGCGGCTAAAAATAGACAAATCGTATTCCGCCAGGGAGAAGATATGGAAACAACGATTTTGCCAGTCTCTGCGCTTGGTATTCCAGGACGCCACAACGCGGCTAACGCGCTTGCGGCTATTGCAGCCAGCTTAGCTGCAGGAGTTGCTCCGGATCAGCTTATAGCGCCGCTCAGGGAGTTTGATGCCGTAGAGCATCGGCTGGAGTTCGTGCGTGAAGTAAACGGAGTCAAATATTACAACGATTCCAAGGCGACTAATCCAGTCGCGACTACGATTGCAGTTCAATCCTTCGCTGCACCGATCGTGCTTGTAGCAGGAGGACTCGACCGGGGCTCCGACTATATGGAGCTGGTGCCTTTATTCCGCGAACGCCTCAAAGCGCTCGTTACATTTGGCCAGACAAGCGAGAAGCTTTCCCGAGTAGCTGAGCTTGCAGGTTTAGGCAAGGTGGAAATCGTCGAACCTAGTGAGGACGCCGAGTCCGTCCTGCAACAAGCGGTGAAGCAAGCAGCAGCAATGGCTGAGCCTGGCGATATCGTGCTATTATCGCCTGCATGCGCAAGCTGGGATATGTTTGCCTCGTATGAGCAAAGAGGGCGCATTTTTAAAGATTCGGCGCATACCTTGTAAGTAGGGGGCATGTCCCTACTTTCCCATGCTAAGAGGTGTGTTCGCTATGGCCAAAGCGCGTTCTGCCCCGGATATTTGGATGCTGTCTGCAATTGGACTCATTCTCGCAATCGGGTTGATTATGGTATACAGCGCTAGTGCAGTGCTAGCTTTTCATGAATTCGGCGATCGTTTCTACTTTGTGAAACGTCAGGTTATATTTGCCGCATTAGGCATAGGTGCGTTACTATTTACAATGAACACGCACTATACCGTATGGAAAAAGTGGGCGCCGATGGCGTTGATCGTTTGCTTTGGACTGCTGATGCTCGTTCTAATACCCGGAATCGGCGTCGTTCGCGGCGGTGCCCGCAGCTGGCTTGGCATTAGCTCCTTCGGTATTCAGCCGTCGGAATTTATGAAACTGGCTATGATCTTGTTTCTGTCGAAATGGCTGTCTGAGAAGCAGCAGACGATTACGTTATTCAAGAAGGGACTAATGCCGCCGCTTGGTTTGGTTGGACTAGCCTTTGGCTTAATTATGCTCCAGCCTGATCTTGGTACCGGCGCGGTAATGGTAGGCGCATCCTTATTGCTTATTTTTACAGCTGGCGCGAGAATGGCTCATTTGGGCGGCTTGGCGCTTATCGGTGTTGCTGGTTTTATCGGACTGGTTATAGCAGCACCGTATCGTTTAAAGAGAATTACGTATTTCCTTGATCCATGGGCTGATCCGCTAGGCGGAGGCTATCAAATTATTCAATCGCTATATGCGATCGGACCCGGCGGATTAGTAGGGCTTGGTCTTGGAATGAGCCGTCAGAAGTTCAGCTATTTGCCTGAGCCGCAAACGGATTTTATCTTTTCTATATTGGCCGAAGAGCTAGGTTTTATTGGCGGGGCTACGCTTATCTTGTTATTTTTAGTTGTCGTTTGGAGAGGCGTACGTGCGGCAATCGCCGCCCCGGATACTTTTGGCAGCTTGCTTGCTGTTGGGATTACCGGTATTGTCGGCGTGCAGGTGCTTATTAATATTGGCGTCGTCATCGGCATGATGCCGGTAACGGGCATAACGCTGCCGCTCGTCAGCTATGGCGGTTCATCGCTCACGCTTCTATTGACGGCACTGGGCATTTTATTGAACATCTCTCGTTATTCGAGGTGAGGTTGGATGCCTTATCGGAGCGGCATGAGCTTATTTTCGAAAATAATGAAATCAAATGTCCGGCTTCTGAATCGTTTGCGGCTCGCTATTAGGCGGCTGCGGCTATTCAAGCCGGATATTGCTGTCGATATGGCAGGCTGGAACAATGATACGACCTACATTCGAAAAGTACAGGCAATTCTCGTCGGCACGAAGCAGCCGCGGGTATTGGCTGATTTGTATAAACGGCTCTAATCATAAACAAAAGGCAACAGCAATTGCTGTATGTGAAATAAGGCTCTTTCCGAGCAATGGAACTGACTGTTCAATATGGGCCATTGTCACACAAGAGCCTATAAGGGCATAGGATACACTATATTCGTGACCGTCACCTGAAAGGAGCGGTTATTGCAACTAAACGATCCGGCTGCAGCGTTTTAGAGCTTGCAATCGGAGAGCAGCGAATGGTTTTATTATCCTTTATTCAGCAAGTCATGTGCATGCGACCGGGTTTTGCTATGCAAATCCCAAGCTATGCTTACGAGGCAGGCTTTGCCCTGCAATCCTTAAGGAGGTTCAACTAATGGAAGCATTTAAAGCGGAATTGAAACAAGCCAATCTTGGCGAAGTTTTGTACAACGAACCGCTCTCGAACTATACAACATGGAAAATCGGCGGTCCCGCTGATATATTAATCCTCCCTCGAAGCAGAGAAGATTTAGTTTCTGCGGTTCGTTTGGTGCAAAAGCATCAGATGCCATGGACTAATTTGGGCAGAGGCTCAAACATGCTGGTGAGTGATAAAGGCATTCGCGGAGTTGTCATTAAACCGCACAGAGGGTTAGATTACGTGCGATTTGAAGGATCGCTGGTCATAGCTGGCGCTTCGTATTCTTTAATAAAGCTATCAGTCATGGCGGGTAAGGAAGGTCTGACCGGGCTTGAGTTCGCGGGGGGAATTCCAGGCACGGTAGGCGGAGCCGTCTATATGAATGCTGGCGCGCATGGATCGGATGTGTCACGTATTTTTAAGTCAGCTGATATTGTACTGGATACAGGAGAATTGGTTCGCTACGAACGTGATGACATGCATTTTTCTTACCGTCATTCGATTCTGCATGAGCAAAAGGGCATCGTCGTTGAAGCCACTTTTGAACTGGCAGAGAAGGATAAGAAGGAAGTCCTCGCTGAAATGGCCTCTTATAAAGAGAAAAGATTGAGAACGCAGCCGCTGCAGCTTGCAACTGCAGGCAGCGTGTTCCGCAATCCGCCTAATGATCATGCCGCTAGACTTATTCAAGAGGCGGGACTCAAGGGTGAACGCCTTGGCGGGGCGCAAGTATCGGAGCAGCACGCCAATTTTATCGTAAACACCGGGCAAGCAACAGCTGAAGACGTTCTCGCCCTCATGACTCATATACAAAGCACCGTTCAGGACCGCTTCGGCATCCTGCTGGTGCCGGAAGTATTGGTGGTGGGTGAGCGGTAATTCGGAGGTGATACATTGGACAAATTGGTGATTGAAGGTGGGAAACCTCTCTCAGGAACCATAGTTATCCAAGGAGCGAAAAATGCCGCTTTGCCGATTCTGGCTGCCAGTCTGCTGGCTGAAGGCACAACAACGATAGATCATGTGCCTGATTTGCTGGACATCGATGTCATGCTGAACATTTTGCGCGAATTAGGATGCCGCGCCGAGCATTCGGGAGGAACAGTTGTGCTGGATACTGAAACCGCACATACCTCTCACGTGCCGGAATCGTTAATGAGACAGATGCGCTCTTCTATTTTTCTAATGGGGCCTTTGCTAGCTAGGTTTGGCGAGACGCAAGTTTACCTGCCTGGGGGCTGTGCAATTGGTGAGAGAAAGATTGATCTTCATTTAGAAGGCTTGAAGGCGCTTGGGGCTGAAATAGAAGAATTCGGCAACCGCATTATGTGCCGTGCGGACAAATTGCTGGGCGCCGATATTCATTTAAGTTTCCCAAGCGTTGGAGCAACAGAAAACATTATGATGGCCGCTGCTTTGGCGGAAGGCCGAACTACCATTAGCAACGCCGCACGTGAGCCGGAAATTCAAGATTTGCAGCGATTTCTAAATGCGATGGGCGCGAAGATTATGGGTGCCGGAACCGACACGATAACGATAGATGGGGTACAGTCGCTAACACCATGTCGTTATAAGGTCATTCCCGACCGCATAGTAGCAGGGACGATTATGGTAGCTGCCGCCGCGACACGCGGCTATGTGACTCTCCAAAACACGCAGCCGGCCCACTTATCCTCTTTGATTCATGTTCTGCGCCGTGCAGGTGTTCAAATCGTTGTCGACGGTGATATAATTAAAGTTGGCAGTGCAGCCAGACCCAAAGCGGTTGAGAGGATTGTAACCTCTCCTTATCCGGCTTTTCCTACCGATTTGCAGTCTCAGGTTATGGTGCTGCTTACGCTTGCTGATGGTGTAAGCGTATTGAAGGAAACGATTTTTGAAGGCAGACTAAAGCATGTGGATGAACTGTCTCGTATGGGCGCCGACATTCGGGTGGATATGAATGCCGCATTCATTCGTGGCGTGCCAAGGCTTTATGGAGCTACGGTGGAGGCGACGGACCTGAGAGCGGGCGCAGCCCTTGTAATTGCGGGTCTAGCAGCGCAAGGCAAGACGGTCGTAGAGCAAATCCATCACATCGACCGAGGCTACGAAAAAATCGAAACGATGTTGTCTAGGCTGGGTGCGCGCATTTCGCGATATTCTCCGGTGCCTAATAACTAATACTAAGCGCATGAGCTGCAAGATAGAAACAGCCGGTACCCTATTGATGCAAAGCGTAAGCTGAAGCATGGAGGCTAGCCGGATGTTTTTTGGGGAAAGAAGGGACAAGTTATGAGCTCGCAGATGCCTGTACTGAAGGAACCTAATCGAAAGCGAATGGGCAGCCGAAAGCTGTTAACCATACTTATTCTATTGTTTGTTGCTCTGCTTACAGTATTATTTTTTAATTCTTCCATTAGCAAGGTTTCAGAAATACAAATTGAAGGTACAAGATTTGTTACACATGAAGAAATCAACAAGGCAGCTGCGATCCTGGTTGGCGATGCGTTCTTCCGTACTTCATCCTCGACAATCAAGGAAAGAGTTTTGACGCTGCCGCAAATAAATGATGTGAAGGTTACAAAAGCGTTTCCAGGTCTTCTTAAAATTGCAGTGGAGGAGTATCCGGTGGTTGCGTTCGAGCTTTCCAAGCAAGGGGAAATGACGGCGCTCTTGTCAAATGGTACAACCGTGGAAGCGGATAGCGATGTTATGCAGCTTGTGGACAAGCCTGTGCTGTCCGGCTGGACCGACGATAACCCAGTAAAGGCAGAGTTAACGACACAGCTCGGCAAAATAACGGCGAAGCAGCTCTCTGACCTTTCAGAGATTATCCCATATCCTTCATCGGCTTATCCTGATCGCATAAGGATATATACACGAACGAAATTTGAAGTGGTCACGGCCGTTTCCGTGCTTACGGAGAAGATTGAAGCGCTGAACGCTGTAATCGAAACACAAGAGCCAGGCAAGATCACGATGCTGCTTGCGGATACATATGTTCCTTTTCAAAGCGAAAGTCTAGAAAATATGGACGCTGATCAAAAAGAGACTACTCAATAGCTTCAAAGAATGGTAGAATTTTATTTATCGCATTTAAACTCGATGGGGCTGGATAACATTAGGAAATATAGAGTGCCGCAAGGGGCGGGACTCGACAAAAAGCGAAAATACTACGAAAACTTTGTTGAAAAAAGAGGGAAAATATTAAAAGCGTTGAATTAGTAGGAATACCTTGAACAAGTGAAATATTAATTTTTATTTGAAACGGAGGTGCCGCAGGATGAGCAGTAACGACATCATCGTCAGTTTGGACATCGGTACATCCAAAGTTCGTGCTATTATTGGTGAAGTGAATAATGGAGCCATTAATATTATTGGAGTTGGATCTGCCGACTCAGAGGGTATTCGCAAAGGAGCAATTGTAGATATTGACCAAACCGTGCAATCGATCCGAAATGCAGTTGAGCATGCGGAGCGCATGGTAGGCATTCAAATATCAGATGTTTACGTAGGAATTCAGGGCAACCATATCGCACTGCAGACCAATCGTGGCGTCGTTGCAGTATCCAACGAGGATCGTGAAATTGGGGAAGAAGATATTGAACGCGTACTTCAAGCAGCTAAAGTAGTAGCGCTTCCACCAGAGCGTGAAATTATTAATTTGGTACCGAAACAGTATTTAGTTGACGGTTTGGAAGGTATTTCCGACCCACGAGGTATGATTGGAGTGCGACTCGAGGTTGAGGCGACCATCGTCACGGGGACGAAGACTGCCATACACAACCTTATGCGTTGTGTAGAGAAAGCAGGCCTTCGTATTTCTGGTGTTATTTTGTTATCATTGGCGTCAGGTGTCGTTTCACTGACCAAGGATGAGAAATCGATGGGCACTGTACTAACGGATATTGGAGCGGGCTCCTGTACGATCGCCATTTATGATCAAGGCGGACTAGCTGCTACATCAACACTGCCAATTGGCGGTGAATATGTAACGAACGATATTGCTTACGGCTTGCGTACACAAAGCGATCAAGCGGAAAAAATTAAACTGAAATACGGATGCGCGAACGTGCTTGACGCGGCTGAAGATGTGAAGTTTAAGGTTACGCGCATGGGAAGCAATGTGGAGAAGGAATTTTCGCAGGTTGACCTTGCAAGCATTATTGAACCGCGCATGCAAGAAATTTTCCATTTGGTTCGCCAAGAAGTACGTCGACTCGGCTATGGGGATAAGGTTAACGGCTATGTCTTAACCGGTGGTTCCGTTTCGATGCCAGGAACGCTCGCTTTGGCCCAGACAGAGCTGGAGTCTTCCGTCAGAATCGCATTGCCTGATTATATCGGAGTAAGAGATCCGGCATTCAGCAGCGGTGTTGGCATGATTCAATACGTGTCGAAATATATGGGAGCTCGAGGAACAGGAGCAGTGAAGAAAACGGCAAGCCGCAAAGCAAGTCCAGCAGCTTCAACGAAACCCGGTATGTTCGAGCGGATCAAAAGCATGTTTAATGAATTTATATGAAAATATAAGATAATATAAGATTCACCTCTATACGATGCTTATATTTTACCGCGAAACGTTGCTGTATTGTATCAATGATGCTGTCGGCAGTTTACGCTTGACTGGGGGAAAATGAAGATGTTGGAATTCGACTTTGAGCTTGAACAGCTTGCTCAAATTAAAGTAATAGGTGTAGGCGGTGGCGGCAGCAATGCCGTTAACCGTATGATCGAAAATGGTGTTAAAGGCGTCGAATTTATTACGGTGAACACCGACGCTCAAGCGCTTCATTTGGCTAAATCCGAGCATAAGCTGCAAATCGGCGACAAGCTGACACGCGGTCTTGGTGCAGGTGCTAATCCAGATGTAGGCAGCAAGGCTGCTGAAGAATCCCGCGAAATTATTATGAACCAGCTTAAAGGCTCGGACATGGTATTCGTTACCGCTGGTATGGGCGGCGGAACAGGAACAGGCGCAGCTCCAGTAATCGCTGAAATTGCCCGCGAATGCGGTGCATTGACAGTTGGGGTTGTCACGCGTCCGTTTACCTTTGAAGGCCGCAAGCGCTCGGGACAAGCTGAGCTTGGCATCGAGGCGCTCAAAGAAAAGGTAGACACGCTGATCGTCATTCCAAATGACCGGTTGCTTGAAATCGTAGACAAGAAGACTCCGATGCTGGAAGCGTTCCGCGAAGCGGATAATGTACTTCGTCAAGCGGTTCAAGGCATCTCCGATCTAATCGCTGTACCGGGTCTGATCAACCTTGACTTTGCAGACGTGAAGACGATTATGACAGAACGCGGATCCGCATTGATGGGTATCGGTATCGCAACTGGCGAGAACCGTGCTGCTGAAGCAGCGCGCAAAGCGATTATGAGCCCGTTGCTTGAAACATCGATTGACGGCGCTCGCGGCGTTATTATGAACATTACAGGCGGCAGCAACCTTTCGCTTTATGAAGTAAATGAGGCGGCTGAAATCGTCATTTCGGCATCTGATCCGGATGTGAACATGATTTTTGGTGCTATCATCGATGAAGATTTGAAGGACGAGATTAAAGTTACTGTTATTGCAACGGGCTTCGAGCATAAATCGGCCGCAGCTCGCCGTATTCCGCAGCAACAGCCAGAAGCAACGGATACAAGACAAGCAGGCAATGCTAATCCAGTTAAGCCTTTTGGCTCAAACAACACATCTAGTGATCAACTAGAGATTCCAGCATTCCTTCGCAATCGCCCACGCAGCGATCGCTAGAACTTTATTTACGCCTCACCAGTTCAAATGGTGGGGCGTTTTTTTTATGTTATAGAGGGCTCATAGCGGTCATAAGCGCATATATGTGCTTACAGTCAAAGAAAGGCATGAAATTTCCCCCAATAAGCACCTATGTGTGCTTAAAGAGAGAAAACGGCGTGTGGGCAGAGTCGAATGGCAGCCTTAAGCGCAAATATGTGCTTAAGGCTAAAGAGTAACGTGGAATTGCCCCATATAAGTACCTATGTGCGCTTAAAGAGAGAAATCGGCGTGTGGGCAGAGTCGAATGGCAGCCGTAAGCGCATATATGTGCTTAAGGCTAAAGAGAAACGTGAAGTTTCCCCCATAAGCACCTATGTGTGCTTAAAGAGAGAAATCGGCGCGTAGGCGAGCTCAGAAGTGAGCCATAAACGCATATATGTGCTTAATGCCAAAGAAAGGCTTGAAAATGTGCCCCATAAGCACCTATGTGCGCTTATAGGGTGAGATCGAGGCGTAGGCGAACTCGAAAGTCAGCCATAAGCGCATATACGTGCTTAATGCCAAAGAAAGGCATGAAATTGTGCCCCATAAGCACCTATGTGCGCTTAAAGAGAGAAATCGGCGCGTGGGCGTGCTCGAAAGTCAGCCATAAGCGCATATACGTGCTTAATGCCAAAGAAAGGCTTGAAAATGTGCCCCATAAGCACCTATGTGCGCTTAAAGAGAGAAATCGGCGCGTGGGCGTGCTCGAAAGTCAGTCATAAGCGCATATATGTGCTTAATGCCAAAGAAAGGCATGAAATTGTGTCCCATAAGCATCTATGTGCGCTTATAGGGTGAGATCGTCGCGTGGGCGAGCTCAGAAGTCAACCATAAGCGCATATACGTGCTTAATGACAAAGAAAGGCTTGAAATTGTGCCCCATAAGCACCTATGTGCGCTTAAAGAGAGAAATCGGCGTGTGGACAGGGTCGAATGATGGCCGTAAGCGCATACGTCCTTACTCTATGGCCATAAGCGCATACGACCTTACGGCTATAGAGTAAGGCGAAAATCCTTGCCTACAGGGATGCGAATAAAGACGCTTACTTCTCGGGGTTTATTTTGTAGGATCGAATTCTTTTTGTACCATTACCGGCAGGTAGGAGCATTTGTTTTTGCACCATGCTGTGCAGCAGCTTTTGAGCATCTCTTTTATTGATCTTCAAGAGTGCAATAACGTCCGCTGGACGAATAGGATGCGCCAAAGTGGATGAATGCTTTAAAACCTCCAGCTGTAGAAATTCCTCAGCACTAGTTTCATTCTTTTTCCCAATCAAGCTCTTGCCCATAAATTGTTGAAGCAGCTGCTGGCACATGCGGGGTTTTTCTTTTATGTCGTCATACGAGAACCGCAACACTTTCCAACCGTCGAGTATAAGATGGTTCTGGCGCATTAAGGAATCAGAAAATTGCCAACGAGTCATTTCTGCTGAATGTGTGCGATAGCCATCGATTTCGATGACGAGCTGCAAGCCACTCTTTACATATGCAAAATCCAAAAAACGTGTGCCGTCACGAAAGTCGGAAACTTCATACTCGGGATACAAGCCTTCAAACTCCGTAAAGGCAGGGTACCAAACCATTTCTAAAAAATGCTTTTCTGCATGTCCAAGACCTTGCTCAAGTCTTCGCCTGCCCTCTCCCTTGCGTGTATTCAGATTCGCTTCCAGCCAGCGTTCGTAAACCAAATGAAACGACAAAAGAATCAGCCTCCTCCTGAAAATAAAAAAACCGCTTACTTCGGGAAACTAAGTTCCCAAGGTAAGCGGTGTACTTCACTGCTTTGCATCTATAATTTGAATCATACTCTATTTCCATTTCATGAACAAGAGGCTATCTCTTTGACCGCCCATTCGTAATACAGTGAAGTGAGCTGTTTGCGATGGTTACGTAGATGCATGGCTAAATGATGTGGATTTTTTGATGCGAGTGGAAGAAACGGGAAGGTTAGGTCTATATTTTGGACTATACTCTATCTCTGAAGAAGGAAAAAGAATACGTTCCTTGATTAGAAGTGCTTCATAGCTGTATATCTTAAATTCGAAGCATACTATTTTTCCGAACTAAAAAACGGGCGGTTTTTATACAGCTACTCGACAAAAAAAGATATGTCATGCTGTCATGAATAGACAGACTTTGAAATAGGATTTTAATATACTAGTCTCAATCGTTCTCCCGGGAGCCGGCTGCAGGCCCGTTTACCGCCAGTGCAGGAAGGTGACCGAAGTGGCTATTTATGTGGATGTTATGTTTTTGCGAGAGCTGCTTGTTGATGGTGCAATTCTATTAACTTCCGCTTGGGCCCGTCATCTGAAACCACGACCTTGGCGGGTGTTATTGGCTTCTGCTGTCGGAGCTTGTTATGTCGTTTTGATGCTTTTTCCACATTTATCCTTTTTATTTACATTAGCCGTAAAAATCGGGATGTCGCTTTTGATGGTGTGGATTGCTTTTGGGTTCGCGTCCATTCAGCATTTTTTGAGAAATGTCGCGGCATTTTATGCGGTTAACTTTGTTGCCGCCGGTGCGGTGCTTGGGCTCTATTATTTGTTGATGCAAGGGTCCGGTGAGGTTTGGAGGACGATTACGTTCGTAAACGGCAGCATGCGCGTGGAGCTGAAGATGGGATTGTTTTATTTAATTGCTGCGTTTTGTATCGGACTGTATATATACCGTACCGTATTGACGCAAAAACGAGAAAGGGAGCTGGTGCAGACTCATTTGGCAGAGGTCAAAATAACAATTGGAGATCGTATTCAAACCTGTATTGGCTTAATTGACACCGGCAATCAGCTCTATGATCCGTTAACACGGACGCCGGTCATGGTAATGGAAGCTGCATTATGGCAAGATGATTTGCCCGAATCGTGGTTGAATAGCATACGAGATGCACAAGTGGATCGTCTTGTAGCGGGAATGGATGAACAGCCCTTCGTGTGGCAGGATAGGCTTCGTCTCGTTCCATTCAGAGGTGTCAACCGAGGGTCACAGTTCATGCTAGCGATAAAGCCGGATGCGGTTGAGATTACTAGGGAAGGACAAGTATTTGAAACGCGGAAGGTGCTTATCGGGCTTGACGGCGGAAAGCTAACGTCTGATGGAGCATATCGAGCCATTATCCATCCGTCTATGGTACAACAATAAAACCGTATGCTCATACAAACGAGGAGGGATGGGCCAAATGCTCGTCAAGTACAAATTGATCCTTCAGTTATATTATTATCGTGTTATGTTTTTATTCGGATTAAAAAGCGAAGAAATTTATTACATCGGTGGTAGTGAAGCGCTTCCACCGCCATTGACACGTGAAGAAGAAGAATATTTGCTGGAAAAGCTGCCTACGGGTGACACGGCTATTCGTGCGATGCTAATTGAACGAAATTTAAGGCTCGTCGTGTATATCGCCCGTAAGTTTGAAAATACCGGCATTCATATTGAAGATCTCGTATCGATTGGCGCGATTGGTCTCATAAAGGCGGTCAACACCTTTGATCCGGAAAAAAAGATCAAGCTTGCGACGTACGCCTCGCGTTGTATCGAAAATGAAATATTGATGTATTTGCGACGCAACAGCAAAACCCGTACAGAAGTATCTTTCGACGAACCGCTTAACATTGATTGGGACGGCAATGAGCTGCTTTTATCCGATGTGCTCGGTACGGAAAACGATACGATTTACCGCAATATCGAAGAACAGGTCGACCGCAAGCTGCTTCATAAAGCGCTGGATAAGCTGTCGGAGCGGGAGCGGATTATTATGGAGCTCCGCTTTGGTCTTGCCGATGGCGAGGAGAAAACGCAAAAGGATGTGGCAGACCTTCTTGGCATTTCGCAGTCGTATATATCGCGCCTGGAGAAGCGGATTATAAAAAGACTTCGAAAAGAATTTAACAAAATGGTGTAAGGCCGCACCCCGCTTGCGGTTGTCGAACGATGTCGCAATAGGAATAAAAAGACCACCCAAGGAGATAATGTACATTAATGTTTCTCCTTGGGAGGTAATCACGTTGACCCGAAATAAAGTCGAGATCTGTGGAGTGGATACCGCGAAACTGCCTGTCCTGAATAATGTCGAAATGAGAGAATTGTTTACGGCATTGCAAACCCGCAACGAGTGGGCAGCAAGAGAGAAATTAGTAAACGGCAACCTGCGGCTAGTACTTAGCGTTATACAACGGTTTAACAATAGGGGAGAGTTTGTGGACGACTTGTTTCAAGTCGGCTGCATCGGACTTATGAAGGCGATAGATAATTTCGACCTTGGCCAAAACGTCAAATTTTCCACCTATGCCGTACCGATGATTATCGGAGAAATACGCCGTTACTTGCGAGACAACAACCCGATTCGCGTATCACGAAGCTTGAGGGATATTGCCTATAAGGCGCTTCAGGTAAGAGATAGCTTGACGAACAAAAATTCACGTGAGCCGACGATCTTTGAAATATCAGAGGCGCTGAATGTTCCGAAGGAAGACGTCGTTTTTGCGTTAGACGCCATACAGGATCCGGTTTCTTTGTTTGAACCGATCTATCATGATGGCGGCGATCCGATATATGTCATGGATCAAATTAGCGACGAGCGGAATAAGGATGTATCGTGGATCGAAGAAATCGCGCTTCGGGAAGCGATGCACAAGCTGAACGACCGAGAAAAAATGATCTTGTCCATGCGTTTCTTTGAAGGAAAGACACAAATGGAAGTAGCCGATGAAATCGGCATCTCGCAGGCGCAGGTTTCTCGCCTTGAGAAGTCGGCCATTCAGCAAATGCAAAAGCATGTTAAAACATGAGTTGAAACTTGAAAAACGGTGCCGCGAGGCACCGTTTTTTGTTTGCAATCAGAACGAAAATGGTTACGCGATCAACAGCATCCAGAAGGTTAATCCGCTAAGAATCAAGCAAAGCGGAGCGTAAATGAACGAGTCCATTCGTGCAAAGGGAGTATTGCGAATGCTTTTGAAAATGCCGACCGCACGAAATTCACCGATTGCTCGCAAGAGAAACACAACAGCAAGCGACCAGCCTGCGAAACCTGGCAGCCAAGCAGGGCCAACAGCTGGTAATACATCAACAATCATAAGGAGAGAAGCTGCGGCAGCCCAAAAAATCAAAGTAACAGCAACGATGCCGAGGCGTCCCGGTTTAAAGAGCGGCGAATTTGTATCGCTTCTCGTCGGAACGGCGATCGAGAAGCCTCGGCGACCGCCAAACAGCCAATACAAATGAATGCAGCCTATCAAGAACAACACCGCGCTAACAATACCCGCGAGTACGAATTGCAACATTAACCCCTCCCGTTAAATGGAATCATTTTTTCGATAAATGGCATCAGCAGGTTAATTTGCTTCTCCGCGTCCTGAGGCGAGAGCATTCGATGCTTATTGCGCTCATGCCATCCTAAGTAGTAGCTGTACAATAGCTCGGACGAGCTGCATGCTGCCTCATCGGATAAACCGCATTCCTTAAGCAGGCCGGTCATGTAATCCAATCGCTGCTGCTCAATTTGAAGCAGCATTTCCGCGTATGAAGGCTCGGTAGCTCCTAATTTTCGCAAATGATAAACAAAGTCCTTGCCTTCATTTGAGCTGAACATAACAGCAAGCAGCTGCCGCACCTTCTGCATGGGCTCTAAAGTCTGATTGTGCTGGATTAAGGCGATGATCGAGCTGGTCGCTCTTTCATGCCAATAATTAATGATACGTTCAACAAACAAGATGCGATTTTTGAAATACCAATAAAAACTGGTTTTGCTGCTGCCGAGCTGCTTAGCTAGCTGCTCCACAACTAAAGCTTCAACACCTCCACTTGCAAACTTTTGCAGACCAAGCTTCACCCAATCGAGTTCTGTCGCGACGATTTTTGGCATGGTTCCTCCATGTATTTTTCTTTTTTGTTTATTGTACGATGTCGTACATTAATCATAACAGCCAAGTTGGTAATTGGGAAGTATTGTACGATATCGTACATAAAAATATTTTTCATTAACAACGGCTCGTTTTTTAGAGAAGAAGGACATTTTGGGCAAATTGCTCATATAGTTATAGGAGAAGCAAACGGACGATCACTCTACTTGAAAAGCGGTGAACGGAAATGAAAATATCTGATTTTCAGACGAAGGACGTTATCAATATTGTAGATGGCAAAAAGCTTGGTCAAATATCCGATTTGGAGCTTGACTTGCGGCAGGGGCGCATCGATTCCATCGTAGTGCCGCAGTTTACTAAATTTCTAGGCATGTTCGGAGGAGGCGGCACGGAGGTCGTCATTCCTTGGCGCAACATTGTGAAGATCGGAGCGGATGTTGTGCTCGTTAGAATGGATGATACGAAGCAGCTGCGTTCCGAGGAGGACGATTTGCACGCTCGCACGTAACAAGGTAAACTGTGTCTAAACGAATGGAAGGATTGCTCAACGTGCGCTAGTCATTTTGCACGTGCCTAACAAGCCTTTAAATAGAGGTGAAAGCCAAATGGAAGCTTTTAAACATATTCAATCAGCGAAGGGACCTTCGCTTTTTTTGTTGTCCGAGTGGAATGACCGGCTTGAGCGGTTGACCGCTGGATTTACTGGAAGAGATGGCGGAGTAAGCGAGGCGCCGTGGGCGTCTTTAAATATGGGCATGCATGTCGGTGACCTTGATGAAGCGGTTATTGGGAACCGACGGTTATTGACTGATGCTGTCGGATGGCCGTTTGAAGCGTGGACCTGCGCTGAGCAGGTGCATGGGAATCGTGTGCATCAGGTAACGGAAGCGGAGAAGGGAAGAGGCAGAGCGACTCTGGGCGAGGTGCTAAAAGATTGCGATGCAATCATGACGGACGTGCCGGGTGTGCTGCTCGCTTCTTTTTATGCTGATTGTGTGCCGCTCTACTTCTACGACCCTGAGCATGATGCGATCGCGCTTGCACATGCCGGATGGAAGGGCACCGTGCAGCAGATTGCCTCGGAGACGATACAAGCTATGGTAAGCGCGTATGGAACGAATCCACATGCGATGCTCGCTGCGATTGGCCCCTCTATCGGCGGATGCTGCTATGAGGTTGACGGACCGGTGATAAATCAAGTCCAGCAGCTATTGGAGAGACTGGGACTTCCGGGTGAAGAAGCTGAAACGATGCTCAAGAAAGCAGGCAATGGCAAAGCGAACTTAGACTTGAAAGAAATAAACCGACAGATTATGATAAAAGCAGGAATTTTGCCGACATGTATCGAATTAACAGAGTGGTGCACCGGATGCAGGAGGGATTTGTTCTTTTCCCATCGCAAAGAAGGTGGCATGACCGGCCGAATGGCCAGTTGGATCGGCATTCGGGAGAGGTGAGGCAGGATGTTTACTATACAGGATAGAATGCAGCTCGTTGAAGAGCGAATCCAGAAGGCTTGCGAGCGTTCGGGACGAAGCAGGGAAGAAATTCAAATTATTGCGGTCACAAAGTATGTGTCCTTAAATACAACAAAGACTGTTTTCGAGCAGGGCTTGCGCCATCTTGGCGAAAACCGCTGGAAGGTCGCGCAGGAGAAATGGGAAGCGATTAGCGGGAATGTCGAGCAAGATGCGGACGAGCAGCCCATTTGGCATTTTATTGGATCATTGCAAACGAATAAAGTGAAAGATGTCATTGGAAAGTTTACATACATGCATTCGTTGGACAGGCTTTCGCTAGCTGAGGCAATTGACAAGCGGGCTTCACAGCTCGGCATTATCGTCCCATGCTTCATTCAAGTAAACGTCTCTGGCGAGGATTCGAAGCAAGGCCTTGAACCAGAGCAGCTGTTTTCATTTGTGGAGCAGCTTGGCGCGTTTCATTCGATTAAGCCAATTGGGCTAATGACGATGGCTCCGTATGAAGCGGAGCCCGAGCAAACCAGAACAGTTTTTAGAGCTTTACGAGAGCTGCGGGATGAGCTGCAACAGCGCCCGGAACTTCCAAATACGATCACCCATCTTTCAATGGGCATGTCGAATGATTTTGACGTAGCGATTGAAGAAGGAGCGACATGGATTCGCCTTGGTACGATACTAGTAGGGAAAGAGGAGGAATAATAGATGAGTGTCATTAACCGTTTTATGAGCTATTTTGGTTTCCATGATGAAGAAGAAGTCGTTGAGAGAGAACGGGTCGTCCAGCAGGAAGAGCAAGAAGCTGAAACTTCTCCCTTCGAGGCACGTAAAAACACAAAGAGCAATAATGTTGTCAGCATTCACTCGCAGAAAAATGTCAGAGTTGTGCTTAGCGAGCCCCGTTCTTACGATGAAGCACAAGAAATTGCTGACCATTTGCGTTCGCGTCGTGCCGTCATCGTCAACTTGCAACGCGTCCGCAATGATCTTGCTGTACGGATTGTTGATTTCCTAAGCGGTACAGTGTACGCTTTAAACGGGAGCATCTCTAAGCTAGGCCCAAATATTTTTCTATGCACGCCGGATTCAGTGGAAATTCAAGGTGCTATAACGGAAATGCTGGCCGATGAGAACGACTACAATAAAATGAGGTGACCTTGAGTTGTTAAATAGTATTGAAGGAGCAATAAATACGCTGCAAAGCATTTACAGTTTTATGATCATCGGGTATGTGCTGCTGTCATGGCTGCCAAATGCTCGCGATAGCTTTATCGGCGTGTTTCTTGGCAAGCTTGTAGAGCCCTACCTCGGAATATTCCGGAGATTTATCCCGCCGATCGGTGGCATGCTGGATCTATCCCCGATTATTGCTCTCTTCGCTTTGCGTTTCATAGCAGCAGGCTTGATGGGAGTAATTAAATTTTTCGTTAACAGTTAACAAAAGGAATGAAAGCTTATGAAACAAGGTATATATGATCATTTCCACCCCGACGAGAAAGCTTTTGTCGATCGGGCAGAGGAATGGATAGAGCGGTCCGCACAGCAGCATGAGCTGAAGCGGACCGATTTTTTAGACCCAAGGCAAGCACAAATCCTGACCATATTAGCTAATCGCAATCCAGACGTGAACGTTCGCCTTGATGGCGGCAGTGAGCTGGCAGAACGGAAACGGGCCATTATTGGACCGGATTATCGCAGCTTGGATGATGAGGCGATCGGCATTTCGGTGCTTGAGGTAAATGGGTCTGGACAAGCTAGCCTTGAGCTTGATCATGGTGATTTTTTGGGCGCATTGCTCGGACTTGGCATTAAACGTGATCGAATTGGTGATATACATGTACATGAACATTTTTGCCATATCATCGTTTTAGATGAAATTGCCGATTACTTAAATATACACCTGAGACAGGTTCATCGCATGAATGTTCTGACGGACATCATTCCGCTTGCAGAGCTGCAGACCGTTGTGCCGAAGCTGGAGGAGATGAGCTTATCCGTAGCTTCCATGCGATTGGACGGCATCGCGAGCGACGTATATCGGATTAGCAGATCCAAAATTGTAGATCCGATACGAGCAGGCAGATGTCGAGTGAACTGGAAATCGGAAGAGGACCCATCCGAGCAGCTTCGCGCGGGAGACGTTGTGTCTTTTAAGGGACTTGGACGATTTAAAGTGATTGAGGTCGATGGTGTGACAAAAAAGGGCAGAATACGCGTCAGGATAGGCAAATTTATTTGAACGATTGCAGGATTTTACCTGTAGTTGTCGAAAGTGTTCACATCAATAGTAAATCCGGTTGCCAGAGTCACAAATACCATGAGGAGGTGCGCCAATGCCTTTATCGCCATTGGACATACATAACAAAGAGTTTGGTCGGAGACTGCGCGGCTATGATGAGGACGAAGTCAACGAATTTCTAGATCAAGTCATCAAAGACTATGAATCGCTTATTCGTGAAAATAAAGAGCTGCAAAATCAATTGCTTGGCCTGCAGGAAAGATTGAATCATTTTACAAATATCGAAGAAACGCTAAGCAAAACCATTATTGTAGCGCAGGAAGCTGCTGACGAGGTAAGAAGCAATGCGAAGAAGGAAGCGCAGCTGATCATTAAGGAATCGGAGAAAAATGCCGATCGTATCATTAATGATTCGCTTGCGAAGTCTCGCAAGGTTTCTCTTGAGGTTGAAGAGCTCAAGAAGCAAGCATCTGTGTATCGCGCTCGTTTCCGGACGCTCGTAGAAGCGCAGCTTGAGCTGCTTGCCGTTGACGGCTGGGATACGCTGGAGCCGAAAGCAAGACAAGCAGAGCGTGAGCTGACGCTCGGTTAGTTTAACCGCAAATAGGCGAATTGACATTTGACATTTGGCCTGTTGTTACGCTATAACTAATGATAATGAATCATTGATCTCAACTTCGTTGACGAGAACAAGTACGTTTTAGGGTCACTCCTCAGAGAGCCGGCGGCAGCTGAAAGCCCGGTGTGTGAGCCAATTCGGAATATCCTCTCTGAGAAGCGGCGCCGAACCTGCGAGAGCAGCAGTAAGTGCTGACGGCTGTCCCCCGTTACAGGGAACGCGAACAGAACGTTCGCGACTAAGGTGCCGCATGAAGCGCAGTTCGAGTGAGCTGTTTGCCTTTATCTTCCTGCTAGCTGTACAGCAGAAGAATATGCGGAACAAGGGTGGTAACGCGACTAAGCCTCGTCCCTTCTCATAGGGATGAGGCTTTATTTTTGTTTAAAATTAGGAGGCTGAATTATGCAACGCGTAGATGTTAAGGAACGTGCCCGCAGTCGTGAGATGCGTGTGCTTGAGCAATGGAAAACAGAGGATACCTTCAAGAAATCAATTGAAAATCGAGAAGGCAAGCCGAATTTTGTATTTTATGAGGGACCGCCAACCGCTAATGGAGCGCCTCATATCGGTCATGTGCTAGGCCGTGTTATCAAGGACTTTATCGGACGTTACAAGACGATGTCAGGCTACCGCGTAATCCGTAAAGCAGGCTGGGATACGCACGGTCTTCCGGTTGAGCTTGGCGTAGAGAAGCAGCTGGGCATTTCCGGCAAGCAAGAGATCGAGGAATACGGCATTGAGAAATTCGTGAAAAAATGTAAGGACAGCGTATTTGAATACGAGAAGCAATGGCGTGAGCTTACAGAAGCGATCGGATACTGGACGGATCTAGACAATCCATACATTACGCTTAAGAATGAGTATATCGAGAGCGTATGGCATATTTTATCAACCATTCACGGTAAAGGGCTGCTGTACCGCGGACATCGCGTAAGCCCGTATTGCCCGGATTGCCAAACGACGCTCAGCTCGCATGAGGTTGCACAAGGCTATGAGGATGTGAAGGATCTAAGCGCGACTGCCAAGTTTAAGCTTGCGGATTCCGGGGAGTTCGTTCTGGCATGGACGACTACGCCATGGACGCTGCCAGCTAACGTGGCGCTCGCTGTAAATCCGGAGCTTGATTATATCCGCGCTTCCAAAAATGGCGAAGTGTATATCGTTGCTCAAAATTTGGCTGAGAGCGTACTGAAGGACGAGTATGAGGTTCTATCGGTTGTGAAGGGTGCAGAGCTGGTCGGCTTAAGCTATGAGCCGCCATTCAATTACGTTGCGATTGAGAAAGGACATATCGTCATTGCCGGCGATTTTGTCAGCGACACTAGCGGTACAGGGATCGTTCATATTGCGCCTGCACACGGCGAGGATGACTACAGAGTTTCACGCGAGAACGGAATCAGCATGCTGAATGTCGTTGATTTGGCGGGTCGCTACGTTGCGGAAGTAACGGACTTTGCGGGCCGTTTCGTCAAAGACAGCGAGCTTGATATCGATATCGTCAAAATTTTGAGCGAGCGCGGCTTGCTTTACTCGAAGGAGCGCTACGAGCATAGCTATCCATTCTGCTGGCGCTGCAAAACGCCATTGATCTATTATGCAATGGAAAGCTGGTTCATTAAGACAACGGCAGTGAAGGATCAACTGATCGCAAACAACAACAGTGTAGACTGGTACCCGGGCCATATCCGTGAAGGACGCTTCGGCAAGTTCCTTGAGGATTTGGTGGACTGGAACATCAGCCGCAACCGCTATTGGGGAACGCCGCTCAACGTATGGGTTTGCGAAGTGACGGGCAAGGAATATTCGCCAAGCAGCATCGCTGATTTGCGTGCGATGGCAATCGGCGATGTGCCTGAGGATATCGAGCTCCACAAGCCATATGTAGATGGCATCAAGCTGAAATCTCCTTTTGCCGAGGGCGCCGAAATGACGCGCACACCGGAAGTAATCGACGTCTGGTTCGATAGCGGCTCAATGCCTTTCGCTCAGCAGCATCATCCGTTTGAGAATGAGCAGCAGTTCGCTGAGCAATATCCTGCAGACATCATCTGCGAGGGCATTGACCAGACACGCGGCTGGTTCTACAGCTTGCTTGCTGTATCGACGCTATACAATGGCAAAGCGCCTTACAAAGCGGTTATCTCAACCGGTCATATCTTGGATGAGAATGGACAGAAGATGTCCAAATCGAAGGGCAATGTCATTGATCCTTGGGAAATCATCAACGAATACGGCACGGATGCATTCCGCTGGGCGTTGCTTGCAGACAGCGCGCCATGGAACAGCAAACGGTTCTCGCGCGGCATCGTAGGCGAAGCAAAATCGAAGGTCATTGATACAATCGTCAATACGCATGCATTTTTTGCACTGTATGCATCCATCGACGGCTTTGACTTTAACGAGCATGCGGAAATCAAATCGGATAACAAGCTGGATCGCTGGATCATTTCCCGCTTGAATAGCTTGATCAATACGGTAAACAAAGGATTAGAGGTTAATGATTTCCTTAACCCGGCCAAATCGATTGAGACGTTCGTTGACGAGCTTAGCAACTGGTATATCAGACGCTCGCGCGACCGTTTCTGGGGTAGCGGGCTTACCGATGATAAGCTGGCTGCTTACCAGACGCTGCGCAGCGTACTCCTTACGCTCTCACGTCTAATCGCGCCGTACGCACCTTTGCTTGCTGAGGATGTATACGGCAACTTAGGTGGAGTGGGCAGCGTGCATTTGGCTGACTACCCTAAAGCCGACGAGGCTGCGATCGATGAGACGCTGGAGCGCGATATGGAAAGCGCGAAGCAAATCGTTGAGCTTGCGCGCAACGTTCGGAACGAAACGGGCATCAAGACTCGTCAACCGTTGTCTGAGCTTATCGTTTCGCTGGATCGTGATTTTAACGTGGCAGACTACGAAGACATCGTGAAGGACGAAATTAACGTCAAAGCGATTACGGTACAAAATTCCGACAGCGGCTTTGTTGATTTTACGCTTAAGCTGAACCTTAAAGTTGCCGGCAAAAAGTATGGCAAAAATGTAGGTCCAATCCAAGCGCAGCTGAAAGGCTTGAATGCAGAGCAAACTCGCAGCATTGTGAACGGCGGAAGCTTCGACTTCACGAGCGCTGAGGGCGAGCAACTGGTCATTGCCGTTGAAGAGCTGTTGGTTGAGAAACAAGCGAAATCCGGATTTGCTTCCGCATCAGGCTATGGCGTTACCGTAGCGCTTAATACGGATATTACGCCGGAGCTTGAGCAGGAGGGCTGGGTGCGCGAGGTCATTCGTGCCGTTCAGGATACGCGCAAAAAGCTGGATCTGCCGATCGAGAAACGGATTGACCTTGTACTCGATGTAGATTCTGAGCTTAAAGCTGCTCTTGAAGCATTCAAGGATGTCCTGCACGATAATGTGCTTGTACAGTCAGTAGCCTATGAAGAAACGCCGGAGATGGAAAGAGTATCGCTCGGTGAAAAGGTTATAGGGATTTTCATCCGCGGATAAGGATATAGTATAGAGGAAAACAACAAGCGAAAAACGAGGCCGTCGCCTACCGGCTGCTGCAGCAAGCGACCGATTGGTCGCATAGCTGCAATGGCAGGGAGGTTAGGCCTCGTTTTATTGTTTGACAAAGGGGATGCCTCGTATGAAAACAAATAACCCGGAACAACCGAAAAATTTGGACGAGCTGAAATCTTCGCTCGGCATACTTGATAAACGCCTGCAAGTGGTCGCAACGGATTTGGAGCGTACGCAAATTGCCGACTACGTGCAACTGCTTAACCGACCCAGAACGTTGATTTGGAAAAATCTGCTCGCCGGTACGGCGCGAGGCGTTGGTATCGCGATCGGCTTTACTTTTTTTGCTGCGACGATTCTTTATGTGCTGCGTATTTTAGGTGCGTTGAACCTGCCGATAATCGGCGACTATATCGCGGACATCGTTCGAATTGTACAAATCCAGCTTGAAGGAAAAACGTATTAATTATTTTTCGTCATGCTCTTCCGTCTCAAGACCGTGGTCTCCTTCGCCGGCATCCAAATAATGTGAATATTCCCGGTTGCGGATCACAGAGACATGACGGCCGGTGATGTCGGTCGCCAGGAAGCTTTCGATCGGCTCAACGAAGCCGTCATTCTCATAGGCTTCAATGCCAACATGATCGTAATCGGCGACATCAGGATGTTCTGACATTGCAGGTGAATCGGCATTGCCATATTGTTCAACAATTTGCCATGCGTCCTCACCGTCAAAGCCGTTGTAAGAGTCATGCTCGTCCATGCTTGTGCGTCCAAACGGAGGATCAAGAACTAATTCTTCAACTGGCCTGCGCAGCGATAAATGCTGGCGGGGCGCATGCTCGATGCAATACAGCGTATCCGGAACAGCATCGAGACGCTCAAGCGGAATAGGTTCGTTGCAAGTCATGCATATGCCGTATGAACCGTTTGCTATCGCATCAAGCGCTGCATCGATGCGCCTAAGATGCAGATCCTCCTGTTCAAGCAGGGCGACATCCTTTGCACGTTCGTAAAGCTCGGTTGCGGTATCGCCCGGATGGTTATCGATCGATGAAAGCTCGCCGGTATCATCGCGTTGCGAATGGGATAATCCGTAATGATCATTTTCTGCAAGCCTGTGTTCGATTTCACGCTGCTCATCCAACAACCTGCTTTGCAGCAGCTTAATATGAGCGTTTGATGGGGTTGTCATTTTTGAGCGCCCTCCTTAGCAGGGAACATAATTGCTGTATTAGCTTTTGCCGAAAGGCGGTTTTTCAGTATGGGCTTCAATGGAAGAACTACGCTTCCTGCTGGCTCTCGTTTGGCGCTGTATGCTACAATTGATTGGAATTGTTTGAAAGGAGCCGCCTGCGTCGATTTAAGCTTCCTTATCACGCAGCTCTTTGGAGTTGAATTGTTGCTTCACAAAAAATTAGGAGTGATTAGATGCGTTTTTATTATTATTGGGTAGCCGTAATCGTGTTTGTCCTTGATTTTGCAACAAAAAGAATAATTGAAACTAAGCTTGACATCGAGGATCAAATTAGCGTTATCGGTAATTTTTTTCTCATTACTTCGCATCGAAATCGGGGTGCTGCATTTGGCATCCTGCAGGATCAACGGCTGTTTTTCATTATTATTACGATCGTCATTGTAACGGGCATTATATGGTACATTCAAGCGATGCGCAGGTCTGCCAAGCCTTGGCTGCTTGTTGGTCTTGGACTTGTTCTTGGCGGTGCGATTGGCAACTTTCTGGATCGCGCTCGGTTTGGGGAGGTTGTCGACTTCCTGCAGTTCAACTTTGGCAGCTATGAATTTCCGATTTTTAACGTTGCGGATTCAGGTATCGTCTGCGGCGTAGCATTAATTCTAATTGACACGTTGTTGTCCGCTAAGGATGATAAGAAACGTTTGCAAAATGGAGAGGACAAGGATCATAACAATCATGAGCAACAGCCTGTATAATGAAGAGCCTTTGGAATGGATTGCAGAAGCAGAGCAATCCGGCGAACGAGTAGATAAGTTTGTAACGGACAGCATCGACGAAGCTGCCGTGTCGAGAACGCAAGTACAAGAATGGATCAAAGCAGGAGCCGTGCTGGTAGACGGAAAGGTTGCAAAAGCGAACGTAAAGGTGATGGAAGGCAACCATGTTGTTCTTCACATACCTGAGCCGGAAGAGGCTGCGATCGTGTCTGAGAACATTCCGCTTGAGGTTATATACGAGGATTCGGATCTTATTGTCATCAATAAAAAGCGCGGTATGGTCGTTCATCCCGCACCAGGACATTCGTCCGGAACGCTTGTGAATGCGCTTATGTATCATTGCAAGGATTTGTCCGGCATTAATGGCATGATTCGTCCAGGCATCGTGCATCGGATCGATAAGGATACGACGGGATTGCTGATGGCCGCCAAAAATGACCTCGCGCATATTTCGCTTGCGGAGCAGTTGAAGGATCATACGGTAACGCGCAAATATATCGCTCTTGTGCACGGCAATTTGCCGCATGACCAAGGGACGATCGATGCGCCGATCGGACGCGATTTAAATGATCGGAAACTGTTTACGGTGACTGAGCGCAACAGCAGACAGGCAGTAACGCATTTCCATGTGCTCGAGCGTTTGGGCGATTATACGATTGTTGAGCTGCAGCTCGAAACGGGCCGCACCCATCAAATTCGTGTTCATATGAAATATATCGGACATCCGCTTGCGGGAGATCCGGTTTATGGTCGCAATAAGACGGTGGCGCTAAAGGGACAAGCTTTGCATGCCGCGCTTCTTGGCTTTACCCATCCGCGCAGCGGCGAAAGATTAGAGTTCGAGATGCCGTTGCCGGCAGATTTCGAGAATGTGCTTAGCAGCTTGCGGTCAAGGTAGCTCAAAACGTGCAAAAGTGCAAACTTTTCACCACTTTATTCATTATTTCGAACTGTGAAGTAAGTTATTCTAACAGTAACATCTGAAATTAATGAAAATATAAGGATAGGTGACACCAAATGACATCCATTAATCAAAATTACCTGGAGCTGCAAGGCAGCTACTTGTTTTCGGAAATTGCAAAGCGCCGCACAAAATTTATTCAAGAAAACCCTAATGCAGAAATTATCAGCCTAGGTATCGGCGACGTTACACGCGGCTTGCCGGAAGCGGTACTGAAAGCTATGCACAGCGCAGTAGACGAGCTTGCGGTTCCTGGATCATTCCGCGGATACGGTCCAGAGCAAGGCTACGATTTTCTAGTTAACGCTATTATTGAAAATGACTATAAAGCACGCGGCATCGAAATCGCATCGAATGAAGTATTCGTAAGCGACGGCTCCAAATGCGATGTCGGAAACATTCAAGAGATTTTCAGCGAGAACAGCATCGTTGCCGTACAAGATCCTGTATACCCCGTGTATGTAGATACGAACGTAATGGCTGGCCGCTCAGGCAAATACAATCAAGAAACAAAACGTTATGAGAACATTTCGTACTTGGAGTGCACGGCTGAGAACGACTTTAAACCAAGCCTGCCGGACCGCAAGGTTGATATCATTTACTTGTGTTACCCGAACAATCCGACAGGCATGACGCTAACGAAGGAAGAGCTGAAGGTATGGGTTGATTACGCAAGAGCGAACAACTGCATCATCCTTTATGATTCTGCTTATGAGTCATTTATCCAAGAAGACGACGTTCCTCACAGCATCTACGAAATCGAAGGCGCGCGCGAGGTAGCTATCGAATTCCGCAGCTTCTCGAAGACAGCAGGCTTCACAGGCGTACGCTGCGCATACACGGTCGTTCCGCGCGAGCTTAAAGGATTTGACGCTTCCGGCAACGAGGTGTTGTTCAACGACCTATGGAATCGCCGCCACACGACTAAATTCAACGGCGTATCGTATGTGACACAACGCGGTGCAGCTGCTATTTACTCGGAGGAAGGCAAAGAACAAATCAAAGCTTTGGTTGATTACTATATGACTAATGCTGCGATTATTCGCGACGGTCTGGCATCGCTTGGTTTGGAAGTGTTCGGAGGCGTCAACGCTCCTTACATCTGGTTGAAAACGCCAAATGGCTTGGATTCATGGGCATTCTTCGATAAGCTTCTTACGGAAGCGAACATCGTTGGAACACCGGGTGTTGGCTTCGGACAAAGCGGACAAGGTTATTTCCGCCTAACGGCATTCGGCAGCCGCGAAAATACGGAAAAAGCGGTAGAAAGAATTCGTAAGCTTAGCCTATAGCAACTAACGCGATCCTTGTATAGCTGATCGGAATGGGTTCACACGATGTACAAGCGGAAATATTCGTTTTTACTTGACAACAAAATGTCGAATATGGGATAATTCCTATGATATACAGCAGTACCTTTAACTCAGTCCCGAGAGGCTGGCAAGGTAGCGTGAATAACAAGTCTATAGAAGAGAAGAATAGGACATCCAAATGCGCAGCTTTCTGTGACGAGAGCAGCGGGGGCATGTACCCTATCTCTTCATGGCTTATCACAAGCTCCTTGCGATTTTTGCAAGGAGCTTTTTTTGTCGCAACCTGGCATTTTGGCGATTATGGAAGGAGTAAGCGGAAATGACGGAAGAAGAGCAATTGGTCATCATGGATGAAACGGCAATTCGCCGGGCATTAACGCGAATTGCTCATGAAATCGTGGAGAAGAACAAGGGCATCGATAACTGCGTAATCGTAGGCATTCGCACGCGGGGCATTTACCTCGCACATCGCATTGCGGAACGCATCAGGGAAATTGAAGGGAAGCCGGTACTCGTTAGCGAGCTTGACATCACGCATTACCGAGATGATCGCAAGTCTGCCAAGTCAGCAGACGTTGAAGTCGCAGCGGCGATAGGCGATACCGACGGCGTACCCTTCACGGTTCAAGACAAACGAATCATATTGTTCGACGATGTGCTCTATACAGGACGAACGATCCGGGCGGCAATGGATGCGCTTATGGATTGCGGACGGCCGCAAAGCATCCAGCTGGCGGTGCTTGTAGACAGAGGACATCGGGAGCTGCCGATTCGGCCTGATTTTGTCGGCAAAAACGTGCCAACCTCCAAGCAGGAGCAAATTGATGTAGCTCTTGCCGAAATCGACCATATCGATCAAGTCACATTAACAAGAGGGGGCAAGCCGGATGACGGTGACACTGCTTAAACAACGGAGTTTGCTCGGATTAAAGGATTTAAGCAAGGAAGAGATAGAATCTATTCTTGATCGGGCCGCTTATTGGGAGAACCAATCCATTAAAGTCCACACAACGATGCAAGGCAAGTTCGCAGCCAACATGTTTTTCGAAAATAGTACACGGACGCGCTTTTCCTTCGAAGTAGCTGAGAAGCGTCTTGGTACAGAGGTGCTGAATTTCTCTTCCGCGGTATCAAGCGTACAGAAGGGTGAATCAATTTACGATACGGTTCGCACGCTGGAATCGATGGGAATCGACGTAGGAATCATTCGGCTCAAGCCAATCGGCGTTCTTGCCGAACTGGCAACTAAGATCAAGGTTCCTTTAATTAATGCTGGAGACGGCAACAACGAGCATCCTACCCAAGCACTCCTCGATATGTATACGATGCGCAAGCATTTTGGACAACTCAAAGGATTGACGGTTTCGATTGTCGGAGATGTACTGCACAGCAGGGTAGCAAGATCGAACCTATGGGCGCTGCAAAAATTCGGGGTCAACGTGAACTTCTGTTCGCCGGTGAATATGCAAGCCTCTGAGCTGGATGTCTCTTATGTCACTATAGATGAAGCTTTAAAATCAGATGTCGTCATGATGCTGCGCGTGCAGCTTGAGCGCCACGAGAGCGGCAAGCTCAGCTCTGCCGAGAACTACCGCGAGCATTACGGCTTGACGGTGGAGAGAGCAAGCAAGCTTGCCAATCATGCAATCATTATGCACCCTGCGCCAATCAATCGCAATGTAGAAATCGACGATGAGCTGGTTGAACATCCGCAATCACGCATTTTTCCGCAAATGGAAAATGGGGTACCGGTTCGAATGGCCGTCATAGAACGCGCACTCAGCTAACAGCAGCAATATAGACCGAACCAATCGGAGGGTGAAAACGATTATGTCATTATGGATAATTAACGGTAACGTATGGAACGAAATTTCGGGCAGTCTGGAAAGCAAGCATATCCAAATCGCAAACGGTAAAATCGAAGCGATCGTAGACGGCGCGCAAACGCCGGATACGGGCAGCGCAGAGGTTATTGATGCACAGGGCAAGCTCGTATCGCCAGGCTTTATCGATATGCACGTTCATTTGCGCGATCCAGGCTTTGAATATAAAGAAGATATCGCTACAGGTACTCGTTCCGCTGCCAAGGGCGGCTTCACGACGATTGCTTGTATGCCTAACACGCGTCCGGTAACAGATACGGCTGAGACGGTTTCCTACATTAAGAACAAAGCAGCGGACGTCGGAGTCGTTAAGGTTCTGCCTTACGCATCCATTACAAAAAACGAGCTCGGACGCGAGCTGACGGATTTTGCTTCTCTTAAAGAAGCAGGAGCAATTGGCTTCACCGATGACGGAGTAGGCGTTCAAAACGCGCAAATGATGAAAAACGCTATGGCGCTTGCGCAATCGATGGATATGCCGATCATCGCGCACTGCGAGGACGATACGTTGGTTGAAGGCGCTTGGGCGTCGGAAGGCGAGTTTTCCCGCAAGCATGGCTTGAAGGGAATTCCGAACGAATCGGAAGCGATTCATGTAGGAAGAGATGTATTGCTGGCTGAAGCAACGGGCGTGCACTACCATGTATGCCATGTAAGCACAGAGCAGTCGGTTCGCTTGATCCGCCTTGCCAAGCAAATCGGCGTTCGGGTGACCGCTGAGGTTTGCCCGCATCACCTGCTTTTGTCAGATGAAGACATTCCAGGCCTTGATGATGCAAATTGGAAAATGAATCCGCCGCTCCGCACGCCGCGCGACGTTCAAGCGGTTATCGAAGCGATTGAGGATGGAACGATCGATATGGTCGTTACCGATCATGCCCCGCATAGCGCAGAAGAGAAAGCACGCGGCGTGCAGCTAGCGCCATTTGGCATCGTTGGATTCGAAACGGCATTCCCGCTCTTGTACACGAAATTCGTACAAACCGGCAAATGGACGCTCGGGTTCCTCTTGCAGCGCATGACGGCAGATCCGGCTCGCGTCTTCCGTCTTCCGACGGGTCGCTTAGAGCAAGGAGCGCCTGCCGACGTAACCATCGTGGATTTGAACAGCGAGCGTTCGGTTGATCCAAGTTCTTTTGCATCAAAAAGCAACAATACGCCATTCGGCGGCTGGAAGCTTAGCGGCTGGCCAGTGACAACCATCGTTGACGGCGCTGTCGTCTGGTCCGAATAATAATATCTACTTAATTAAGCCAATATATGGGGAATAATGAACACCTGAGGAGTGATACGGATGCAAGCAAGATTATTGTTGGAAGACGGTACGTTGTTTACGGGCCTTTCGTTCGGTGCAGAAGCGCAAATGATGGGAGAGGTTGTATTTAATACAGGTATTACCGGTTATCAAGAGGTCCTCTCCGATCCGTCCTACTGTGGACAAATCGTAACGATGACTTACCCGCTAATCGGCAACTACGGCATTACACGCGATGACTTTGAATCGATTCGCCCCTTCATTCACGGGTTCGTCGTTCGTCGTCATGAAGAAGTGCCAAGCAACTGGCGCGCACAATACTCGCTAGGTCAGCTTCTGAAAGAATACGGCATTCCGGGCATCAGCGATATCGATACACGGATGCTTACTCGCAAGCTTCGCAACTACGGTACGATGAAAGGTCTGATCACGACTGGCAACGAGCGCGTTGAAGAGCTTGCTGAGCGTCTTAACATCTCGAAGCTGATGACAGATCAAGTCGCACGCACATCGACACCTCACCTTTTCTCAAGCCCAGGACAAGGCGAGCGTATCGTGCTTGTTGACTTCGGTGCAAAAAGCGGTATTTTGCGCGAGCTTACAAAGCGCGGCTGCGATGTCATCGTCGTTCCTCACAATACAACTGCAGACGAAATTCGCCGCCTGGCTCCAGACGGCATTCAATTGTCCAATGGCCCTGGGGACCCGCAGGATGTGCCTTACGCCGTTAAAATGATTTCCGAGCTGCTTGGCGAATACCCGATCTTTGGCATTTGCTTAGGTCACCAGCTGTTCGCGCTAGCTTGCGGAGCAGAAACGACTAAGCTGAAATTCGGTCACCGCGGCGGTAACCACCCGGTTAAAGAGCTTGCAACTAACCGTTGCTACATTACTTCGCAAAACCACGGATACACGGTGCTTGAAGAGTCCGTAGCGAACACGCCTTTGACGGTCACGCACATTAACAACAATGACCGCACAATCGAAGGACTTAAGCACAATACATTCCCTGCATTCTCGGTTCAATATCACCCGGAAGCAGCTCCTGGACCTTACGATTCCAGCTATTTGTTTGATGAGTTCCTGGAAATGATCCGTACGCACAAGAAAAACAACCCACAAAAACCTCGTCAAGCGGTGTTATCGGAGACGTTGAAAGGAGAGCTTCAGTATGCCCAAAAATAATGAACTCAAAAAAATTCTCGTGATCGGATCCGGTCCGATCGTCATCGGACAAGCGGCGGAATTCGACTATGCCGGCACACAAGCTTGCCAAGCGCTCAAGGAAGAGGGCTATGAGGTTGTTCTTATAAACAGTAACCCGGCTACAATCATGACAGATACGAACATGGCTGATAAAGTATACATCGAGCCAATCACGCTTGATTTTGTATCCCAAATCATTCGCCAAGAGCGTCCGGACGGATTGCTTCCGACGCTTGGCGGCCAAACCGGCCTCAACATGGCGGTTGAGCTTGCGCGTGCAGGCGTTCTTGAACGCGAGAACGTCAAGCTGCTGGGTACTCAGCTTACAGCTATCGAGAAAGCGGAGGATCGCGATTTGTTCCGTGATCTAATGCGCGAGCTTGAGCAGCCTGTACCGGATAGCGATATCGTTACGACGGTGGAGGATGCGATTGCTTTTGCAAATACGATCGGTTATCCAATTATCGTTCGTCCAGCATACACGCTTGGCGGAACAGGCGGCGGTATTTGCGCGAGCGAAGAGGAGCTGCGTGAGACGGTTGCTTCCGGTATTCGCTACAGCCCGATTAGCCAGTGCTTGATCGAGAAATCGATTGCCGGCATGAAGGAAGTCGAATATGAAGTCATGCGCGATGCGAACGACAACTGTATCGTCGTATGTAACATGGAGAACTTTGACCCGGTTGGCGTACATACAGGCGATAGCATCGTCGTTGCGCCTAGCCAAACGCTTTCCGACCGCGAGTATCAAATGCTTCGCTCGGCATCATTAAAAATCATTCGCGCTTTGAACATCGAGGGCGGCTGCAACGTACAATTCGCGCTTGATCCACATAGCTATCAATACTATGTTATCGAAGTAAACCCGCGTGTCAGCCGCTCTTCGGCGCTTGCTTCCAAAGCAACGGGTTATCCGATTGCTAAAATGGCAGCAAAAATCGCAATTGGCTATACGCTGGATGAGCTGGTAAACCCAGTAACCGGCCAAACGTACGCTTGCTTTGAGCCAACACTAGACTATATCGTATCTAAGATCCCACGCTGGCCTTTTGACAAGTTCGTTAACGCGAACCGTAAGCTAGGCACGCAAATGAAAGCAACAGGCGAAGTTATGGCGATCGGCCGTACATTCGAGGAATCGATTCACAAAGCGGTTCGCTCGCTTGAGATCGGCGCGCACCGCATTCACTTGAAAGAAGCATCGTCCCTAGAAGATGCCGTGCTTCGCTCACGCCTTGAGAAGCCGGACGACGAGCGCATGTTCCTTGTAGCGGAAGCATTCCGCCGCGGTTATAAGCTGCAGGAAATTCAAGATATTACAAACATCGATTGGTGGTTCCTTGATAAAATTCAATTGATCGTTGCATTCGAAGATCGGATGCGCAGCGAATCAGCCCTTTCCTATGAAATGCTATATGAAGCAAAACGCAAAGGCTTCTCCGATCGTTCGATCGCAGAAATCCGCCGCGAAGGCTTCCCGAACGGCAGCCATACAACTGAGGAAGAAGTACGCGCGCTTCGCGTACAACACAATCTGAAGCCTGTATACAAAATGGTTGATACTTGCGCCGCTGAGTTTGAAGCGTCTACTCCGTACTACTACTCTACTTATGAAGTAGAGAACGAAGTTACAGAAACGGATAAACAAAAGGTACTCGTGCTTGGTTCCGGTCCAATTCGCATCGGCCAAGGCATCGAGTTCGACTACTCAACGGTCCATGCTGTATGGGCCATCCAAAATGCGGGCTACGAAGCGGTTATTATCAACAACAACCCGGAAACGGTATCAACTGACTTCAGCACATCCGACAGACTGTACTTTGAACCATTGTTCTTCGAGGATGTGATGAACGTCATCGAGCAAGAGAATCCAATTGGCGTAATCGTACAATTCGGCGGCCAAACGGCAATTAACCTTGCTGCTCCGCTCTCCAAAGCAGGCGTACGCATTCTCGGCTCCAGCCTTGAAAGCATCGACGCTGCGGAAGATCGCAAGAAGTTCGAAGCCTTGCTTCGCAGCTTGAACATCGCACAGCCAGACGGCAAGACTGTAACTTCAGTAGACGATGCAGTTGTTACCGCGCAAGGACTTGGCTATCCCGTACTTGTTCGTCCGTCCTATGTACTAGGCGGCCGTGCAATGGAAATCGTATACTCGGATGAAGAGCTTCTAAACTATATGGAGGTTGCCGTAAAAATCAACCCCGAGCACCCGGTACTGATTGACCGCTACATGCTGGGCAAAGAAGCAGAGGTAGACGCGATTTGCGACGGCGAGACAGTGCTTATCCCAGGCATCATGGAGCATGTTGAGCGCGCGGGCGTTCATTCCGGCGACTCGATCGCGGTTTACCCGCCACAATCGCTTTCTGATGACATTAAACAACAAATCGTCGACATTACAATCAGCATTTCCAAAGCGCTGAACGTAATCGGACTTGTCAATATCCAGTTCGTCATTCATAAGGAGAAGGTGTATGTCATCGAGGTTAATCCGCGCTCGTCGCGTACGGTACCTTTCCTAAGCAAAGTAACAAATATTCCGATGGCAAACTTGGCTACAAAAGCAATTCTTGGCACGAAGCTTGCAGAACTTGGTTATGTAGACGGCTTATGGCCTGAGGATAAATACGTATCGGTTAAGGTTCCTGTATTCTCCTTCGCTAAGCTTCGCCGCGTTGATCCTACCTTGACGCCTGAGATGAAATCGACGGGAGAAGTTATGGGCCGCGACGTTCAGTATGCGAAAGCACTATACAAAGGCCTCATCGGCGCAGGAATGAAAATTCCAACATCAGGCGCAATCATTGCTACGGTGGCGGACAAGGACAAAGAAGAGGCAACAGAATTGCTGCGCGGCTTCTTTAACCTAGGCTACAAAATCATCGCAACTGGCGGAACGGCAAAAGCGCTTGAAGAAGCAGGCTTGATCGTTACGACTGTTAATAAACTAAGCGAAGGTTCACCAAATATTTTGGATCTCGTACGCGAAGGTGAAGCGCAGTTTGTTGTCAACACGTTGACAAAAGGCAAAGCGCCTGAGCGTGATGGATTCCGAATCCGTCGTGAAGCCGTTGAGAATGGCGTTGTTTGTATGACATCGCTGGATACTGTCCGCGCATTGCTAGTCATGCTCGAGACTTTAAACTTTTCCTCGCGCTCTATGCCAGTGGTGCTTCAAAAGAAATAAGCTCACAGCAGCTTAAAAGTACGGCCAGCGTTCATTGCTTTGCTTGCTTCCAAAGGGCTTTAAGCCTTTGCGGAGGCAAGCATAGAGCAAGACGTATGGCCGTTTATTATGCAAATGTGCAGAGAAATGGAGAGGTTTCGAATGAAGTTGACAAACGAGCAAGCTGCAGGACGGATTATGGTAGCGCTGGATTATCCAGATGCTGCAGCGGCAGAGCGTTTAATTGCCGAGCTGCAGGGCATTCCTTGTTATATAAAAGTGGGGATGCAGCTGTTTTATGCAGCAGGTCCTTCATTTGTGAATAGCTTGAAAGAGCGAGGCTACTACGTTTTTCTAGATGTTAAAATGCATGATATTCCGAATACGGTCAAAGGCGGGGCAAGCAGCGTTACTAAGCTAGGCGTAGACATGTTCAACGTGCATGCTGCTGGCGGAAGCGCAATGCTGGAAGCTGCACTTGAAGGCGTGGACCTTGCCCTTGCAGGCAGCGGACTGAGCAGGCCAACCGTGATCGCGGTTACCCATTTGACGAGTACAAGCCAGTCGATGCTTAACGAGCAAATTGGCATCAACGGTACGGTAGAGTCTGCGGTTCTGCGTTATGCGGAGCTGACGAAGAAGGCAGGTCTGGACGGCGTTGTCGCATCGCCCTCTGAGGTAGAAGCGATTAAAGCAGCATGCGGTGCAGCTTTCAAAACGATTACGCCCGGCATTCGTCCGGCAGGCGCTGACGTGAACGATCAATCGCGCATTATGACGCCTAGCGAGGCTCTGAGTCAAGGCACTGATTATATGGTAATCGGTCGTCCGATTACGGCGGCACCTAGCCCAAGAGCTGCAATTGAATCCATTATTGAGGAGCTGACATCCTATGAGTAAATCAACGTTAACTGAATTGCCTAACCAAATTGCCAAGAGCTTGCTTGAGATTGAAGCGGTGGCGCTTCGTCCTAATGAGCCTTTCACTTGGACTTCAGGCATTAAATCGCCGATCTATTGCGATAATCGACTTACAATGACTTATCCTGCAATTCGAGATGTGATAGCTGAGGGCTTCGCGACCATCATTCGCGAGAATTATTCTGATGCCGAGGTTATTGCGGGAACATCAACGGCGGGTATTCCCCATGCAGCGTGGGTAGCCCAGAAGCTTAATCTGCCGATGGCCTATATTCGCGACAAAGCGAAAGGACACGGCAAGCAAAACCAAATCGAAGGACGCGTAAACCCAGGCCAGAAGGTTGTTGTTATCGAGGATTTGATCTCGACAGGCGGCAGCTCGCTGAAAGCTGGGCTAGCCGTGCGGGAAGCAGGCGCGGAAGTATTGGCCGTGCTAGCGATTTTCACTTATGAGTTCGATTCAGCGATTCAAGCCTTCGCCGCAGAGCAAATGCCGCTTGCAACGCTGTCTAACTACAGCGCATTAATTCAAACGGCTGTTCAGCTCGGTAAAGTTGCACCGGAAGATGTGGCTGCATTGCAAGCTTGGAGACAAGATCCTCAAGCTTTTGGTAAATAATTTGTAAATGAATTAAAAGGCGTGCTCTCGCATTCATGAGAGCACGCCTTTGATATCTATCAAATTAATAAATTCGACACAAAAAATTAAAATTTTCTTCTTAATCTCTTATTAATTATTAGGTTATCCGATAAATAATAATAGCACTATTTTTCATGAATTGTGTTGCGGTACATTAATGAAGTTATTTGGTTGGGGAGCAGATGCGGCCACAGAAATCGTTAATGAGCTGGACCCAGCCATTTCTCATTTTAAAGTGAAATAAATTGGGGTTAAATGCTGCTTTTAGCGTGATGCGGGAGCATTCGCCAAAAGCAGCTTTTTTACTTTGCAAACTTTTTAAAATATGTTTCTTTTTGGCGTAACTTTTTTACCATGTCCTTCGTCTATCATGTAAGATTAGAATTATGAAAGTTGGTTGAGGAGGGATCGCAAGCGCTTATGGCCATTCCGCAGGAAGAAGAGCAAATAACAGAAGGGCAGATAGAACCCGCCGTTGAAAGACGCAATCTACTTACCGTAACCGATGTAGAGCGTACGTTTCAGGTTGGAGGTTCTCCGATTCATGTATTGAAGGGCATTCGAATGGAGCTCAAGGAGCGCCAGTTAGTTATGCTTAGAGGCAGATCGGGTTCAGGCAAGACGACGCTTCTGAATTGCTTGGGCGGGCTGGATACTCCAAGCAAGGGTGAGATTTTGTTTAATGGTTTGACCTTTCACAGTATGAGTGACGATCAACGAACGTTAGTAAGACGCAAGCACATGGGCTTTATCTTTCAAGCCTTCGCACTTATGCCGCTTTTATCTGCACGGGAGAATGTGGAGCTTTCCCTTCGCATGGCTGGTATTCCGCGTGCAGAGTGGAAGGATAGAGTTACAGAGTGTCTTGAGCTTGTTGGACTCGAGCGAAGGATGAATCACCGTCCATTCGAGCTCTCGGGCGGCGAGCAGCAGCGTGTTGCTATTGCTAAGGCGATCGCTCACAAGCCAATGCTGCTTTTGGCCGATGAGCCGACAGCAGAGCTTGATTCAGGCATGTCCGCTCAAATTATGGCCGTTTTCCAAAATATTATTCGCACTGAACAAGTTACAATTTGTATGACTACACATGATCCTACGATTTTGGAGGTTGCCGACCGTGTCTATGAAATGGTGGACGGAAAGTTTATTTAAACGCTCGATGGTTGTTGTAATGGGTGCTTCATTAGTATTCGCAAGCGGGTGCTCATTGCTTCCCGCCGAGCCAGAGGAAGAGGTATTGCCGGAAATCGCCCCTCCGCAAATATCCAAGAAGCCGGAGTACGAGGTGACGACTGCCACTCTCGAGACGAAGGTGCAGGTGATTGGCAAGCTGATCTCCTTGGAAGAAGAAACCTTGTTTTTCACACTTGACGGCAAGCATTTGAAATCGGTCTCTGTGAAAGCGGGTCAAGATGTCAAGGCAGGCCAAGTGATCGGCGAGCTTGACGTGGATGATTTGGTCAAAAATCTGCGCCTCGAGAAGCTTGCTTTTAAGAAGGAAGAAGTTTCAATGAAAGAAACGCTGCGTTCACGCGATGAGATGGACACGATTGAATTTGAGGAAAAGATGATTGCTTTCGAAGAGCGCAGGCAGAAGCTGGTTGACATGGAAGAGGAAATCGCGAAGGCAACTTTGACAGCACCATTTAGCGGTAAGGTTGTTACGTTAAATGTTCAGAAGGGCGATCTTATTAAAGCTTATGCGCCGATTGCAATTATAGCGGACACGAGCAAAATAACAGCAGCTGCGAAGCTATCCAAAACAGAGCTGGAAAAAATAGCTGTCGGTTTAGAGGTATCGGCTAATATCAGCAGTGTCGGTACGTTTAAAGGCAAAGTGAAGCAGCTTCCGATCAAAACGGAAGAGGATCCGAATAATGGCGGCGGCAACGGCGGGAATCCTGAAGCACCGAAGCCGGAGCGTCCAGAGGACTTCCTTCTTGTCGATCTTAAGGATCTGCCGAAAAACTTAAACAGAGGAACCCCGCTGTCTATCAACATCATTACGAAGCGCACAGAAAATGCCATTGTTATTCCTCCTTCTACGCTTCGTTCAATTGGTGCTCGAACTTACGTGCAGGTTATTGATGCTGACGGCAAGCGTGAGGTGGATGTAGAGGTCGGCCAACAGACCGCGACGCAGGTTGAGATCCTGCAAGGTTTGAAGCCGGGGCAGAAAGTTGTAGGTCGATAGCCGATGGGTATTCCGCTATTTCGTTTTTTGTTCCGCAAAATGTGGAACACGCGCTGGCTAACCTTAAGTACGCTGGCGGGACTGACCTTGGCGGTTGCTTTTGCGACCAGTATACCAATGTACGCGGATGGCGCGCTCAAACGAGTCGTAGCCGAATCGCTGCAGGAGAAGAGCTCTGGATTACCGGCTGGCTCCCTTCTAATGAGGTATCAATCACCCGCTGGCGGGAAAACGGATTTATCGGCGCTGTCGGGGCTTGAAAGCTATATTTCGGATGGAGTGCCGAAGGAGATCGGCTTTCCTTATCAAACATACGTCAACAGCTATTCCATACGCAGCACAGAGGTCGTGCCCGAGGATCCCTCTAAGGTTGATGCTGGGCGCAATCGCCAGCTTACGATTATGACCATGTCGAAGCTTGAGGCTAATACCGAGCTTACGCAAGGCAGATGGTTCGTGAATACTGAAGGGGATGGAGAGCTGCTCGAAGCGGTTATGTTCGAGGAAGCGATGTATCGTAATGATGTACATATCGGTGACATATTCGAATATCCGGTATACGGCGGTTTAGATCTTACATTACGGGTCAAAATCGTCGGGGCGGTCAAACCGCTTACTGATACAAGTTCATACTGGTATCAAGGAATGGAAAGCTTGCTGAATACGTTGCAAATTAGTGAAATAGCGTTTGAGAAAAATTTGCTCGCTAAGAGAAGCATTCCGCTTCATAATGCCAGCTGGTATTATGCTTTCGATTTATCGGAAATTCAAACGAGCCAATTATCGCCGCTAGGCAGGACGCTTGAGCGCCTCAACATTGAGTTGTACCAGCGTCTCAAGGATACGAGAGTTGAAATCTCGTTTGCGTCCACGCTTTCAGAGTTTAAGAAGCAAAGCCTGCAGTTGCAAACGCTTCTGTTCACGCTTGCTGCACCCATGCTGGCTATGGTATTTTTCTTTATTGCGATGAATGCTCGCCAGTCTCTCGACAAACAGCGCAGCGACATCGCCGTTCTCCGAAGCCGGGGAGCAGGTACGCGACAAATTATTTGGATTTATTTGCTCGAGGGCTTGCTGCTTGGCGGCATAGCGCTTGCGAGCGGCCCCTTCATCGGCTGGTTCATGGCGAAGAGCATAGGATCGGCCAATGGCTTCCTCTCCTTCGTCAATCGCAAGTCGATACCGGTTGGCTTCTCTACGGAAGCGATGATCGCGGGAGGCGCAGCGGTATTGCTTGCTCTTCTTGCGACAATTATTCCAGCAATTATGTATGCTAGATCATCTATAGTCAGCTACAAGCAGGATCTTGCCCGGTCTGACCGCAAGCCTGGCTGGCAGCGTTGGTATCTCGATGTATTATTGATCGTTGCTGCAGGCTATGGGTGGTATATGTTCAATGAACGGCAGATGCTGACGTTCAAAACAGGGATGACGACGGATCAATTAAATGTTCAACCGTTTTTATTCTTTGTTCCGGCTTTGTCTATTTTTGCACTTGGTTTATTTTTCTTGCGGCTGTTCCCGTGGCTGTTGAAGCTCTTCACATGGCTGGGACGCAAGTTTTTACCAGTGCCTCTTTATTTAACGCTTACTCAGCTTTCCCGCTCATCAAAGGGATATTACCCGCTTATGATTTTGCTAGTGCTAACGCTGGGACTTGGCGTTTATAACGCATCGGCAGCTAGAACGATCGATTTGAACTCGACGGAACGGACGTTGTATAAATACGGCGCCGACGTTACCATTCAAACGGTGTGGGAAGGCTCTCCAGAGATTACAACGAAGCCGGGCAATAACGGCGGAGGCAATGGAGGAAACGGCGGCGGCGGTGGTGCAGGCGGCGGAAATGGCGGAGGAGGTAACGGTAGTGCCGGAGGCGGCGCTGGCGGTGGAAATGGCGGCGGCTCAGGTGGCGGCGGTCAAAGCGTCCCTACAAAAGTTTTATTCAGTGAACCGCCCTTCGAGCTGTTCCGTTCCCTGGAAGGGGTAGAAGCTGCAGCACGCGTATTGCAGGCGAAAGGGAGCGTCGTTATCTCGGGCAAATCAATTGGTCAAGGTACGATAATGGGTATCGACAACGTTGACTTTGCGAAGGTTGGCTGGTTCCGCAACGATTTGTATCCTGCGCATCCGAACTATTATTTGAATAATTTGGGGCTGTATGAGCATGCGGCGCTTATTCCTTCAAAGGTAGCCGAGAAATATCAGCTGAAGCTGGGTGATCCGGTGTCAGTCGGCTTTACGGAAGGCAAGGTTGATTTTGTAGTGGTGGGCATTTTGCCTTATTGGCCTAGTCAATATCCGGATAAATCACCGTTCATCATCACGAATTTGGACTATATTTATGATCAAATTCCGCTTATTCCTTACGAAGTATGGTTGAAAATGAAGCCTGATGCGAAGGTCGCGCCTATCGTTAAAGAGCTGCAGAAGGCCGGTGTAGAGCTAGCATCTATCAATGATGTTAGAAGTGAGCTTATTCTGCAAGCGAAGCTTCCGACAAGAGGCGGCGTCTTCGGCATACTGAGCTTAGGATTTCTCGTTTCCGTTATCATTACCCTTGCAGGCTACGTGCTCTTTTGGTTCTTTAATTTATCGGGGCGTGTCGTTCAATTCGGGGTACTTCGCGCGATGGGACTTTCTCGTAAACAGCTCACGGGCATGCTGCTGCTGGAACAGCTCTTCACAGCTGGTCTTGCGATAGGTCTGGGCGTTTTAATTGGGAAAGCGGTCAGCTTGCTGTTCCTGCCTTTCCTTCAAACAGCGGAAAACGTGGCCGAGACAGTACCGCCATTTAGAGTCATTTTCGAATCGAGCGATACGAATCAATTGTTCATCGTAGTCGGATTTATGATGCTGATCGGCGCATTGATTCTCTTCCTGCATATTCGCAGGCTCAGAGTGCATCAAGCGGTCAAGATGGGAGAAGAACGATGACAACAGCGATGATCGATTGCGAAGGTCTGGTGAAAATTTACAAAACAGACGATCTAGAGGTCGTCGCCCTGCAAGGCTTGAACTTAAAAGTAAACGAAGGCGAGCTTATGGCTATCATCGGCAACAGCGGCAGCGGGAAATCGACGCTTCTGAATACGCTGGGCGGTCTTGACCGCCCTTCTGCCGGACAGGTGCGCGTTGGTCCATGGGATTTGCTCAAGATTACGGAAGAGGACCTCGTGAAGTATAAGAGGGAAACAGTCGGATTTATTTGGCAAAATAATGCCCGCAACCTGCTTCCTTATCTCTCCGCGCTTGAGAACGTTGAGATGCCGATGATGTTGTCGGGCAAGGTCGATCGGCCTTATGCAAAGCAGTTGCTAGAGTGGGTAGGCTTGAAGGAGCGGATGCATAACAAGCTCCATCAGCTATCCGGGGGGGAGCAGCAAAGGGTCGCAATCGCAATTTCGCTGTCGAACCGTCCTAGGCTTTTGCTTGCTGATGAACCAACAGGCTCTGTCGATACGGCAACCTCGGATTTAATTATGGGTATTTTCCGCAGGCTGAATCACGAGATCGGCATTACGATCGTGATCGTAACACATGACTTGACGCTTGCGGGCAAGGTCGATCGGGTAGTCGCCATCCGCGACGGCTTAACGAGCACGGAGTTTATTAAACGGAATCCGAATATCAATCTTGATGGAGGTGAGGCAGAGCTGCCAGCTGCTGCTAGTGGACTGCAATCCGTTCATGAAGCCTATGTCGTCGTAGATCGAGTTGGACGTTTACAAGTGCCTAAGGAATATTTATCCGCCTTAAACATTAAAGACAAAGCAACTATGGAATTTGACGGTGAGCGGATTATTATTACGCCGCCAAAATCATTGGGGGGTTAAATCGAATGAATACTAAACGGTTGTCAGGTATGCGGATTCGTAAATTTACTTTGGTTAGCTTAACGCTTGCTTTGCTGATTGGCTTGCTTGCTGCTTGCAGCGGCGGCTCGGAGGAGTCTGCGGAAAAGCGGGTATTGCGGATTGGCGTACTATACGGCGGATCGGATAACGAGCCATATTTCCGCCAGCAATACACAGATATGTATGAAATGTCGCATCCAAACATCGAATTCGAAATCGTAGGCGCAATCAACTATGATGAACAGCGCTTTGAGCAGCAAGATCCATCCAAGCCTTCAACGCAGCCTGATCCTTATGAGAAGATGAAGGAAATGCTAAACGGCCCAAATCCAGTAGATGTTGTCGTTCTGGACTACAACATGCTTCGTCGTTTTACGCAGGATAACCTGCTTCAACCGCTTGATACGCTCGTACAGCAAGATAAATTTGATTTGAGCGATTATGTACCTACCGTTATTGACGGTATTAAAGCGGCCGGCGACAGCAATCTTTATGCTTTAACGCCTACGTTCAACTCTTCTGCACTTTACTATAATAAGAAGATGTTCGCTGACGCAGGTGTAACTCCGCCAACAGACAAGATGCAATGGGCAGATATTCTTAACCTTGCTCGTCAAGTTGCCAAAGGTGAGGGAGAAGACCGTAAGTTCGGCTTCTCGTTCAATCGCTGGCCATCCGATGGCTTTAATGACACTCAGATTTACAGCCAAGCGCTTCAATTGAAAATGTGGGATGACAAAGCTGAGAAAATGCTTGTTAACAGCGATCAATGGGAAGGCGTATGGAGTACAGTAGCATCCCTCTACCAAGAGGAGGTTGTTCCGACTCAAGAATTCATTAACAAAATGTATGAGAAGCAAAGCACTGATGGCGGAAATGGCAATGATCCATTCTATGGTGATTTGTTCATCAAAGGCAAAGTGGCAATGACAATTGGCGACTATGGCTATATTAACGAGCTCAAGAAAGTTTCGGACAACGCTTCGAAAATCAAAGATTTTGAGCCTGTAGACTGGGATGTCGTGACGGTACCCGTTCATCCTAACGATCCGGATGTTGGCGGCAGCATTACGCTTAGCCAGCTGATGGGAATTAACAGCAAAGCGCAAAATGATAAAGACGCTTGGGATTTTATTAAATTCTCAAACAGCAAGGAATGGGCGAAGCTGAAGTCGAGAAGCCTTTATGAGATGGTTGCACGCAAAGAGTTCTTGTCGCCGATCGGCGGGTTGCAATACAACATGAATGCCTTTACTACGCTTAAGCCGCTTCCGCCATCAAGCACGGATGCTGACCTTATTTATCGTACTAAACCAGGGATATATGAAGCTCAACAGCCAGGTTATGAGCTCTTCCAGGAAGTCATCAAAAAAACGAAGACAGCAAAAGAAGCGCTTGCGGAGTGGGAAACACGAGGAAATGCAGTGCTTGAAAAAATCAAAAACAATCCGACTGGAACAGCTACTGATGGCGGCGGTGCAGTCGAAGTGATGCCAAGATAATAAGTAAATAATATCGTAAAAAGCCCGCAATCGGCCTGAGCGCCGTTTGCGGGCTTTTTCCTTTGTAATGGACATTTGTCTACCCTCTTAATAGAAACGACTGAAAAGCAGTCCAAGAGCCGTTATCGGTCTGATAAAGCAAGTGAACGCGATCGATTTTGGAAACGAGGTCAGTAGATTGCATTCGAAGATTGCCATATAGATCGTGAAGCTCATCAGCGGAAAGCTCTTGCCCGATCGTGACATGCGGCGTATAAACGTGATTAGAATCGGTGCTTGTCAATGGACCGCTGCAAACCTGCTCGTGGAGCTCCTGCATTGCAGCTGTGTCTTGAAGCGCCAGATAGAGCACATGATTAACGGGATAGAAGGTCGAGACTCGGTTCAATTCGATGGTGAATGCGGGCATGGTCGATGTTACCTTCTCCAAATGTGCGACGGCAACCTGCAGCTCGTCATTTGTCCATTCCTCTGCTTCTCTAACAGTGAGATGAGCAGGAATTGCTGAGTAATGCGGATCATGGCGTCTCCGCCAGCTATTAGCGACATCTTGCACATGCTTTTCCGGGAAAACGACTATTCCAAATAACATGGACATCAGCTCCTTCGTAATGACCTAATTTGAGTATACCCGATTTGCATGAAATATAAGAAGCAATTGGAAAGGATTAATTCATTTACACTAGTATTATCCGAATTTGTGGGTATTCTAATGGCTACAGCCTTTATTGGTGTGGCAAATAAGCTGCTTATCCTATAATAAAGTGGGGGGATTCGCATGAGATGGGTGTACTGGGTGCGCCTATACGAAACGAAGTTTCAAGCTGGTTGCCTTGTCAGGAGAATGGAAAATGATTGGTGGATCTATGGCTATGATTGTCCACGTGAGGTCGAGGTTTTTAGATCCCGCAAAGGCCGATTTGGCGTGAGATATATTCCTTAAAAAAGAAATAAAATTATATTAGAATATTTTGCTTGACTTAAAACATCCCCGTATAGTATATTATTTTATGTCGCCATTTCAAGAAGCTTTGCTCAAATGGATATACGTCGCGGGGTGGAGCAGCCCGGTAGCTCGTCGGGCTCATAACCCGAAGGCCGCAGGTTCAAATCCTGCCCCCGCAACCAACCTTTCGATGAATACGTTGAAATAGACGTTTTTCGAGGGCCCTTAGCTCAGTTGGTTAGAGCGGTCGGCTCATAACCGATTGGTCGGGGGTTCGAGTCCCTCAGGGCCCACCATAAGCAAAACCTTCACATCATGCCGGGGTGGCGGAACTGGCAGACGCACAGGACTTAAAATCCTGCGGTGGGTGACCACCGTACGGGTTCGATTCCCGTCCTCGGCATACCTACTTACATAAGGGTTTTCCCTTCAAGGTAGCAATCCTAAAAACCATAAAAAATGATGAATCCTGTGTACCAGATTGTGGCACTGCTAGCCACACAGGACTCGTCGCGTGAGATCCTTTTTCGCACTATCTGTATCCCAAATACAGGTGAAGGCGAAGGAGGATTTTTTAATTATGGCGGTAAGGATGAACAAGGTAAAGAGAGCACCTGCGACAATGGAAGAGGCACTGGATCGATTCATTACCTGGAAGAAAGCAAATGGGATTAGCGATCAGACTATACTGGACTACACGACACATGTGAACCTGTTATTTAAGCGGTATCCTGATGCTAAGCAGTCATACGATCAACTGGAACAGGCGGTCGTTGATCATCTAGGACAAGAAGGTATTAAGCCCGCGACCTATAATAATCGACTAATATACCTACGTACTTTCTTTAAATGGTGTGTGGAGCATGGCATGATATCTGATAACCCCTTGAATGGCTTTAAGAAGCGCAAGTATGAGGGGCGGCATGTCAGTGTTGATGAAGATACACTCGCACGTCTAATAGCCCTCCCTAACCGCGAGACGTTCGCTGGCTTGAGGGACTACACATTATTCCTTTTGTTCCTTGACTGCGGGATAAGACCCAAGGAAGCATTCAGCCTGGATGAGGGTGATTTCCACCCACGTGCCAGAGAAATGCGTGTAGATTCAGCTAAAGCAAAAACCCGTGTATCTCGTACGTTGCCATTATCGTCGATGACTGTGGAAGCAATTCAGGAGTTACTATCTGTTCGTCCTAAAGAGAGGAGCGGAAAAGCACCTATATTCTGTACGAATGAGGGTAGACCTCTCATTAGGCATACATGGGGCGACCGAGTTGAGATGTACTGCAAGAAGTTGGGGACGCACTTATGGCCTTATGCTCTGCGTCATGCATTCTCTATTGTGTTTCTGCGCGGCGGCGGTAATACATTTGGATTGCAACAGATGCTCGGCCATGTGGATATGACTATGACCAAATGATATGTAAAGCTGTCAAATACTGATGTAAAAGAGTAACATAATACAGCTTCGCCTCTGAACAGGTTGATTCAGCAGAAGGTACGGGTAGGGATGATTAAGTAACTCTGAATGCAAGCAGCACCTTCTCCACTGGGGATAGGTGCTTTTGCTTTTTATTAAGCTATTAGTTCTTAGCCTTCTTAATCAGTTTGTCGATGCCGATAACTGTAAAATAGATTATTAGCAAGATAAACCAAGCTGGAGCAGAAAATGCTTTACCGCCGCCCAGTGCGATTCCGACGTCACCCATGTAGATTCACCTCCTTTTCAGAATTAAGATCCAATGTAGGAAGTATTGCAATTAGCTGTTGCCAAGCTTCTTGTGTGGTTGGATTACTTAGAATGTCCTTTTGCTGCTGTCTGAAGTTGCAACTAATCAAGCCCAATGTGTAGAACTTGTAGTTCCATGTTGGATCGGATTCATTATATTTACCGTAATAGCTAGTGAAGATCCTAAGGGTGTCCCCTATTAGCGGAATATGGTATTCAGACTGATAGTTACTCATTAATTGAGACCAGTAATGTTTTAAGACAGCGATAAGTTCTGCGGTCTCGTCAAAGTCTGTCTCAGAAGAGTTCTTAAGCCTTGCATGCCATTCAGATATGTTGATCATGGAATGGAGATGAAACGATTCATTAAACTCCCCAATAAAATCAATCTGCATCAGACGAATCATTTGACCAAGTAAATCGTTATTAATCTTGCCATGCATAAAGAAGTGAGAGAGGAGCGAAATGAGTAAGTTATAAAGTTGTGCAGTAACTTTCGATCTACGTTCTAATGACTCAATCGCCGACTTGGACGGTCTTCCTATGGGCTTTGACTTATTAACTTCATCTGAAGCAATCTCTGCGATGATATCCTCATAGTAAGGAGTATTAGTAAACTCTCCGATTTTCTCGAAGGTGTCCACCAATTCAGTATGAAATTCCTGAATCCGATCCTTTAGCTTGTCCCATTGAACAGGGTAGCCTTTCCAAAATAAAATGAATATGTAGTCCTTCTGATGCTTGATCGTCTTGCTGGATTTTAGCTCATTGATTAGCTGAATGGCTTCCATTGTCCGCTCGTGGTACTGGGTAACAACTCCCTTGGAATATCCTTGACTGATTCTTTTACCAATAATAAGCCCGTGCTCAACTAATCGTTCAATCGCCTTACTATTCAGCTCAATCCCAAGCGCTTCAGCTTGATCCAGTATTTCATTCTTTAACATTTTGTTCACCTCTTGAACAGATTGTAGCCCGTTCAATAAATGAAAACAATGGATGGTCAGTGGGGAAATGAATTCTTTAAGTCAACGAACACACAACTTCAATCACAATACTCGCTTACTATTTGATATTGGCGATTCATGGTACTATTGGGAAAATGGGATTGGGGCGATGCAGGATGAGTAAGGGGAGCTGTAGGGATGAGTTATTACTTGCAACGAGATCGATAGTTAAAGCGAAGGGAGATAATCGGTTTACTCTTAAGGAAGCTATTGAGTATATGAAGAGAAACAATACGATCTATGCTGAATCGACCATCAGAACTCATATAACTTCCAGGTGTTGCAGTAATGCCAAGAAACATCACGCTGTTACATATAATGATTATGAAGCTCTAGGTAATGGTGTATACAAAATCATCGATCTATAGGAGAGGGCAATCGATGAAAACAAAGTCAGCAAGGTCCAAAAATTACTATAGGCTTGTGAATGTAAAACCTCAGACGTACGAGTATAAGGTTGGGAACCACAGATATGTGTTGAAATTTGAGTCAATTGAACCACGTGGGGGCAAGAGTGCGGCAATCATCCAGATGAATGGATCGACTACCAACTGGATTGATAAGAATGAAAAAGATTGGAGCCCCGACCCGACTATAGGGAAGGTGCTCTGCTGGTGTCATGAGAATAAGCAAGTGCTATTAGACACTATCTATTGTCTGAATATGTGGTCAGCTGTTGATAAGGACCCATCTGGTCTTAAGGGTAAGGGTAACGATACTCTTAATAATGCCAAGAACGATAAATGGATAGCTAAGATATGCAAGAATGTCGACTATGTAATCGTCGCTCATGGGGATTGTAAGGGGGTGGATTCACTCGTCTTGAAGGGGCGCAAAAAGCAATTAGGAAAACTCCTTCTGGGTTGTGACCTTTATCATGTTGGGGAGCTAACCAGGAAGGATAATCCTAGACATGGTCGAGGGTGGAACGGCAGTCCAGCTCTAAACCGTTCGATTGTATACACTCACTCCCGAAGGAACAGAGAAGTGGAATAGGCTAATTGAAGTTATTACATCCCCAACGATAGCAGCCGATGGAACGATATATGTTATCAAAAGCGATCCTGGAAGTTCATCCGAATTGGTAGCTGTTAGCCCTGATGGGCAACATAAGATTATCTATCGAATTCCAAATCTACAGGATGAGGCCACAAAAATAGCCATATCCAAAGATAACGTGCTATATTTCGCAACCAGGGCAGGATACATCTATGCAGTAAGAGAAAATGGTGAGCTATTATGGGAGTATGCACATAAGCCTGATCGAGATGTTACATTCACAGAGCCTGTAATTGATTCAGATGGAACACTATTAATTGGCATTAATGATTCTTACAATTTCTCTATGATAAAATCATTTGATAAAAGCGGTAAAGACAAAATGATTGTTTCATTTACTGAACCTCCGTACTACAAAATACATCATACAGGCATAATTGGATCAGATGGTTCCCTTTACTTTGTAATTCGAAATGGTCATGAATCGTTCCTCTATGCTGGTGGTGGTAAACAAAAGACAACAACCGCAAAAACAGATGTTAAAGTTGCTCCTGATAATGATATAAGTCAGTTCGAAGGCAAATGGAGTACACCTGGTTCGGATGAATTGGCCTTTGACATCTCCTTTAATGATAAAAACAGCGGTGTTATTACCTATTTCAGTGAGGGACAAGAGTATCCAAATAACTTTGGCTATATTCAGTCTGCTGACAATAGCGTTATATTACGAGTCGGTGATGAGGATCAACAACGAACGACCGTGAAGTTAGTACTCGGAGGAGACAAACTTACTTATGAACAGAACGGTCAGATATACAAACTGGAGAGGTCGGTAGCAGCCGAGTAACAGAAGAAACTGCAGAACAAGCTTGATTAAAGGATTTAAGGGTAAATGGAGCGATTCAGCTCAGGAATTATGCTTTGAACTTACCCTAAACGATAATGATTCAGGAGGTATCCCAACTATTATCAGGAAAAGGAACCGTATCAAGAAGCATTCAAAATCCCCTACATGGATGAATACGAAACTGTAATCGAACTTGAAGCTGGAGCAAGCCAAGTCCGCCTAAGTTTAAGTCACGATAAAGAATCCATGACGTATGAATCGGATCTCAAATCAACTACCATGACAAAGCAGGAAAAGCGCCCACTCGGCGCTTTTCTTTTGGTCAAAAGCAGGGTAATCTTCCATTAATGTTGAATAGTAGGACTAAAGTCTGCTATCGTTCATTATATAAATGTAGGTACAGAACGTGAGTTCGCTGACATAGTTATGTCTTTTACTGCTGATAAGATAAGTTAGATGAAGCTAATCCTTTGTGCGACAAACAAGCCATGAAAAAATACGGTTTACTTTCATGCTTAATTTTACTGGTTGTACTCAGCGACCGCAACGAAGTTGTCTTGCTATTAATGAAGAATGGTAGAGGTGGATGGTTTGAATGTAAAAGAAGCATTTGCATACTTTCTAACGAAAATCGAGTTGAACCCTACACGAGTTTCACTTGCCTCTGAGCGTTATAAAACTTTGAAGGAATTAATTGAGTCTGAGTTGCCAGGTAAGACTGTAAAACAGATTGGGTCATTCCAGCGCAAAACAATGATTCGTCCTATGGATCTTTCTGATAAGATTGACATTGATGTCCTTATATCGTTTGGGAGCGCCACGCACTTCTCCCTACCTGGATCTAATAGTGGAGTAACTCCAAGACAGGCATTAGATAAGATTTATTCTGCGCTTATTACGAATCGGACTTATAAGACTATGCAGCCAGAGGTAGACTCTCCAACAGTAACTATTGAGTATGCAGATAACTTTTCAGTTGAGTTTGTGCCTGCTTTTGTTGATAAACTGGGGTCTCACAATCATCAGCCAGGGGAGCCCGATTGCTACATTGTTGGACAATCTGATGGAAGTTGGATTCCGTCCGATTACGATTACGATGCATACATTATTTCTAGTCTTAATCAAGGAGATACATTCAACAAGCAATTAGTACCACTGATTAAGATGTTTAAGTTTTACTGTCGCTCACTTAAACTAAATATTAGCTCTTATTATATAGAAATATTGATAGTATATTCTATGTATTCAATCTTACGGGAATGGAAGGATAAGGGATACACATGGGACTATAGCCATATGTTCGCGGCATTGTTATCTGAATCATCTAAATTGATTGGGGCTTCTATATCATTGCCTGATAGCTTTACGCCAACCGTGTCCATACCTCAGTATTCTTCAAGGCAAATAAGTGAACTCAAGTCATATTTTAAGCTTCAAGGTGAGGAAGCTTGGGAAATATGTAATTTAGCTAAGCAAGGAAATCAGAGAGAAGCAGTTCGTGCATGGCATAATATTTTTGGAACACCATTTCCATCGTAATAATAGGAGGGTAACATGAGCCAAGAGCACCTTATCAATGAATGCATGAGAATAGAAGGTGATGCACTATATACTGCTGAAACACATTTCATTATTGCCGCTCATTTGAAAAAGATTGGTTTCTGGACAAAGCTGTTTCCTGCGGTGTCTACTGCTATAAGTGGAAGTGTTGCATCGTTTAGTGATTTGGAAATTTTTAACTGGGTCACGATATTGGCCGCAATTGCTACCGCTCTTGGCGTTGTGTATGATCCAGAGCGAACTTATAACGAACATACGGCGGCAGCTAAGGAGTTCACTGTATTAAAACAAAGAGCTAAGTATTATTATCATACATATATTCATGAAACCCAGCATGAAGATTTTTTCAAAGTTGTTCATGACCTTAGAGAGCGATATAACGAGCTCATATATAGTACTCCTCAAACCGAGGAACGATTCTTCCGCATAGCACAAAAGAGAATTCAAACGGGTAAACATGACCCTGATTTTGAGGTATAGTAATAGGATTCAATTTAAGTATCGAGTGATACTTATTCTACATTAATATGGAACTACAAATTGCAAAACGTTCAAAGGTATTAATAGGCCAGTATGTGAGGTGAAAGTGATTTGAATGAAGTTATCAATTCAAATGAACATCTGATTGCTAGAATTAATGACGTATTGAAGGATAGGAAAGACAGTATCGTCAACATAATCAACGACAAGCTGACACTTTCCGTCTTTACCGAGCTTGCCAAGAATTTGCACAACGTTAAACAGATCAATTTTATAATACGTGATACAGCCTACATTCCCTCAGCACGCGAAATAGCAAGGGAATTCGAAATTGCATTTAACAGCTCAGATTTGTTCTTCAACTCGTATGAGATTACAGAAAAGAACAAGTTAAAGCACTTCGTAAAAGCGAAATCCATGTATGATTTTATCAAAAAGCATGTAAATGTCCGCAAAACTAGAACTTCGCAACTGGTAACTGGAAACCTGATCATCATTGATGAGGAATTTCAAATACAGGGCTCTTCTTCGCTTGAATTGTCGAGGAAAGCTGTGCGCGGCGCATTACCTCGAATCAATTTTGACACATTCATCACGAATACGATGGATAATGATCAGATATTGAACAATAAAGCCAAGTTTGAAGCGCTCTGGAACAATAATCAATATACGGAAGACTTCAAGGATCAAATCCTACAGAGTCTCAGCTATGTGTATAAAGAGTACTCACCTGAGTTTCTGTACTACTTTACGTTGAATGAGTTGTTCGGTGGACAACTCGATAATGGCATTGACCGTTTTGAGCGTGATAGCATCAGCTTCAAGAAAACCAAGATATGGAATAGCTTATTCGACTTCCAGAAGGATGCCGTAGTATCCGCAATTCAAAAGATAAATAAGTACAATGGCTGCATTATTGCAGATAGCGTAGGCCTTGGTAAGACGTTTGAAGCATTAGCTGTAATCAAATACTTCGAGCTTAGGCAAGATAATGTCCTGGTGCTTACACCAGCTAAGCTATACGATAACTGGAACTCGTTTAAGAGCCCGTATATGGACAATACCTTCATTGATGATCGCTTTAACTATAAGATACTATTCCATACGGATTTATCAAGAATAAAGGGAATGTCCAAGAGTGGTCTAGATTTGACCCGTGTGGATTGGAGCAAGTTTGATCTTGTTGTCATCGATGAATCACATAACTTCCGTAATCGCATCGAAAATGAAGAGCATGAGACGCGGTATCAGCGATTGATGAATGAAGTCATCAAAAAGGGGCCGAATACGAAGGTGCTGTTGCTTTCAGCAACTCCTGTTAATAATTCATTAACTGATCTTAAGAATCAACTGAGCATTATTACAACTGACAAGGATCATGCGTTTGAAGAACAAGGAATCGCGAGTGTCTCTTCCTTGCTTAGACGAACACAAAAGGAATTGAACGACTGGCTTGAATCAGACAACCGATCCAAGAATGCACTTATAGATAGACTCCCTGCTGATTTCTTCAAGCTGCTTGAGATGCTAACGATCTCCCGCAGTAGAAAACATATTACGGGGTATTATGGCAGTGACAAGGTCGGCAAGTTTCCACAAAAGATGAAACCCGATACTCATACTCCAGCCATCGATGAACGGAAAGAACTGCTGAATTTCAGTCAAACAAACGAAGTGCTGGAGTCCCTAAAACTCGCCGTGTACTCACCAATGAGTTATATTCGTTCAGAGCATAAGGCCTACTATCGGGAAAAGTATCAAACGGTACGAGGAGATAGAGTTCTCTTCTACCATGAGAGCCGCGAGCTGATTACAGCTAAGCTACATCGGTTCAATCTATTTAAGAGGCTGGAGAGCTCTGTCTATTCATTCGGAGAGACAATTAGGCGCTTGATTGCTAGGATAGATGGCTATATTGATACTATCTCACGTCATCAGTCAGGGGACGTTTCCCTCGAAGGCGAGGAAGTACTTGATGATGGATCAACACTGGATTATAAGTATCAGATCAAGGTTGAGCATCTGCTTACTGCGGACTTCTTGGAGGACTTATATTACGATAAGGGCATATTGGATCGGTTGTTCGAACACGTATTAACCATCATGGATAACCGAAGAGATGCTAAGCTGAAAGAGCTTGAAACAATCATCATCGATAAGATCATGAATACGCCATATAACCCAGGCAATCGCAAGATAATCATCTTCTCTGCTTTTGCAGATACGGCTAACTACTTGTATGACTGTATCGCGGAGGAATGTTCCAGGCATGGCGTTAACGTAGCTTGCGTAACAGGATCAGGCAATCCAAGATCAACAGTAAAAGGCTTGTCCGAGTTTAACCAAGTTTTACGTCATTTCTCGCCTCGTTCGAAGACAGGTCAAGAGTTGCCGCGGGAACAACATATTGATGTACTGATTGGTACGGATTGTATCTCTGAAGGGCAAAACTTACAGGATTGTGATTGTGTCGTCAACTACGATATCCAGTGGAATCCTGTCGTGCTTATCCAGAGGTTCGGACGAGTTGATCGTATCGGCAGCAAGAATGATCAGATTGCAATGATTAACTTCTTCCCGAATGTGGAGTTGAACGATTACTTGCAACTTGAACAGCGAGTTAAAGGGAAAATGTTGGGAGTTAACCTTACGTCAACAGGAGATGAGGACTTGTTGTCTCCAGAGATGAACGACTTCATGTTTAGGAAAAAGCAGTTAGAACGTCTTCAAGACGAAGTGGTTGATATGGATGACCTTAATGATAATATCTCATTGACCGATTTGAATATGAATGACTACTTATATGAGCTGGCGGGCTACATCAAGGAACATCCAGAGATCAAACAAGTACCTAAAGGGATTTACTCCTTGGTGGAAGGCGGTACGAAAGGGACGCTATTCTGCTTCAGACATCAATCGGATACGTCCAAGCCCAATAACGAAAGTTCTCTGTACCCATACTACATCATGTATATGACAGAGTCAGGAGAAGTTCATTTCGGAAATACCAATGCCCGTGAAGCATTGAAGGAATTCAGAAGACTTGCCTACGATAAGAGCGTACCGAACGCGGCGCTGTTAGCCAAGTTCAATAAAGAAACACGCAATGCTGAGAATATGGCGCTGTACTCCTCCCTTTTGAATAAGGCAATCAAAGCTATTCAGGGCGAGGAGGACAAGAACGCACAGATATCCATATTTGATTTCAGTGGATATAATAACGAGTTTGCGAATGCAAGCAGTGACGATTTCGAATTGATCTCGTTCCTGGTTGTGGAATAGAGGTGATCCATGCTAGGTTTACCAAGCCAGTATGAAGTAGACAAAAGTATTCAAATCAATACCTTTATGACGGCAGACTTGTCTTCTAAGGAAAAGAAACGCTTCAAAGATTCTGTTTCGTTGATAAAGCTTGAGTATCAGATAGCTGGTGAGTCAGTACCATCACTAATAAACGATCAATATGATTGCCAGGCGATACTTTTCTTTGGGGTTAAGTTGAATTCTATTAAGGATGCATCGTTCGTATGCGATATCATTCAGAAACTCGTTAAGTCGTTTTGTATGATTAGATGCTTTGATATGAAAGGAATGCTGACGTATTCCTTTGCACATAAAAGACTCAATCTACAGGATCGCTCGCAGGTTGTAATTGAGGGTTCGATCTTAACAGCTATTTCCTCATCACTACTGACTGACGAATCTGTAACACTAATGAATGACTATGTCTCTTTCGACAAGTTAAGAAATAAAGCGAATAAGATGACCATGTATATAGAGATGATGACGAAGGCCTACATCATTACTCATTCATCGGTATGGTCAGGGAGTAAGGGACTGCTCACTTCTAAGGCGTGGTATAATGTATCGGATGCTCTTCTTATCTTTGATTACTATAAAAGAGTTATACAGCTTCTGAAGGACAAGAAAGCAGCTAAGACCATATCCGAGCAAGCCAAGTGCAATTCTGAACTAAAGAACATCTTAAACCAATTATCTCAATTCGTAACCAATTAACAGGAGGAATTTAGCGTGGATTATACCAAGGTGTCCAAGGAGATTTTCGATCCAATTAAGGCTAACAAAGCAAAATTCGAAAAGAAGTTCGGTGAGCAGCTTGCCGAGCTCTTTCCTTCTGCTGTGAAAGATGGAGTTGTTGACTTCTCATCATTACTAGCAGAACTAGGCCAATACGTTGATTCTGAGGAACGCTATGAGCTCAATTGGGCTGGTAAGGCTGAAGCTAAACGTGTTTCTAATATAGACTTGGCTACGCAGACATTAAGGTATGTTCCAGAGGAAAGCAAAAATCCAGGAGAAACAGAAAATCTATACATTGAAGGAGATAATCTAGAGGTATTAAAGTTGCTTCGTAATAGTTACTTCAATAAAGTGAAGATGATCTATATAGATCCTCCTTATAATACAGGGAAAGATTTCGTTTACATGGATAATTTTGTTGAAGAGAGAGCTCAGGTAGAAATTAAAGAAGGGGATATAACTGAAGATGGAAATCGACTAATGATAAATCAACAAAGTAGTTCGAGATATCATTCAAGTTGGTTGTCAATGATATATCCTAGGCTAAAGGTAGCTAAAGATTTACTATCAGATGATGGAGTTGTCTTTATTAGTATCGATGATAACGAAGTAGATAATCTAAAGAAAATATGTAATGAGATTTTCGGTGAGGCGAACTTTATTGCTAATTTAGTATGGGCAAATAAAGAAGGTGGCGGTGGTTCAGATAGTGAGTTCTTCAGAATAAAACATGAATATATTCTATGTTATGCCAAGAATAATACTAGTCTGACTATACATGGAGTTGATATCACAAATGAGGACAGGTATTCACTGGAAGATGAGCATGTGCAGTATAGAGGTAAATACTATTTACAGAAGTTGAATCAAGCTAGTATACAGTACTCTGCTTCATTAGATTATCCAATTATCGCACCAGATGGCACAGAGTTATTACCTGAGATTGATGGAAAACAGGCTTGTTGGCGGTGGTCAAAGCAAAAAGTTGAGTGGGGAATCCAAAATGACTTCCTAGTAATTAAAAAAACGACTGATGGAAGCTGGCAAGTATACACCAAGCAATATTTGAAAGTAGACAACAATAATAATCCTATAACCAGAACAAACCGCCCCTTGGCACTAATTGAACAATATTCTAGTACGCAAGCTTCAAAGAAGTTAGAACAAATTATGGGTTCTAAGGTATTTGATTATTCCAAACCTCATGATTTAATTTACTGGTTGCTAAAATTAGGGACGAACAAAGATTCTTTGGTTATGGATTTCTTCTCAGGCTCAGCAAGTACAGCACACGCAGTAATGCAACTTAATGCTGAGGATGAAGGAAGAAGGAGATTTATTATGGTCCAAATTCCTGAGAAATGTAAAGAAAAGAGTGAAGCTTATAAGGCTGGATTTTCAAACATATGTGAAATAGGAAAAGAAAGAATTCGTCGTACTGGAGAAACTATATTAGAAGAAAGCAAAGGTAAAATAGGAGTAATGAGCCTGGATGTTGGATTTAAAGTATTCAGGGTAGCCACAACAAATATCCGTTGGTTCAGTGAAGCCATCACTAAAGATGTTCTTGATTATGACATGACAATGACAGATAAAGATAAGATAGACTTCAACCCTGGTTTCACAGACATTGATATTGTCTACGAAATTCTATTGCGACATAGGGATATCCCGCTCTCTTCCAATGTAGAACAACTATCTGACATCAGTCGTAGAACATATATCTTTGCTGATACAGTCGTTGTATGTCTTGAAGAGACGATTACTGAGGACATGATCAATAAGATCGCGGACATTGAACCTATGCCGACCAAGATCATCTTCAGAGACAGCGCTTTTGGGGATGACATCTCCCTGAAGGAAAACACAATGATTCGATTGGAAGCTCAAATACGTAAGAATAGCGGACTTGAGAAACGGGCTTATCGAGTCGAATTCATTTAAGTGGAGGTGAAACCGCAGTGACAAAACGTATAGCCTTTCAGTTTGAAGATGGACTGAACTACCAAAAGGAAGCTATCGAATCGGTAGTAAGTCTTTTTAAGGGCGTTAACCGACAAGAAGATAGTGCAATCTATCGAAACATATCTCGCGCTAGACAGATCACAGAAGGTGATCCCGTAAGGAATCCACAGATCGTTACTGGCACAAGGCTACTTAATAATCTTCGTGAAGTACAGCTTCAGAACATGTTGTTTCCTGACTACCAATTGGAAAACAATAACTTCACCATTGAGATGGAAACAGGTACGGGGAAAACCTACGTCTACCTGAGGACGATCCTTGAGCTTAACAAAGCCTATGGATTCACTAAGTTTATGATCGTCGTTCCGACGATTGCCATTCGTAAAGGTGTAGAGAAGAGCATCGAGATGCTACGAGAGCATTTTATGGCATTGTACGATGGTCTGGACTTGAAGAACCATGCATTTGTATATAATTCATCTACACCGAATGAGATTAGCTCCAAGTTCGTCGAAACCATGGACTTAAGTATAGCAGTAATGAATATACAGGCTTTTAATAAGGAAACGAACAAACTGCGCCAAGAAGATGAATATGGCCAGGTGCTGTGGGATGATATCCAATACATCAATCCCATTGTAATCATTGATGAACCGCAAAAGATTGAAGGTGCTGGGAAGAAGAAGAGTGCTTCACTTGAAGCTATCGAGATGATTAACCCGCTCTTCATTCTGCGTTATTCAGCAACTCACAAACGATTGTACAATCAGGTATATAAGCTTGATTCCTATGATGCCTATCAGAATAACCTGGTTAAGAAGATCGAAGTCAAGACGGTACATGGTACGATTTCTAAGGACTATCCATATGTACGTTATGTTGAATTCACAAAAGACCTCCATGCCAAACTTGAGATATTCCATGTCGAGCAAGGTGGTACGATACGAACAAAGACATTTAACGTACGCCGCGGCGCGAACTTGCATGAACTATCTGGTTCCTTGGATCAGTATCGGAATATGATCGTTCAAGAAGACCCTCATCAGTTGAAGAAGTTAAAGATTGGTACGGGCGATAACATCATCGAGCTAGGAATCGGAGACAACAATTCTGGTATTAGTGAAAGTGACATCATTCGAATTCAGATTCGCCTTGCCATCAGAACGCACCTTGATAAGCAGCTCAAGATACTGCGTCAGGGTTACAATATCAAGATCCTGACGCTATTCTTTATTGATGCTGTTCACAAGTTCAGAGACAGCACTGCTTCTGATGGACGCGGGGAATATTTGCGAATCTTTGATGAAGAGTACGCAAACATCATCGAGGATACAACATGGAATCAATTATTTACCAAATACCCAGCTCTATTCAAGCACTATAAAGATATCCTTAAAGTACGTGAAGGATACTTTGCGGTGGACAAGAATAAACATTCTGTTGAAGTAGAGAACTGGGAAAGTATTCTTGATGAACAAAAGCTCAAGCAGAAATCACAGGAAGATGTGGATCGTGGTATTGAGTTAATCTTGGAGAAAAAAGATGAGCTTATCTCGTTCGATGAACCACTTGCTTTCATCTTTTCTCACTCAGCACTACGCGAAGGTTGGGATAACCCTAACGTATTCACTCTTTGTACGCTCAAGCGTGGCGGCTCAGAGATTGCGAAGAAGCAAGAGATTGGTCGAGGGCTCAGGCTGCCCGTAGACATCAATGGAAACCGTAGCACCAATGCAGAGATCAATGAGCTAACCATTATTGCTAACGATTATTACGATCAATTTGCGGCTGCTCTCCAGAATGATTTCAATGATCAAGCAGGCTTTGATAAGGATGAAGTGACAGCAGATATTATTCATAAAGCTCTAAAACAAGCGGGTATTCCAGTTGATAAGGTCACTGCTGAATTGGTTGAAGCATTCAAGAACGAACTCTTTCAGAACAAGTTTATCAATGAAAAGAATCAGCTCACCAAGAACTCTAAAGAGATTCTATCGATTGAATTTAAGGATGAAACCTTAAAAGAGCATAGCGAAATGATCAAAGAGAAGTTTGTTGAGCACATGATCGCAAAGGGAACTAAGAAGATCCCCGTTAAGAATGGAGACGAAGCTCCTGTTGATAATGGCCAACATAGCTTCATGTCCGAGGATGCTTTTGTCCTGTTGCTCAAAGAATTAAGTGCTCGTATGAGAAAGCGAACGATGTATCAAGTTAAGATCGATCATCAGGCATTTATAGATTCATGTATCAACGAATTGAATGATCTGTTAAAACATAAGAAACTACGTAATGAGTTTGAAGTTGAGACAGGAAAAGCGACCTTCAATGATCAACAGAAGTTCATGCTTGCCGAAGCCATTCAACAGTACGAACATGAGGACTTGAGCACACAATGGCAGAAGAAAAGCGACTTCGAAATAATTAACTATATTATGTATCATACGCTTTTACCGCGTCTGGCCATATATAAAATCGTATCGAAGCTAGATAGGAAGGTGCTTCTGAGTAATCAGGACATCCTTGATATAACGACCCAGCGGATCAAGTCAAAGCTGAAGGAATTTAAGGCATTCGGCATTACGGAATACCAAACGATTGATGGATATGTATTTAGTGATAAAACGATCTTTGAAGCGGATTCGATTGATCAGACGATGCTTGATGATGCAACAAGCCTTATATATAAGACGAATTCGAGCAATCGTAGAGCGATGTACAAGTATTACAGGCTGGATAGTAAGGGCGAGAAGACATTTGCTGAGCAATTGGATGCTGACCCGAATGTATTGCTGTTCACGAAGATTAAGAAGGGCGGATTCGTCATCGATACGCCATTTGGCGAATACTCACCAGACTGGGCTGTTTTGTACAAAGGAGATAACAATACCGCCAAGCTCTACTTTATCATTGAAACAAAGATCGACAAGGAAGACAAAGACCTAACAACTGTCGAGAGACGAAAAATAAGATGTGGAGAGCTGCATTTCAAAGCAGTTTCAAGTGATGTTGATTTCCATTGGGCGAATAGCTATACCGATTTTAAGAACAAGATTGGAAGGTAACAACACTTAGTTTTAGTGACTAGGATGTGACATTTTGCCCCTTATAGATAAAATTGCGGAGACAATAGATCGGGAGAAATATGCCACTATTAATGTTTCTATTTACAATAATCAAGACATCATGATCGACAGTTATGATATTTGGTTCGATCATGATGTTACATTATTCTGCTTGCAAAAGCTGTATGTCCACGAGGGTAAAATTGATGAGATTGGTGACACGATAACTTGCAGCAAATATGAACTTGAACAGACCATATTGTCGTTCAACCAAAGAGGCTCATTAAAGTTGGATGTTACTGGATAAAACCAATAGACGGCACTGCATCAAGTAAAACAAGCTAAGGAGTAGCCGCCTTTTATTAAATGGAAATTGGGTGATAGGTATGGCGTTGGGACAATTAGAGGTGAAGTTATCAAATGAACACCTTAATAAATTCTCTAAGACGAGATCCCTCAAGGCTCTGGCGGAACTAATTTGGAATGCACTTGATGCAGATGCTACTAAGGTTAATGTTCAATTTGAAAGAAACCGCCTTGGAGGAATTGAACATATTGTTATAACTGACAACGGAGAAGGAATACACTTTGGTCTCATTCAAGATCGTTTTGGTAAATTAGGTGGCTCTCATAAGATAAAAAATAAGACAAGTCCTAGTGGTAGAAGATATCATGGTAAGTTAGGTCAAGGTCGTTACAACGGATTCGCCCTTGGTAAAAGCATAGAATGGGTTAGTATCTTTAAGGACAACGAAGAGTTGTATGAGTTTAATATTATTGGGCGATTGGGTAATATGAACTACTTCCAATTCTCAAATCCAGATAAGACAATTGGTACTGAGATAGGTGTCAGTGTCAGCATTTCAGAACTATATGATGAAAAGGTTAATGAGATTGCCGATAGTTCCAGATTAGCTCAAGAATTAACGTTGATCTTCGGGCCTTATCTACTTGCATTTAGTGGTATTAGAATCACTATTGATGGAATCCTTCTTAATCCCAGCAAAGTTATTGTAAATCAGCAAGACTATAGTATAAGCACTACATGCCAATCAAAAGTAGTAAGTGGTAATTTGAAGATAATTGAATGGAGTACAGGGTCAACCAAGAATATGTATCTATGTAACAACGAAGGAATTGCATATGAGGAAGAGGCATCGGGGGTTAAGACTACTGGGGGATTTCCCCATACCGCATACCTTCAAAGCGACATAGTAGAAAATTTGGTGAATGACAATCAGTTGGAAGTTCGAGAAATGACTCCTGAGTATAATGTTCTTAGAGATGAAGCTTATGAAATTCTAAAGTCAATTTATAGAGACAGATTAGCAAACGAAGCCTCTAAGGAAGTTAAAAAACTTAAAGAAGAAAAGGTATATCCTTACACAGGAAAAGCCAACACAATCATAGAGATTGCTGAAAGGCAGGTATTCGATATCTGCGCAGTCAAGATTAACCAATACCTACCTGAATTTAGTAAGTTGAATAAAGGTTCAAAGCAGTTTACATACCGATTACTTAAGGAAGCATTGCAAGCTAATCCTACCAGCCTTAGCAAGATATTGAACGAAGTATTAAATCTTCCTGTAGACCAACAAGAAGAATTTGCAGCCATTCTTGATAAGACTAGTCTAAAGTCCATTATCAATACTACCAAATTGATATCAGACCGAGTGTCATTTATCAACGGACTTGAACAAATACTATATTCTGATGAGTATCACAAACGATTAAAAGAAAGAAGTCAATTGCATAAAATTCTGTTGGGTGAACTATGGCTGTTTGGTGAGCAGTATTCATATGCATATGATGATATTACTTTGAAGAATGCTCTTAAGAAGCACCTCGAATTACTGGGTAGAAGTGATCAAGTAGAAGAATTAGATTATTCAAAGATCAAAGACCTAAATGATATTCCTGATATCGGTTTATATCGACAGTGCGTGACTGGTGGCGGCGACCACTTTGAAAATTTGGTTATTGAACTTAAAAGGCCCTCTTGTGTGATAGGCCAAGATGAACTAAATCAGATTGAGAAGTACGCAGTAGCAATCGAAGAGAATGAGTATTTTGACAAGGATAAGACTAAGTGGAAAATTGTCTTGCTTGGAATCAGAATGGATAAGTTTGCTACAAAAAAGGTAACTCAGTCAGACAGAGACCCTGGACTGCTGTATCGTGGAAATAATATGGAAGTTTGGGTGAAAGAGTGGAAGCAAGTTATTCAAGATGCTAAAGGTAAACACAGATATCTTCAGGACAAGCTAGAGTTGTTTGTGAAAGATAACGAAGAAGGAATGAGGTATTTGAAGGACAAGTACAGTCAGTACTTACCCGATTAAATAATTGGAGGAGTGACTGGATTAATGCATGGTGCTTCGATAGCTAATCTTAATATGATGTTGTGGCGAGCAACATACTGAAGTCAAAAGAAGTGGTTGATGACATAATGGAGTTGAAATTATGAGATTGTTATATAAGTACTATTCGGTGAATGAGAATTCACTTAATAACTTGATCAATAGTTTGGTTTGCTTTAATGATCTGATGAGGTTTAATGATCCGTTTGAAGGAATAGGCCATTTTTTTTATGATGTGACACCAGAAGAGCAAAGGTACTGGGACTCAATTGGATCGAATTTTCCAAAAGATCTTAGCAAAATGTTCGCGGAGGATAGTAAAGAGCTATTAAGATTTAAACATAGAATCTTATGTGTTACAGCAAAATATGATAATCCCCTTATGTGGGCACATTATGCGAGTGCGCATTCTGGCTTTTGTGTGGGTTATGCAGAAGAAGATATTACTCATATAAGTGATAAGTTTGATGGGGTCAAATATGAGAAGGAGCCAAGTATGGTCAATGCAACCCAACTTGATACGAATCAGATTGAAGCCTTATTATATGTTAAATCTGAAGATTGGAAATACGAAGAAGAATGGAGAGCGATATACACTCTAAAAGATGTTGACGTAAGACACTTGGATTATGGTGAATATATCGGCAAGTGTTATGGCGAGGAAGACAATGAAAAGCTTTATGTACCCTATGGTTATGTCAATATGGGAAATCAACAGGTCTTAGAAGTAAATAAATATATTTTGAAACAATGCGAGCCTCAAATTATTTATTTAGGGCTGAGGATGAAACAAGAAGAAAGAGCACGCCTCATCGAAATAGCAAAAGCGAAACAATTAAAAATTTGTCAAATGTCACAACAACTGCACTCTTTCAAGATGGAATCTCATCAAATAAATTGGTGACAACGGTTACCTATTAAGTAAACTGAGATATTAAAGAAGTTTTCGATGATCACATCCCTGATGACAAACATGTATTTACAAGCGGATAGTCAAGGACACTTCAAAGCATACTGAAGTCCGAAAACACGTAAGTTAGAAGGAGTGTTGGTTATCAATTTTCGCAAATTGCGTATGAAAAAAGTTCAAACGGGTATGTATCTAGTTTGGTTTGACTATGAACAAAATCGGTTCTTATTAACAGTGACTGGGGCAAACACTTCTGATTATCGAATGAAGTTCGAGGTAGCCTACACTGAAAAGGAAAATATTAATGCCGAGTTGCACCGCTTAAGAGAGCATCAACATTGCATCTTCGACACCTTAGAACCAAGATTAATAATATGCAGCTTGGATGACGAAAATGAAACAAGCAAAGAAGAATTGGAAGTTAAAATTGATAATGAATGTCTCATTAGAAATTTAATCAAGTTCGATGACGACCCACTATTATTAATATAACGCGAACTTGTGTTCCGTTTCCTGGCCTGATATAATGTATTTAGACACACAGGATTCACGAGTTCTTTGTGTTATGAATCCTGTTGAGCTAAAGCGGTGCAGATAGTGCAGAATCCAGTATCCACGCGGTTTTGCGGATTGGCCAGGACGCACAGGACTTAAAATCCTGCGGTGGGTGACCACCGTACGGGTTCGATTCCCGTCCTCGGCATACCTAGAAAACTTTGAGGTTTTAATGGTTTTCACGAAGTACATAACGCTCTATATTTACATAAATCCTGTAACTTATTATACAAGATTTACGTAAAAGCTGGAAAACCTCCTTTGTAGTATCTGACAAAATCAGGTACAATCGAAGGAGGTTTTTTCATTGACTGCGCTGTTGAGATGAGTGAACTAATTGATCCATTTTAGTGAAGATGTAATTTCAAAAGAAGAAGAAGTGTTAATATTAAAAAGGTATTTATCGTTTTCATATCATTAGGACTACTTCTAGGTTATTCATTAAATACAACTGACAGAGCAGAAGCAAAAGCAAATATCGATACATATAAAAACTGTACAGAAATGAATAAGGTATACAAAGGCGGAGTTGCTCGTACTTCGTCAGTTAAAAATAAAGGTGGAAAAACGAAATATAAGCCTTATGTTTCACAGGCTATCTATGATGCCAATAAGAAAAGTGACCGTGACAAAGATTTGATTGCATGCGAGCGTTAAGCCCGTGCTTCAATATTACCACCAATACATGCAATATCATTTTGAAATCCAATCAGTCAGAATACATAATTGATAATATTGTCAAAAAATATGATGGGTAATCTTTTCATCCCGAATCTTACATAATAGGCATACATGAGTTTGGTTCTCGCATACATCTTACTTGATAAGCGAAAAACTCATCTTGGTCTGCTCAATGTCATGAAGCCACACAATTAACTTGTTTTGGAGGGATTTCAAACATGAATGCAGGATTTTGGATTCGACTAGGAGCTGCGTTGCTTGACGGTATTATCGTTGGTGTTCCTTTATTTATTATTTCATTGATTATTACCGGTGGGTTGGAGGGAAGGGAATATTATACAGATGTGATTTCATTCCTTTATACGCTATTGCTTCCCGTCTTTTGGAGAGGTTATACGATTGGAAAGCGTATTTGCGGTGTTCAGATCAGAAAGCTTGACGGTTCGCCTCCTGGTCTAGGAACGATGCTGCTGCGACATGTTGTTGGCGGGCTAATATACGGCGTAACATTGGGTATTGCAGCTATCGTCAGTGCCTTTATGGTTGGTATGCGTGAGGATAAGCGGGCCATTCATGATTTTATCGCGGGTACGGAAGTTGTGCATGCCAATTGAAAAAAACGAGCGAAGCCTGCTGCGTATAAACGCTGCCGGCTTTTTTTGCAAACTTTTGCTTTCTCTAATTTGAATGAAGTAAACTAGAAGCTGTAACGCAATACTTGAGCAAATAAGGGGAAGTAGGCGGTTGAATGAATAAGCATAAGAATGAGGAGTCTTCACTTAAGCAAAGCTCACGCCGTTTATATGCGGAAGTGTTTTCGTTGAAGGATACTTTATATCATGATTTAACCGATAGGTTCAAGGATGATCATTTTTTATTAGAAAACAGAGAGCAGTGGAAAACGGGCATTATGGCTGCTGCTATCTCGACTGCGCTTTTTAGCACCATTTTGTCGGGAAGCAAAGAGTTTCCTTATGTTTATTCCTATCTGAAAATAAAGCTCCAAGCGCATCATCCAGAAGGGGAGGCCGCAATTGAGAGCTGCATGGGCGTTATTTCTAATCTGTTGAATGGTGCGGAATATAATGCTGAGGCATTCTCTGAAGGGCTTGCGCTGTGGCTTTATTTTAGCATCAGGGGCAGGGAATCGTTCGTTGAAGAAGAAACCGTTCCTTATATGTTAGCGGGACAATATATTAATCAATATTATTTGAATTGGTTTGATAAGCAAGTATAGGAAATTTTTTCATTTATACAGCTTAGAAGGAGACGTTGATGTGACGATAATGCCCAGTAACGATTGGTCGCAGCGGCTAGAGGAGGAGCTTAAAGCCCCTTATTTGCTTGAGCTGCTTGATTACCTTGATGATAAATATAAATCGATGACGGTTTACCCAGAGAAGCAAAATATTTTTAATGCACTAAATTATACAACCTATGAACAGACGAAGGTTGTCGTTTTGGGGCAGGATCCGTATCACGGTCCTATGCAGGCACATGGGCTTAGCTTCTCCGTGCAGCCGGGCATGAAGGTGCCGCCATCTTTAAAGAACATATACAAAGAGCTGGAGGCGGATGTGGGTGCTCCGATTCCAGACCATGGCAGTTTAGTATCTTGGGCGCAGCAAGGCGTACTGCTCCTTAATACGGTGCTTACGGTGGAGGAGGGCAAACCGAATTCGCATCAGGGACTAGGGTGGGAGCGGTTTACCGATTCGATCATTGCGGCGATGAATGAAAGGGACAAGCCTGTCGTATTTATGCTGTGGGGCAAGCACGCAGAGGCGAAGGCCGCTCATATTGATAGGGACAAGCATCATATTATATCCTCGCCGCATCCAAGTCCGTTTGCTGCTCGCAAGGGTTTTTTTGGAAGCAAGCCTTTCTCAAGGGCGAATGACTTTCTAGAGGCGATTGGGAGCGAGCCTATTGACTGGACGATACCTATGCTGTATGAACTAAGAAGCAGTTAAAAAAAGGCTTCTCCGATGACTGAGCGATTGCTCATACCATAGGAGAAGCCTTTTTCTGTCTTTGTTACTTGGCGCTGATCGCGCTGCCTGTCGATGCATCGCTTGAAGAAGCGGATTGCGGAAGCACTGGTTTTAGCTTTGCATCTACGTAGGTCGAAACCTGAACATCGGTTACAACCTGCGGATACATTTTATCTGGATCAGGGAGAATCGTTTCGACATAAATAATCGCCTGGTCTCCTTCAAAGCCAATGGAAGAGATCCGGATGCTGTAACCAGGATGCGGCACTTGCGCGCTGATGGTTACTTTATTAATGTCAGCGTTTACGGCATTAACAGTAAGCTTAAGGTCTAGCTTCGGCTGTTCGGGCAATTCAGGAATAGGAGTCGTCTCCTTTACGAATGTAACGGCATCATAGAGCCAGCCGGCGGCGTCGCTTCGCGTGATCGCTTTTTTAGGATAAAACTTGTTCGAGCTATCCAGTGTGACGATTTTGCTAATGAGCAGCTTTTGGATGCTTTCCATGTAATCCTTGTTAACGTCTGCCTCATCCTCAAGCATCATATAAATTTCGATAAAGGCAAAATCGCCTTTTTTCAAAATCGCTTTGAACAAGTGGTGGGCGAACTGCTCACGTGTCATGACATCATTAGCTTTGACTGTTTTTGGAATTTCAAGTCCATTAAGATTAGCAATGATAAACGATTGCGAATACCATGCATTGTCCTTCAGGTTAGTAAAATAATCGCTTGCTTTAGGCTCTTTAATGAAGCGAATATGATCGATGTTGAGCTCTAACCCTTTTACAATCAAGGTTACGCCTTCCGCATAAGTGAGCTTGCCCTTCGGATTAAACTTATCCTCTTTATTGCTGCTTAGTATGCCTAGTTTCTTTAGCTCGGCAATTTTTTGCTCGTTTACATCATTTTTTACATCTTTAAATGCCCAGACGGTTTGTCCGAGCGTGAAGAGCATCATTGCAACCAGCGTCAATATTATTATCGGTCGTTTTCTCATACGGTCACCTCTTCGTTTATTTTGCTGCAGCACTTATTTGACGCAATAATAATTCAATTTGTTGCAATTCGCAAGAAAACATTAATCTTTAGGAGAGTGGCCCTGCCTTTATTGATCAAGCGAAGAAATTCGGAACCGGTACAACGCAACCTTTTGAAAAAACTCTCGTCAAACTTAATAATACAAAAAATTACAAAAAGGAGCTGCTATGAAAATTAGAAAAATATTCAAACCTATTATTTTTATCCTTGTCCTTATGATTATGTTTTCTGGCCATGTACATGCTTCATCCGATTCGAAAGTCAAAAGCTTGAATAATATTGTGCAAATTAGCACGCAGGAATATCATAGATCTGCGCTTGCCTTGGATCGTGAAGGTGTCGTATGGGCTTGGGGACATAATTACATGGGTGGAGTAGGGGACGGTACGACTGGATTCAAATCAGCTGCTGTACCTGTTTTGGGGGATGTTGTAAAAATTGCCTCGAGTTTCGAAAATAGCTTTGCTCTAAAAAAAGATGGAACGGTTTGGGTTTGGGGCAGAGACACCGGATTTCAAGGAGATGGAGTCTACCCTCCAGCTTCCGAATATATAACGAAACCGGTTAAAGTAGAGGGCCTTAACGATGTTGTTGATATCAAAACAGGGAGCAACCATGCCATCGCGTTAAAGTCGGATGGATCGGTGTGGAGCTGGGGAAATCCCACCTATGGTGCGCTTGGAAGAACGGAATGGAAGCAATCTATTTCAAGTTCACTGATTCCTATGAAGGTGCCTAATCTACAAAATATTGAATCCATTTATGCAGGGTCATTATTTTCTGCCGCTGTAGCGAAGGACGGAAGTACGTGGGTATGGGGTGGGCTTGGCAGTTTTAGCAATATCGATTTAATTGTAAAACATGCGCCGATTAAACTAGCTGATTATAAAGTCAAAAACATCGTTGAAATTTCGCCATACTATCGGATTTATGTGACCAAGGAAGATGGAACGTTGTGGGAGCTTCAGAAATTGATGAAGCTGAAACAAATTGCGAGCGGTGTCGAAATGATAAGCTGTGGTGTTTTCTGTGCGGTTTCCAAGAAAAATGGAGATTTGCTGTGGTGGGATTCCGCTTCGCTTTCCGTTCCTAGTTTGCAAAAACATGATTTGAATATCGGTAAAGAAGAAATACGACAATTTGATTTCCATACAAATAATCAGATTCTATTGTTAAAAACAGATGGAACCGTCAGTACTTACGATACAATCAGTTCAATTACAGGGAATGAGACCGTTGATGATAAAGAATTCCAAGCCTATGTGAAGCTCTCGGACAAGGCGTTGAAGCCGCAGCTAAGGCCCGTTTGGAAGGCGATTAATGTCAAGCTTAATGGCGTTGGAGTACCGCTCTCGGCAAATCCTATTGTTATTAAAGGAATTTCCTATATACCACTTCGGGGTGTATTAGAGGGGATGGGAGCAGAGGTTCAGTATAGTGAGGGCAATATTACGATCTCTAACTCCGATCATAAGCTGAAATTAAAGATTAGAACGACAGCAGGAATGAAAGATGGCGTGAAGTTGACGCTGGTGGGTCCTCCGCTAGTAATAAAAGGTATGACCATGGTGCCGCTTCGTTTTGTTAGTGAAGGATTGGGAGCCACAGTGGTATGGGATGCGGACAACAGAACGATTGATATTAAATCAGACAATTGAAGCTAGTTTAACGTGGGGTGGGGTTGCTATCTGACCAGAAAATAAAAAAACGAGCCTTTAGCGCTTCTAAAGGCTCGTTTCACGTATAGGGATCTTTTAACCAGCTTACTCGCAGCAATACTCGATCTACCCAATATCGGAGATGAAAACAAAAAAACCCTTGATACACAAGGGTTTCGACGTTTAAGTTATGGTGATCTGAACAGGGTTCGAACCTGTGACCCCTACCCTGTCAAGATAGTGCTCTCCCAGCTGAGCTACCAGATCGTATTAGCGACAATTAATAATATAGCAGGATAAGGAAGTGAAGTCAACACTTTTTTGGGATTTTGTAAAGAAAAGCTTACCCTTCAGATTGCAGTGCTGATGTCTAGCGGGTTATAATGCTTTAGGTAGAACAAGCTACTTAGAATCAAGTGTAAACAGCACATTGATACATAGATAGGAGATGGCTTTAAACATGTATAATAACGACATTCACAATCAGTTTGTAGAGGCCGTTCAACAATTGATTGGCAAATCAGGCATCGTCCACTTGCAAAATGATGTAGATTACAAGATCGTTGTGCAGCAATTTACCGGATTCGAAGTGTCCGAGCATTATGATGACGAGGGAGACCCGATGATTTTTAAATTATCGTTTTTAAACGAGCTCGGCAGTGAAGATTCCATCGAAATTTGGGATAGCGCTATTGTTGATCTGGACTTTACAGTGCCTGAAGTAGCGGAAGAATGGGTTACTCCCGGGCTTCAATTTATATTTGCTGTTCTCAAGGATGAGAGCAATGCCATTGAATTTTTTGCAAAATAAAAGGGCTCAGCCTATACGTGCAAGAGAGCTTGATTGTCGCTCTGCTTTGGCCAAGCAGCCTGAATATTCGTTGAGGAGATAATCAAGCTCTTGGCTGATTTTGACAACTGCCTGATCTGTGAGGTTGTTGCATGCATCAAAAATTAAGATCATTTCGGCACGTACCTCTTCAATTTTTTTCTGATAAAAACAGTGCTCCATTAAAACCCCTCCAACTTTTCAATGTGAGTATAACAATAAACGAAGGTTGTTTGAATTTGTTGATAAAACAAATGAGGAATTTGTTAGTTTATTGAACAATTCTATAATGAATACCTTCGTATTTGATTAACTACACCGCTGCGTTTATTCTGAAACATTCACATATATGGAAGAATAGTCAAATGTGAATACGAGAGATAAAATACCCCCTAAGGATTTACAGCCTTAGGGGGTACTTTCTTTAAACGCGTTATGACTCATGCGGAATATCGCATTTGTTTCGAATGAAATGGATTTGGTTTCGAATCCGGTTCAAGTGCTGCTGCTCTTCTTCGGTTTGTTCTCCGTGTACGGCTTGCTCTAGCTGCTCTAATTCCTGTAATAAGCTTGGTAAATCATGAGACGCATTCGCACAATTATAGCTGCTGTCTACATTTTCAAGCATCGCTTTTCCCTCCAATCCTGTAAGGTAGGACCTTAGCATTGTTATCCAATGTCCGTCAGTTAGTATGAGCCGTTTAACGATGGATATGCATATTGGAAACGTATACTAAAGCTAATCAAATCCGCATACCTATATAGAAAGCGCTCAGGAGGCGGTTTCTGTTGGCTGCGGATTATGCCTATTTGGCTATATGGCTATTGGGAATGTTTGGAATAATTGGTATAGTGATTGGGGCGGTGGCAGAATTCGTTATTAAAGATACATTATCGCATGATGAGCAGTTTGTATGGCGAAGGAAGCTTCCGGCAGAGACTTTCAAAAGAAAATAAAACGAAAATCCGGCGTTCGCCTAACAAGCGAATTCGTCGGATTTTTTTATGCATAGGAAGGATTAATGAAATTATTTCCATTAATTAAACGAACGAATTGATTTCTCTTTACAGGAATATGATGGTCTGCTAAACTAGCAGCAATCTATTGTCAACCTAAATAAAAATATTTTGGTTAACAATAGGAATGATTATCGGATGGAGATTATTATGACACGGAGTTACGAATGGCTTACCGCAATGAACAAGGCGCACCTATGGCATCCTTTTACCCAAATGAAGGACTATAATGACGCAGATCCGCTCATCATTGAACGTGGGGAAGGCGTCCGGCTATATGATGTGCAGGGCCGTGCTTATTATGACGGTTTCTCATCCGTCTGGCTCAACGTTCACGGGCATAACGTGCCGGAGCTCAATCAAGCGATCAGGGATCAGCTGGAGCTTGTCGCCCACAGCACTTTGCTCGGAATGGCAAATGTACCGGCAATTGAGCTGGCAGAGAGATTGGCAGTTATCGCTCCAAAAGGCTTAAATAAAGTTTTTTACTCTGATTCCGGAGCAACCGGTGTCGAGATTGCGATCAAAATGGCATTTCAATACTGGCATAACCTCGGGATAAAGGGCAAATCAACGTTTATCACGATGAATCAAGCGTACCATGGGGATACGATTGGCGCAGTCAGCGTAGGTGCTATTCCGCTCTATCATGACGTGTTCCGCCCCATGCTTTTTCCATCCCACGTGATTCCTTACCCGAATGCTTATCGCCATGAAGGCGGAGCTGCAGAAGCGATGAAAGCTACACTAACGGCATTGCGAATGCTCCTTGAGACAAAGGCTGATGAGATAGCTGCGCTAATTGTGGAGCCGATCGTGCAGGGAGCCGGTGGGATCATCGTCATGCCGCCGGGTTGTTTACGCGAGATGGCCGCGCTGTGCCGACAGTATGGCGTGCTGCTTATCGCGGATGAGGTGGCAACGGGCTTTGGCCGGACGGGTGCGATGTTCGCTTGCGATTTGGAGCAGGTCTCGCCTGATTTGATGGTTATAGGAAAAGGGCTGACTGGCGGCTATTTGCCGGTGGCAGCGACGCTTGCGACGGATGAGATTTATGATGCTTTTTATGCGGATTACACGGAACAGAAAACATTTTTCCACGGACATTCCTTCACGGGCAACCCGCTTGGATGTGCAGTTGCATTGGCAAGCTTGAAGCTGTTTGAAGAACGTAACATGCTTGAAGGCGTAAACATAAAGGCGTCCTTTGTAGAGCAAAAGCTCGCTGCGCTTAAAAACCGTCCGCATGTCGGCGATATCCGGCAAAAGGGACTGATGATCGGAATTGAGCTCGTACGCAATAAGGCTTCACGAGAGTCTTACGAATGGGCAGAACGAATTGGCGTCAGAACGAGCAGGCGAGCTAAAGAGCTAGGACTGCTTACGAGGCCGCTTGGCAATGTCATCGTGTTTATTCCTCCGCTTGCCAGCACAGAAGCTGAGCTTGCTGCAATGACGGATATTTTGGTACAAGCCATCATAGATGTCACTGAAGGTGGTTTACATTCATGAATGGGATACGCGGATTATTTGTAACGGGAACGGACACCGGCGTTGGGAAAACAATCGTTACGGGTGCTCTTGCTGCTGCGATGCGCGCTGAAGGGCTAAATGTCGGCGTATGGAAGCCTGTGCAGTCAGGCGCCCCTCTTGGCAGCGGAGCTACCGACGCAGAACGTCTGCTGCAATGCTCCGGCATTGAAGAACGGGCGGAAGCAGTGGGGCCATTTACATTTGAGGCACCTCTTGCCCCGCTGCTCGCTGCAAAGGAAGCGGGGATGAGCTTAACGCTGCGGGAGCTAATCGACGCTGGCGAGCCTTTGGCGAAGCGTTACGAGTCGCTGCTTGTCGAAGGAGCAGGCGGCGTCGCGGTTCCGCTGACTGACACCGCACTCGTAGCAGACTTGATTACGGAGCTGCGCGTACCCGTCATAATTGTGGCGCGTTCAGGTCTCGGCACGATTAACCACACGCTGCTTACGGTGTCCTTCCTCCGTGACCGCAAGATCCCGATCATCGGCATTATTTTAAACGATGGCGAATCGACAGACATACAGGACGATCCGAGTGTCGCAATGAACGCAAAGCTAATCGAACGATATTGCGGCGTAAAGGTACTCGGTCGTTTTCCACGCTTGCATGACGAGAAGAATACACAATTGTTGATCAAGACGGTAAGAGAAAAGATTCTATTGACACCTATCCTACAAGGATTAGCTGCTCAATTAACGGAGGCTGTAGAATAATGAATACAGTAGCTGGTAATGTTGAATGGGCTTCTTTTGCTCAAAAAGCGCTTAATGGCGAGCTTTTAACGGTTGAGGAAGGGCTAGCCATACTTGAAGCGGACAACGAGGAGCTGCTTCCGCTGCTGCAAGCTGCTTTTACGGTGAGGAAGCATTATTTCGGCAAAAAAGTGAAGCTGAACATGATCATCAACGCCAAAAGCGGCCTTTGTCCCGAAGACTGCGGCTATTGCTCGCAATCTATCGTATCAACTGCGCCCGTTCAAAAATATACGCTGCTCGATAAGGACACATTGGTAGCAGGAGCCCGCGAAGCGATGGCTCGCAAGGCAGGCACCTATTGCATTGTTGCGGCCGGGAAAGGTCCAACGGAAAGGGAACTGAATCAAGTCGTAGATGCGGTAAAAGAAATCCGTGATACGATGCCGCTCAAAATATGCGCCTGCTTGGGACTGTTAAAGGACGGTCAAGCCGAGCGCTTAGCGGAAGCAGGCGTACATCGATACAATCATAATCTGAATACGAGCAAAGCCAACTACCCGTCGATTACGACAACTCATACATACGACCAGCGAGTTGAAACGGTAGAGAAGGTGAAGATGCACGGCATATCTCCCTGCTCGGGCGTCATTATCGGTATGGGGGAAACGAATCAAGAAATCGTTGAAATGGCTTACGCGCTCCGCGAGCTGGATGCGGATTCGATTCCAATCAATTTCCTGAATGCGATTCCGGGGACCCCGCTTGAGAAGGCTGGACGTACTCCGGCTATAAAAGCTTTGAAGGTTCTTGCGCTGTTTCGGTTCATTTGCCCGGCAAAAGAAATTCGTGTCGCGGGCGGCCGCGAGGTAAACCTCCGTTCACTGCAGCCTTTGTCGCTATACGCTGCAAATTCGCTTTTTGTTGGCGATTATTTAACGACAGCAGGCCAAGATATTTCGGCTGATCATCAAATTATTGAAGATATGGGCTTTGAAATTGAATTGAATGCCCTTTAAGGCGGTACAGAACATGAAGTGGATGGAAGAAGAGCTTGCGAAATTGACAGATGCATCGCTTGAGCGCACCCTGCGCGAGAATGACACCGTTTCAGATCGCCCTGGCTATGTGCGGCGCGGAGAACGAGTGCTGCTAAATCTGGCATCCAATGATTATCTAGGGCTTGCACTGCATCCCGCCATTACTGAGGCGATTCGCGAGCAGCTTCTTATAGGCGGAGCAGGCTCAGGCGCTTCGCGCCTTGTAACCGGCAACCGGCCGCTGAATGGCCGCCTTGAGGAAGAGCTGGCTGCTTGGCAGAACAGTGAGGCTGCACTTGTATTTGCAAACGGCTATATGGCTAATTCAAGTGTAATAAGCGCACTCGTTGGACGAGGCGATGTCGTTTTCAGTGATCAGTTCAACCATGCGAGCATTGTGGACGGCATTGTCATGAGCCGAGCCGAGCATGCTAGATACCGCCATAACGATATGGAGCATCTGAAGGCATTGCTGAACAAGCACCGTGACAAACGGCGTAAGCTGATTGTTACAGATGCCGTTTTTTCCATGGATGGCGATCTGGCACCCTTGCAGGAGCTAGCTTCGCTCAAAAGAGAGCATGGCGCGATGCTGATGGTAGACGAGGCGCATAGCGGGGGAATTTACGGAGCGCGCGGCGAGGGGCTATGCCATGAGCTGGGTTTGCAAAATGAGGTGGATGTACATATGGGTACATTCAGCAAAGCGTTTGGCGTATACGGCGCGTATGTTTGCGGCAGTCGAACTTTAATCCGCTGGCTGATCAACAAGGCAAGGTCGTTGATTTATTCAACGGCGCTGCCCCCGTCGCTCATCGCAGGTATTTCAACCGCACTCGACTTGGTACAGGCCGAGCATTGGCAGCGTGAACATCTTCATGCGGCGTGCAGGCTGTTCCGCTCCTCTCTTTGTGCTGCCGGCTTTAACGTCGGCTCCGGGGACACGCCTATCATTCCGCTGATCGTCGGCGATAACGCAGTGGCACTTCGTTTCAGTGAAGCGCTCGAAGTTGAAGGAATCGCCGCTGTAGCGATTCGTCCGCCAACCGTTCCAATCGGAACCGCGCGCATTCGTTTCTCCTTATCGGCAGCGCATGCTGAGCATGAATTGGTCGATGCGGCCATGCGCATTCGCCGGATCGGATTGCAGCTGGGGGTGCTGAGTCCATGACAGAATTGGCTGATTATCCGTTGAATGATTCTGCCCTATTTGGCAGACCTGGCACCGGCATGAAGCAAAGCACGATCCTATGGCTGTCGGGATGGAGCATTTCGAATACAGTCTTCGACCGGTTTCATGCGTGTTTACCGGAATTTCATCATATCGCTGTAGATTACAGCAAGGCAGATACGCCAGAAGAGATGCTGGAGCTGATCGATTCGGCTGCAGAAGACGCCGGCAGTCCGCTATTGATAGCAGGCTGGTCGCTTGGCGCATTATTGGCACTTAGACTTGCTTCAAGAAGGTACGCAGACGGTCTCTTGCTGCTCGCAGGAACAGCCCGGTTTACCCGTTCAAGAGAAGAGAAGACTAGGGGATGGTCGGATGCTTATATGAGGCAGATGATTAGAAGCCTTCAGAATGACCGATTTGAAGTAGAGTTGAAATTTCGGCAGATCATGTTTACGGATTCGGAACGGGAAGCTGACTTGCCTGACAGTCTTCCGTCGATAGGTGGCTGGACAACCTCTGCTCTTATCGCGGGACTTGAGCTTTTACGTCATGAGGAGAGCTTAACTCTACTTTCACAGATGACATGCCCTGTTTTATTAATTCATGGCACCGAGGATAAGATTTGTCCATACGGCGCTGCCGGGGAGTTGATGTCCCTATTGCCAAGCGCTGAGCTGCTAACATTAACCGACTGCGGCCATGTACCGTTTATTGGAAGGGAAGCGGGCATAGCCGTCGAGCTAAGGAGATGGTGGCATGAGCAACAGAAAACAAATGATCAAACGACATTTTAATCGCAGCGCAGCCGGTACTTATGATCAGCATGCAAACGTGCAGCGCTTAATGGCGGATCGACTTGCCCAAACGCTTCAAAAGCATGCTCACCCAGAAGAACCCCCCGCGCTTCGAATACTTGAAGTAGGCTGCGGAACCGGAACGCTGACCGAAATGTTGGCTAACGAATGGTCAAGCTCCATGATTACCGCATTGGACTTGGCACCGGAGATGCTAAAAGCAGCTGAGCATCGTCTCCGTTTAGGTTCTGGACGAGCGCGCGTTCGTTTTTTGCATGCAGATGTCGAGGAGTGGGTATCCGAAGCTCCATCAGGCTCATTTGATTTGATCGTCGCTAACGCATGCTTTCAATGGTTGAGCGAGCCGAGCAAGACGCTGCGCAAGCTGCAAGGCCTGCTTCGTTCAGAAGGCTTGCTGGTGTTTACAACGTTCGGGCCGGAAACGTTTCGCGAGCTGCATGAATCATTTAATGCCGTTTATAATGCCAACGGAAAAGTCCCGCAGCGTCACGGGATTTCGTTCCAATCCGCTTCCGAGTGGAAGGGCATGCTGGCTGAAGCGGGCTTCTCAACCATTCAAGCTGAATGCTCGACTCAAATCGAAAAATTTGCTTCTGTAAGAGAGTTTCTGCACTCTGTAAAAGCGGTAGGAGCCAGCGCTTCAGAAGCTGCCGATAAACGCTACTTCGGCTCAAGAAGCCTGTTCACGAACATGTACATGGAGTATGAGAAGAGGTTCAGCCTGCCAGAAGGCATCGCTGCAACATACGAGCTTTTATTATTCCAAGCGCAAGCTGCAAAATAAATGGGGTTTCTCTGCATAATAACTCCATCTATAAGGCAATATAAGGATTGTTGTACATTCTTCTACATTGAAAGGAGCTAACGAAAAATGAGCGATTCGATTGGCGGACAAGACACGAGAGAGCAGATTGTCGCCGTGCAAAAAAACGGAGACGGTGACCTGACTGCGTTCAAAACGACAAGCGGTCGCGTGCTTGATTATGCAACGGCGCTTCAGGAAGTCCAAGCCGGAAATATTTCGGGCGTTAACGCCTTCAAGGGCAGAGATGGCGATACGTATATCCGCGGCGATGCCGACGGCGATCCGACGAACAATTTGGACCAGCTGCCTACCTTTTAGGGCAAATAGTTAATGCTCTTAAATAAACCGACAAACCAGCGTGATTTGCCTAGATCGTCCATGGATGACTAAGGCTCTAAAAGGAAAGGCGCCGCATAAGGAATATGCAGGCGCCTTTCTTATGTCTACTCTACCGTGTATTGCTTATGCTGCTCGACAATTCGCATATGGCCGGTATGGCCCTCAAATTTCTCTATAGCGTCTCCGTAGTGCATGAGCCATGTTTTTCTTTGGATTTCTTCCGGAAGGCTTAGAAGCTCCTCCAAGCAGGCGTGAACGACTCCTGGTGCTTCAAGCTGGCAATCATGATAAATCGTGGTGACGCCTTCATCAACTAATTGTTGAAGCAGCGACGGATCGAATCGCATATCGGCAGAATAGAAGAAGCTATTGTTAAATAGAAAGGAATAGCTGGGCTTATTCGAAATATGCTTCGTTTGAATGAGCTTGACCGTTAAGCCGGGATGAAGCTCAATTTCTATATTCGGCTTGAGTGGACGAACCTCAAAGAAGTGCTCCAGCTTATCTAGCGGCTCCTGCGTTAGCCCGCCGCGAAGAGTATGTTCCCAAAGCGGTTCAATTAGTGATTCGGCAATGAAAAGTACCGGCTTGCGATTATATTTGAACATCATCTGAAAAGCGTACTCCTCCAAGCCGCCAACATGATCTCCATGAATGTGACTAATCAATACCGCATCAAGCTCAGAGAAGGAATATCCCTGCTGATGCAGCGCTTTGGGAAGAGTAATACCGCAATCAACAAGCAGTCGAAAGCCGTCTGATTCAATAATGGCATTGTTGTTATCGTATTTTTTCGCAAAAGCGCTTCCTGTTCCAATCATCTTTATGTTCATGATAAAACCTCCTCAGCATTCCACATAAGTACTGTACCAAAAATTGTGTATCCCTGACAATTGCAGATGCACATTCGCCCTTCCCTACATACAATGCTAAAGCGAAACGTATAGTGGAGGCGAACGAAGGATGAGCAAAGGAAAAGGTAAAGTAGCGAAGAAAAAAACACCGGCAAGCGATCGCAAGCATTATAATTACAAGCTGGTGCTATCGGACACTTGTGCGGTGTGCAAGACGCCGTGCGCAAGGGGAATGAGCTATTTGGCAAGGATGAGACAGCCCGGCACACTAGGGAAGGGCGTACCTTGCGTACTAACGAGAACGTTTGGGTAATAGCATCATTTCATTTCGGTATTTCCCAGGCAAGCGCATGTTTCAACAGCGTTTGACAATACTGGTCGAATTATGCTTAGGGGTGCAAATAGATTTGTCCAAAGCGCAACTTTGGTAATGCAAGCGAGTATAACCATACATCCAGCTATCGGATGGAGGGCTTACATCTATGAAACTCACAAAAGTTGCTATTCTGCTGCTGTTGCTATCGGTTTGGGGCGGAACCATGCTGTTCGCAGATTCTGCAACACAGAAGGTTCGCGTCATCATTAATGGCAATGAGCAGGATGACGGTGGTTTAGTCACAGACAGCAAAACCTATTTGCCGCTTCGTCAATTAGCCACATCAATGCAAGCGATCGTTGAATGGGATAATCAAAGCAAACGAGCAGCCGTGTATAAGCCAAATGTGCATATGTTTCTTTTCCAAAATAATGCGGTATTCGGAAATGTATCCAAGGGCTATCAAGCGAAGTTCAAAGTGTTTGCTCAGATCGATAATTTGAAGACGGATATCGTCGCTGTGAAAGTCTCGATCTTTGACCCATATGGTAAAGAGAAAGTAATTCAAACGGAAGCCGTAACAACGAACAAGGACAATTTTTGGTTTGCAACAGATGAAATTGATTATAAGTTTGAAGCTAGCGGAAAATATCCGATTCGTTTCTTTGTCAAGCTGCAAGGTTCGGATGAATGGACGCCTGTCTCTGAAAAATTAATTTCTTCCCAATAATGCATAGGCAAAGCCAAGGCGCTCCTCTACTGCGAGGGGCGTCTTTGTTTGACCGTAGATAGAGTGTCATGTTACTATACGATAGTCTGTAAACATTATTGAAATGGGGTAATATCATGAGCGAGCATCAGCATGGAGATGATTGCGGCTGTGGTCAAGATCACGAGCATGAAGAGCATGTCTTTATCGTGACTGACGACGAGGGCCAGGAACGCGAGATGGTCATGGTTTATACGTTTGAATCCGAAAACAATGTGTACGCAGTATTGCTGGATCGCAACGATCCGGAAGCAGACGGCGTCATTTTCCGTATTGAAGAAGAAAACGATGAGTCCTTCCTTGTTGGCATCGAAGACGATGCCGAGTGGGATCGCGTAACGGCGATCTACGAGGAAATTGCACGTACGGAGAGCGAAGGGAACTAGTTCCGGGTCGCCATCTTACGAGCTTGCAGCACACAAAAAATCCGCGAGCGCCGCTTGCGGATTTTTTTGTGTGCGCCTGATTATTTGCGCGGATTATAATAAATCGTTCGGCCATTGAACATGGTCAGCTCTGCTTGCAGCTGCTTGGCGATATATTTGCACAGCTCATTTGCTTTCGCCTTGTCGCCGTGGGTAGATTCGTCGGGAAGAACGACCTGCACGCAGGGTACGACTTTGCCAGACACGGTCTCTGTTTCGCTTGGGCCAAGTATAATATGCTTATAAAGAGGATTAATACCCTTCAAATAAAACCAACGTTCATCCTGCTTTGATTCGATCGTATAAGGGAATGCTGCTTCGGCGTAATCCCAATCTAACTGTAAGCCGGTTAGCTTCGTTTGCTCTTGGTAATGCAGGAGCTGGCTTTGCACTTCCTCTAATGTCAGCTTCTCCACGGATGATCCTTGCACAAATTTTATGTAAGCGCTTTGACTCATCGTATCTCACCTCTGCAAACATCATAGCATGCAAGAAATCGGTTGACAATAAGTGGCATTCCGGAAAAATGGAGCGAAAAAAAACCGACCCTCGAAGCATTGTTGTGCTTCATTAAGTCGGTTTACAAGCTTTAATTATGAAATAGCCGTTTCTTCAACGATTACTTTCACATATTCGATGCTGCGATCCTCAGGTCCTTTGACCGGCAGGCCGACTTGGACGTGATCAACGATATAATCGATATTTTTTTGCGTTATAACCTCGCCCGGCAGCAGAATCGGGATGCCCGGCGGATATACGTAGATAAATTCCGCAATAATTCGGCCCGCTGATTCCTTGAATGGCAGCACTTCCGTCTGACCGTAGAAAGCATCGCGCGGCGATAAGGAAAGCTGCGGGATATCTGGGATTTTGACAACTAATTCACGCGCTTCAGCACCATCATGGAACCGCTCTGACAGGCCGCGAAGCGCAATTAATAATTTTGATACGGAATCAGAGGTATCTCCAGGCGTAACTAAGCAAAGAATGTTATACATGTCGCTCATTTCAATTTCCACATTATAGTTGTCGCGAAGCCAGTTTTCCGTCTCGTAGCCGGTAATGCCAAGGTGACGGACATGAATGGAAACTTTAGTCGGATCGTAATCATAGGTAGCCTCATCACCGAGAATTTCTTCTCCGAAGCAATACAGACCTGGAATCTCATTGATTTCCTTACGTGCAAGCTGGGCAAGCTCAATCGCGCGCTCAGCGATAGCATGTCCGTTCAAAGCAAGATTGCGTCTCGACGAATCCAGCGATGCCAGCAAGATGTAGGATGTCGACGTTGTCGTCAGCATACTGATTACAGTCTGAATGCGATGCGGGTTGACTCTGCCCTTGCGGACATTGAGCACCGAGCTTTGTGTCATGGAGCCGCCGAGCTTATGAACGCTAGTCGCAGCCATATCCGCGCCAGCCTGCATAGCGGACATTGGCAGCTTCTCATGGAAATGAATGAGCACGCCATGCGCCTCGTCCACGAGGACAGGGATGTCGAAGGTATGAACAAGATCGACAATCTCTTTGAGGTTGGCGCATATGCCAAAGTAAGTCGGGTTGATGACAAGCACGGCTTTGGCATCAGGGTGGCGCTCGAGCGCTTTGCGGACGGATCGAGTCGTGATGCCGTGGTCGATACCAAGATTATTGTCTCGCGCAGGCGAAATGAATACAGGTCTAGCGCCTGCAAAAATAATGGCAGCCATAATGGATTTGTGCACATTGCGAGGAACGATAATTTTGTCCCCAGGCGCGCATACCGATAAGATCATGGTTATAATTGCGCCGCTTGTTCCTTGCACAGAGAAATAAGTATAGTCCGATCCGAAGGCGTCAGCAGCCAGCTTCTGCGCTTCTTCAATAACGCCTGTCGGTTGATGCAGGTCATCAAGCGGTGCTATATTGATTAAATCGATCGACAACGCGTTATCGCCGATAAATTCGCGAAATTCCGAGTCGCTGCCCAATCCTTTTTTGTGTCCGGGAATATGAAACTGAACGGGATCCTGCTCCGCATGTCGGCGAAGCGCGGTGAAGAGCGGGGTTTTATTGTGATCCATCGCTATCATCCCTGCCTTTCATTAAGAGGTAACAAACAAAGTTGAGTATAGCAAATACAGGGGGGATTGCAAGCTACATTTTTTTAATAATTTGTGAGTCTGTCTTATTTGTTCTTCAATTGTTCATACATGATGGATAAAAGGATATGGTAACATAGGTTGGTGGAGGGGTTGCAGCATGAAAGATAAACGAATGCTTATTGTAATGGCTATTCTAATGACAACATTTATAGGATTCGGCATTATCATTCCGGTTATGCCTGAAATTATCCAAGCAGCGGATCCAAGCAAAGCAGAATTACATACGGGACGGATGCTGGCTATTTATTCTGCTGTTTCGTTCATTCTATCACCTTTCTGGGGGAGCTTGTCCGACCGTATTGGCAGACGGCCAATTATTTTAGTCGGCGTTCTTGGATTTGCAGCGAGCTTTTTGCTGTTTGGGCTGTCCTCCGGCAATTTGACGCTTATGTATCTTTCTCGTGTGCTTGGCGGCTTGTTCTCGGGTGCAGTTGCTTCCGTTATCGTTGCGTATGTCGCAGACATAACGCCGCCGGAGGAGCGGACAAAGGGAATGGGGCTCGTCGGCATGTCGATCGGCCTTGGCTTTACGATAGGACCGGGCGTTGGCGGTTTGCTCAGCGTGGTCACGCTAGAAACCCCTTTTTACGCTGCATCGGCCTTGGCGCTCATTACCTTCGTGCTTGCCGCGGCGAAGCTGAAGGAATCACTTGCGCCAGAACAGCGGAGAAGCAAGTCGGAGAAGCGGGTATCGCGCCTTGCGGCTTTTACTGGACCGCTTAAATATTTGTACGTATTGGCGTTCTTCGTAACGTTCACGCTCGCGGGAATGGAAGCAACGCTGCAGTTTTTTGGAATGCGGCGGTTTGACGTCACTCCGCTGCAGGTCGGCATATTATTTTTTGTATGCGGGTTTGTCGGTGCGCTTGTGCAAGGGGGCATTGTACGCAGGCTTATCAAGAAAGGCGAGGAGCCCAAATATATCGCTTTAGGGCTCATCATTTCAGCTATTGGTTTTTTCCTATTGCTCGCCGCACATTCCTTATGGTGGGCTACGATGTCGCTTGCTGTATTTGGAATCGGCAACTCCTTGATCCGGCCGTGCGTTACGTCGCTCATTACGCAGAAGACGACTGTCGGTACGGGCGTTGCATCCGGTCTAAGCTCGTCCATGGATAGCTTAGGCCGCATAGCAGGGCCGCTGCTAGGCTCCTTCTTCTTCACGATTGAAATGGGACTTCCTTATTTGCTTGGCGGCATATTGTGCTTGGCAGCTCTGCTCCTGCTGCTTCGCTTCCGCCAATTGGACAAGATCAGCTTTCCGGAAAGCGCGGCAGATACGGCTAAATAACAAATAAAGTTGCTGTCTCAAACGTACTAAACTCGCTAGAGAAATAGGTTGCTTTTGAACAAAAATTGAAAGAAAAGATGGCGGTGCAGGGACTATTCCTGTACCGCCATCTTTCTATTTTGAGCTTTTGCAGCCAAATGGAAGAACTTCCACAAACATCGATTGCAACTAATCAGGCATGTGGGCGGTGGTGGAAATGAGAGCTTCAGCGGACAGTGATTCCTTTATTTTACTAATTCAACGATTATTGTGGCGTTCGCGGACTCAGGTTTCGCCATCACTCGGAAAACCCCATTTTAACCTCGTTTAAATGGAGGGACGGATCTCCTGTCCGCATAATGCGCCTAAATGGTCATAACGCTAAAATAGCGGAACTGCAGTCCGTTCTTTATCTTACAATAAAAGTAAAAATGAATAAGACAAATATCAACCAAAAAAGCCTCCAACCACAACTTGAAAGTAGAGTTGGAGCATTAGCTTTCTTATGATCCGCACTTCAACGGTGGACGAAAGAAACCATGATAAGGCTTTGGTACAGATCTACTATTCAAAAAACCCCTTTTGCGCGAAAATCATTTTTCTGAAATTAAGCTGGCAATCGGTCTGCAGTCGTAGACGGTTTACGACTTAGGGCGAGAAACAATTCCCTTCTCTGGACGTTTTTGCTGACCAGACTTTCCCACTATGATTAGTAATGTCAAAACAAAAGATAACCGTAAAGGGAAAAGGAGTCGGGAACAAATGAATAGATTGACAGAATGGTCGTTCCGGAATAAGGCGGCCATGATACTGATCGTCATTATGGCATTAGCGATGGGGGTTATCAGCTATTTCAGGCTGCCGATGGAGTTTTTGCCGGCATCAGACAATCCTCAGGTCATGATTACCGTTATTGGACCGGGCAGTGACGCGAAGTCGATGGAGCAGATGGTTACGAACCCTCTGGAGGAGGCCGTAGCGTTCGTGAAAGGGAAGACTGATATGCTCTCGACTTCAGGTGACGGATACGCTCAAGTTAATTTGAATTTTGATTCAAAAACGAATATGAAGGAAGCGAAGGCGGAAATTGAACGGATAGTGGATCAGGTACCGCTGCCTGCAAATGTGATGAAGCCTTTCGTCGTTCAATTCAATACTTCCATGATTCCTCTCGCTTGGGTAACGTTAACCTTTGAAGAGGGAATGAGCGAACAAGAAAAGGAAGCAAAGCTTAAAGAGGTGTCGATGGCGCTTCAGAAGTCTGAAGGTGCGGGACAGGTCAGCATAAGCGGCAAATCGTCGCCGTCAGTGCATGTTGTACCGCTAACGGATAAGCTTGCTGATGCGGGTATTCCAGTACAAGCACTAATGGGCGTTCTGCAGGGCAGAGGGACTTCGGTATCTATCGGTGAGCGTACATTGGACGGAGCAGCCAGCAATCTAAATGTATATGATCATGTGACGGATGTGGAAACGCTGCGCACGCTCCCCGTCGCTGCCGGCGTAAAGCTTGGAGACGTGGCGACTGTTGAGCTTGCCAAGGAACAACAAAGCATCAGCCGGATGAACGGCAAGGATGCGGTAATGTTCACCATCTCTAAATCTGCCGATGCGAATGCAGTTACTGTCGGTCAAGGAATCGAGAAAACTGTAGAGCAGCTAAACGCTGATATCAATGGAATTAATGCTTCTATTATTTTAAGCACATCCGACTCGGTCGTCACTTCCGTTAACAGTATGATGCGTGAAGTGCTGCTTGGCGCTTTGTTTGCAACGATCGTTATATTGATATTCATGCGCAATTTTAAAGCGACGATCGTGACAATCGTCTCGATCCCGCTTTCGCTCGGCATTACGCTTTATTTGCTGCAGCTCTCTGGCGTATCGCTTAACATCATTACGCTTGGCGGCGTAGCGGTAGCGGTTGGCCGACTAGTGGACGATAGTATCGTAGTCATTGAGAACATTTTTAGAAGGCTGCAAAAGGAATCCTTCTCCGTTAAGCTCATAACGGATGCAACGAAGGAAGTAGCTTCCGCCATTACTTCATCAACACTCGTAACGGTTGCGGTATTTTTACCGATGGGCCTTCTGCGCGGCTCGCTGCAAGCATTCCTGCTGCCATTCGCGCTTACGGTTGCTTACTCGCTGATAGCCTCACTCTTAGTAGCGTTGACCGTCGTACCGATTCTAAGCGCGCTCTTGCTGCGCGGAACGAAGGAGAAGGAGCATGCGGGTTCTCCCAAATTCGCAGCTTTCATTCGCTGGAATCTTGCCCATAAATTAGTACCGTTAATTATCGCTGTACTGCTGTTAGCCGGCTCGATTGGTGCTTACATATCAATGCCTAAAGGAGCTCTTGACACCTCCAGCGCCGAGAACGTTAGAGTAACGCTGCAATATCCGAGCGAAACGTCAGCAGATAAAATGCTCGCTGCCGGCAAGAAGTTTGAATCCTATTTGACAGGCAATAAAGATATCGAATGGGTTTTGATGGTGCTTGGCAATAGCGCCGACGCGGCCAAAAACGGGTCTGTTTCATCGCCTACGCTCATTACTTATTTGATTGACCTGAAGGATAACGTCGACGCTGAGCTGTTTATAGATAACGTAAATTCACAAAAGGATCAATATAAAGAGGCAACGTTAACGGTTAATGCTACCGATTTAATAATGGGAGGCAAACAGCCGCAAATCAATATTGACGTGACTGGCGACGATTCTGAGCAGCTTGCTCAAGCCGCACAACAGCTTATCGCAGCTATTAAGCCGATTGATGGCGTACAAAAGGTAGTCAGCAATCAAGAGGAGAAGAAATCGGTTTTCTCCTTCCATGTCGATCCTTCGCTTGCGAAAGGTCAAGAGTTGGCGATGCAGCTGCAAGGCATGCTTAACCCGGTGCCGATTGGCATGATTCGAATAGAGGATAACGATACGCCTGTAATTTTGCAGCCGGCATTGAATCCAGATTCAAAGGCTGAGCTTGAGCAGTTGACTGTGATGACGGAAACAGGCGCCACTCCTATATCGAAGGTTGCGGAATTGGTACGCACCGAGGAGCCCGCGCTTTACTACCATAAAGAAGGAAAGACTTATATCCGAGTAACAGCTAACGCTGACCCTAAGGAGCTTTCGGTTGTTGGTGATAAAATCAACAAAGCGACGAAGGAGATTAAGCTGCCGAAGGGCGTAACGCTTATGATAGGCGGAGCATCAGCCGAACAATCGAGAGATTTTGCAGACCTCGGATTAACAGCGCTTATTTCCATCGGTATCGTGTATCTGATTATGGTGATGACCTTCAAAACGCTTCGCGCGCCACTTGCGATTATGATTTCACTGCCGCTTGCAGCCATCGGTGCCGTAACGGGCTTGCTCGTCTCGGGCGTAACGCCGGATTTCACGGCGATGTTCGGAGCGCTGATGCTGATCGGAATCGTCGTCACGAATGCGATCGTATTGATTGATCGCGTGAAGCAAAACGAGCAGACGATGTCGATTCGCGAAGCGCTGATCGAAGCGGCCACGACGAGGATGCGTCCGATCGTCATGACGGCGGTAGCGACGGTATCTGCAATGCTGCCACTCTTATTCGGTTCGCATGAATCGGGAAGCATCGTATCCCAAAGCTTAGCTATCGTCGTAATCGGGGGCTTGACCGCAGCAACGCTGCTTACGCTGATCATCGTTCCATGCGTGTATGAGCTGCTATTCTTCCGCACCTCGCGGAAACAACGGCGCGCTGGCGCAGCTTCCGCGCAAGCGGAAGCCGCAGCAGCACTGCTGGATTAAACAGAAAAGGCTGTACCGCTGAGGTCGAAATCGACCTTAGGGTACAGCCTTTTTTTTATAAGTTCGCCATGCGGTAGAGCGGCATGAGCGTATCATAGGTGGAGGAAGCTAGCGCCAGCAGCGCATCGCCGTCTTGAAGGATCGGATCATCCGCCTTCACATGAAGACCGATTAGCAGCTCAGCCTTCTGCACGTCACGGAAGCGGACAAGCGCGTCTTTCCAATCCTGCTTCGACATACCGCTGATCGCGATAGAATCCTTCTTCATATGATCCAATGAGAGCACATAATGCTTAGGAACGGTTGCGATTACGTCGTCGATCTGCTTCAAGAAGGCCTTCGCAATGTTGGCTTTGTTCGGTACTTCATAAATAAGCGCAAGCCATATAAATAAATGATCATCGAACAAGCCAAGCTGAAAATGCGGATGAGCCTTGTAGCCGCGTTTATTGCTGCAAATCGCGAGCCAAGTATCCTTCGGCGGGTTTACTTTGCGGCGAGCATGCCTTGCGACATGCAGATACATTTCATTGCCGGCATGAACGGCCGTATCTACGCTGAGCTGCTCCCCGAGCGCACGGAATTTAGGTTGAATTTGATTTTGAATAGCGGCCATTCTTTCTTCGAGACCCTCGAGTCCAAAAACATCAAAGTCAGCCTGCGTGAAGCCAGCAAGAGTAGTAGAAGCAGAAGCTGCAGCAGCAGTCTGTGTAGTCATCGTTATAGTCTCCTTCGGTTAACAAGAATCATTGATGCAATAATTTTAAATAAAAGATGGCGATTTGCGTACGGTCGCGGAGCTCAAGCTTATTTAAGATTTCGGTTATATAATTTTTGACGGTGCCTTCGCTCAAAAACAAGGAGGCGGCAATTTCTTTGTTTGATTGGCCATCCGCAATGAGGCGGACGATTTGGCTTTCTGCCGGCGTGAGGCCGCTGATCGTCAAGAGTTTATTTGTATCGGTGCGAGGCGACTCGAGCATGCCAGCAAGCTTGCGCGCAATTTCAGGGTGAATGAGCACAGAGCCCTCATGCACCGTCTTAATGCCGCTGATGATGCGGCTTGGCGGGACATTTTTGAGCAGATAGCCGTTCGCACCGTTCCGAATGGCTTGCGCGATATATTCATCATCGTCGAAGGTCGTCAGGATGAGGACAGCAGGGGGATGCTCAAGTGCTCGCAGCAGCTTTGTGCCCTCCACGCCGTCGCAGACAGGCATCCGAATGTCCATGAGGACCACGTCAACTGGATGCTGGCGGACAAACACTGCTGCTTCCTGTCCGTTTGCGCATACGCCGGCAACCTGCAAATCACTATCCAAATCCAATATAACTTTCATGCTCTCTCGAATAAAAGGATCATCATCCACTACCAGCACTTGAATCATAAGCTCGAACATCTCCATTTCTAAGCGAGCAGTATCTTCATTATCGTTAACCGCCAAGGAGCGGAAGCGTTGTCGTAACCGAGAATCGATCTGAATTCTCCCACTCCAGCCTGCCCCCGATCAGCGCTATCCGCTCCTTCATGCCCTTCATGCCAAGACCTGCCTCTATCGGCTTGCTTGGCAGGCAGCCATTATTCGCTATCGTAAGTGCGACGCTAGTCTCCAAGAAGCTGAGAACAACATCAACGGCTGTTGCTTTTCCATGTCGAACCGCATTTGTAATCGCTTCTTGTGCATTTTTGAACAAAATAAGCTCCATGCTCGGATAAAGCGGCCTTGGGTTCCCTGTTATTTGGAAGCTGACGGCTATTCCCAAAGCCTCTGCCGATTCTTCCACGAGACGATCCAGCGAATAGCGCCTGGCATCCTTTTCACCATCTGCTGCGAGCCTCCGCACCGTGCGGCGCATGAGCTCCATGCTGTCCTGAAGCTGGTCGCGAATTTGCGTTAGAGTGGCTTTTGCTCGGTTTGGATCCGCATCAAACAAATGCAGAGCGGCTTCAGACATCATTTTAACTCGAATAAGCCGGTGACCAAGGTCGTCATGAATATCTTTGGCGATGCGATTCCGCTCTTCAATCTGCGCATTATGCTCCACCTGCGAGGCATAATCCTGCATTCTCCGTCTAGCAGCGTCAAGCTCCACGTGACTGGCGGCCAACGCCTCATATAAATCTTCTATTTGGTGCCGCTTTTCCTCAAACTCATTTGACGCATAGAGAATAGCAGCCGTCGTGACCCAGAGTACAGCTACGGCAAAAATAATCTCATTATCTCTGCCATGCAGGCCTGACAGCAATGTCAATAATCCAATTGCTGCCCAGAAAATGCACATCATGGGTGCAGGCCTGCTGCGGAATGTCGCAATAAGGGTGGAGAAGAGCAATAGAAACAATACTCCGCCGTACGTATAGGAAAACCAAGCAAAGCCGAAAAACTCCGTAAGCAGCAGCAAATGGACGGCTTTCGGAAACAAGGAGCCGGCTTTAATCAGGAGCAGGGCAAGCAGCACAAAGGTCGTGTATATGGCATATGAGCCTGCGTCTACATTAACGATGCTAATAATAGGAGGGATCGCTACGAGCAAAATCCGAATCCGGTATAGCCATATATTCATGTCGAAAAGCTCCCGCAGCTGAATTTGCTTCATTATAGCATAATGTTGCAGGAACGAACGATAACGAAAGCAGCTTTTCATCCAACTTTCATGCTGGCGGCAGCGCAATATGCACGAGATGACTTTTGTCACCTTCAGAAGGTGACTTAATAGACCTGTATCTGCGATTGTCTTCGAGTATGATTGGTTTATCAGAAACAAACCGAGAGGATGAGCAAATCATGAGTCTAGTCACATTTCGCGAGGTTGTCAAAAAATACGATACGACATTAACGGTAAACCATCTTACTTTTAATATCGGCGAAGGAGAAATCTTTGGCCTGCTTGGACCAAACGGCGCCGGCAAGAGCACATCTATCCACATGCTGTCGGGCTTGCTTGAGCCAAGCGGCGGCGACATTTTGGTGGATGGCTTCTCGATCCGAAAGCAGCCGCTTGAGGTGAAGAAACGGATTGGTCTAGTTCCGCAGGAGCTTGCCATTTACGAAACGTTGACGGCGAGAGAGAATGTTACTTTTTTTGCAAAATTGTATGGCTTAAGAGGGTCGCTCCTGCGCGACCGTGTTGACGAAGCGCTGCAATTCGTTGGGCTGCTTGAGCGTGCCAAGGATAAGCCTTCAACGTTCTCGGGCGGCATGAAGAGACGGCTCAACATCGCCTGCGCCATTATGCACCGGCCAAAGCTCATTATTATGGATGAGCCGACTGTCGGCATTGACCCGCAGTCGAGGAATCATATTTTGGAATCGGTAAGAGTGTTGAACAAGCTAGGCTCAACCGTCATTTACACAAGCCATTATATGGAAGAAGTTGAGACGATTTGCACGAGAATCGGCATTCTAGATCAAGGCAAGCTTATCGCATGCGGTACGAAGGATGAATTAAAGCGTCAAGCAGGACAAGGGGAGAAGCTCATTTTTGAAATAGATCAGAAATCGAGCAACGCGCTGACTGAGATTGTGGAACACCCTGGCGTAGAGCAGTTGAATGAGCATGACGATGGCTTGACGCTCGAAGTGTCGGTGAAGGAGTCGTCTTCCATCTTGCAGGATCTATTGTTTATTATCCAGAAGCATGGAATCAATCTTCGCAAGCTGACAAGGGAAGAGCCCAATCTCGAATCGCTCTTTCTGCAAATGACCGGGCGCACATTGCGTGACGAGTAGGGGGTGCTGACAATGCGAGTGTGGTGGACGACTGCTTATTATGAGCTGATCAAATATAGCCGGATGCGTTCCGTTCTTATTCTATTAATTGGATTGCCATTATTGCTGATATTGCTGCTTGGAAGCGCCTTTGATACGGAGATTAAGCCAGCGAAGGTGGCGCTGTTTACAGCGGATCAGGGTGAAATGAGAGCAAGCATTGATTCGTTCTGGAAAGATAAAGCGATTGCGCCTTACATTAAAGTGCTTAAGGCGGGGTCGGAGAAAGAGGTTAAGGACTTTGTGCGAGAGGGGATTGCCGATTACGGCGTATTTATTCCATCAAATTATTCTGAGCAATTGATTGCTGGTGAAACTACGAAATGGCTGACATACTCAGGACGCTACGAAGAGAAAAATATAGCTGCGGATGCGGTCGTAAATCGTTACTTGTCGAATGTGAATTTACGCTTAGCGGCGATAGAGACGCTCGGACCAGAGCTTGCCGCAGCAAACGTGTGGGCGGACAGCCAAGCTGAAGCTAACAAGAGCCCTATTGCTGCTTATAATCTGGGTTCTGGAGACAGTCAAATATTTGGCGAGACGTCTGCGATCCAATACTATGCAGCTGCTTACTTAATCATGTTCCTGCTATATAGCGGCATGTCAGCAGCACTTGCTTTGCTGAACCAGAGAGAGAGCGGTACGCTGCAGCGCATGTATGCGATACCGGGCTCGTTTAGAGCGATCGTATTTGGCATCATCGTTGGAGCTGTCATGCTTGCTGCACTGCAAGCAGCCGTTATCGTAGCATTCACCAGCTATGTATATGGCGTGGAGTGGGGCAGCCGCTTTGGCTCCATTACATTGATTTGTTTGCTTACCACTGTCGCGGGAGTAGGTCTTGCCCTTACGATTGCTTCGTTTGCCCGTACTAGAAAAACAACGCAAACCTTGTTTACCATTATTGTTTTCACCATGACCTTTCTCAGCGGCGGCATGATGACCGGTATCGAGAAGGTGGTAGGCGGGGCCAGTAAACTGACGATCAATCATTGGGCTAACGTGAGTCTGCGGGCTCTTATGAGCGGCACGGATACGGCTGTGGTTTGGAACGGAATCGGAATGCTTGGCATAATTGCACTTGTGTGTACAATTATTGCAGTCATCAGACTGCCAAAGGTGGTGAAGCAGCATGCCTAGCTTTCATATCGCTGCACAGCTAATACGCAGAACAATGGGTTCCCGCCACGGGCTAATTATGAGTGTGTTGATACCTGCGATCTTTCTTTCCATTATGGCAGGGCTGTTTGCTAACCTAGAGGGTGGAAAAGCGGTTATTGCCATTAGCAATAAGGACGCTGGCGAACTTGGCAGCTATCTAGCTTCCTCGGTTCATCAGGTGAGCCTCTATGAGATTCATTTGGAGCCAAAGCTGACAGAACAGGATCTTAAGGATATGGTCGTTGACGGAAAAGCAGATGCTGCTATCTATATCCCATCGGATTATTCAGCCAAGCTGCTCGAAGGCAGCCAATCTGAGGCGATTTTGTACCGGATGAATGTGCAATTATGGAATGCATCGCTTGCAACCTTACTGGAGACGGAAGCGAGCAAGCATTCATCCTCTGTAAGTCTTGTAAAAGGGGCTGGAGAAGCAGATTTGACGAAGCTAACCGCGCTGCTTGATGCACAGGCGTCGCCAAAGGTTATTTCCGATAATGTCAGCATGAAGCTGGGCAAAATCGTTTCCAATCCGATGATGATCGGTCTTATGCTCATGTTCGTTATGATGCTTGTCAGTCAATCGATCGGCTTAGTCCTGGAAGATAGAGAGCAGCGAACGATGGCGAGAATGTTTACCGCTCCGCTCCGTGCTATTGATATTGCCTTCGGCAATTTTTTGGGAAGCATGCTCGTAGGCACCATGCAGCTAGTCATTGTGCTCAGCTTATTGTATTTTGTATTCGGCTACTCGCCGGGCATTACGTTTGGGTCGATGCTGCTTGTACTGGAGTTTTTCTTGCTGGCAGCCGTAGGCCTTGCATCAGCGGTAGCGGGGCTTATACGCAACAGCGCGCAGCTGTCCCAAATCAACAACCTTATCATTACACCGACCTGCATGATCAGCGGCTGCTTTTTCCCTATATCCATCCTGCCTGATTTTATGCAAAAGCTCGCTAATTTCACGCCGCAAAAATGGGCCATTCAAGCGGTTGACCGTTTAGGGGGCGGAGGCAGCATCAGCGATATCAGCTTGCAGCTTCTTATCCTGCTCCTATTTGCCGCCGTTATGATCGCGTTTGGGTCTGCTGTGCTAAGACCGAATCGTGCAAGCAAATCTTAAGCCGAGTTCGATGTGCAAAATTACGCTTGACTTCGCTACCTTTATATTGTAAATTTTATCAAAAGTTAACGACATCCTAACAGCGTCGACCAAGGCTATGTTGATCAGCCGCCGTTTATGGCAGAGAGGAAGCCCGCAGGCTGTAAGGCTTCTATAAACGACTGATTATTCCCTACCTTGCGAGCTGCAGCGGCAAAGCTACAAAGCCGCTGCCGGAATTCATATTCCGTTATCTAAGCAAGAGCTGTCTGGATTTGCCGGCAGCTATATGAGGGTGGTACCACGAACGCATTCGTCCCTTTCGAATGCGTTCTTTTTGTTTTCTTATAACCGAATATCAATCAAGAGGAGGCTATTCCAAGCATGAGACAGAGCCAATTGTTAATGCCGACTTTACGCGAGGCGCCATCGGAAGCGGAAGCAGCCAGCCACATTCTAATGCTGCGGGCTGGTCTAATCAGACAGCTTGCGGCTGGCATTTATACTTATTTGCCGCTCGGCCGCCGCGTGCTCAGAAAGCTGGAGCAGATCGTGCGGGAGGAAATGGATCGGGCAGGCGCGCAAGAAGTGCTGATGCCGGCGATGCAGCCAGCCGAGCTTTGGCAGCAGTCCGGTCGTTACGAGGTGTACGGGCCTGAATTAATACGATTGCATGACCGGCATGATCGGGAATTTACGCTTGGTCCGACACACGAGGAAGTAATAACCGCACTCGTTCGCAGCGAGGTTAGTTCTTATCGGCAGTTGCCGATGACGCTGTACCAGATACAAACAAAGTTTCGCGATGAGCAGCGTCCTCGCTACGGCTTGCTGCGCGGCAGAGAATTTCTAATGAAGGATGCCTACTCCTTTGACGAAGATTGGGAGGGACTTCACCGCAGCTATATGAGCATGTACGAGGCATATAACCGCATTTTTACGCGCTGCGGTCTTAATTACCGTGCCGTTGAGGCGGATGCAGGTTCGATTGGTGGAGAAGGCGGCACGCATGAGTTTATGGCGCTCGCTGAAATCGGTGAAGACACCATTGCGGCATGCGATGCCTGCAGCTATGCGGCTAATCTCGAGAAAGCGGAGTTTCGCGTTGAGCTGCGAGCAGATAGCAAGCAAGCAGAAGAGCAGAAAGAGCTTGAACGCCTTCATACGCCGAATATTAAGAAGATTGAGCAGCTTGTTGAGGCATTTGGCATCGGTGCCGATGCATTCATGAAAACTTTGATCTATACAGCCGACGAAAGCCCTGTAGCGGTAATCGTTCGAGGCGATCATGAGGTTAACGAAATAAAGGTCAAAAATGCGCTGGGCGCAGCTCATTTGGAGCTTGCGGATCAAGTGACGACAGAGCGTGTGACAGGCGCGCCAATCGGCTTCGCAGGTCCGATCGGCTTAACGATTCCTATCCTTGCTGACTATGCTGTTCTGGCGATGGAAGCGGGAATCGCGGGAGCAAATGAGCAGGACTACCACTTGGGGAACGTGCAGCCGGGCGTTCATCTCGGGAATGCACAGGCAGGCGATTATCGCGATGCGATAGCGGGCGACTGTTGCCCGCGCTGCGAGCAAGGACGCATGACGTTCCATCGCGGCATTGAGGTTGGCCATGTATTCAAGCTTGGGACCAAATACAGCGATGCGCTCCACGCTAAATTTCTGAACGCTTCGGGTACAGAGCAGCCCTTCATTATGGGATGCTACGGAATCGGGGTATCGAGGCTGCTGTCCGCCGTCCTTGAACAGCATGCGGACAGCAATGGAATCGTCTGGCCGAAGTCTATCGCGCCCTATCAGGTTCATGTCGTTCCTGTTTCTGCAAAGGATCAGGGTCAAATGGATTTGGCGCTTCATATAGCAGCGCGTCTTCAAGAGGCCGGAGTTGATACGCTGCTTGATGATCGCGACGAGCGTCCGGGTGTCAAGTTCAAGGATTCGGACCTTATCGGCATACCGATTCGCATCGTAGTAGGGAAGCATGCCGCCGAAGGTATCGTTGAGCTTAAGCTCCGAAACGAAGCGGAAACGCAAAAGCTAGGCTTAGAGGAAGCCATCGCTTTTGCGCTTGAAAAGTAAGCGGTAGAACAAAAATAATACGCTTACATATAAAAATTCCACTGCCGCCTATGGCATTGTGGAATAAAAGGGGAACGAGCCGTCTGCATTTGGGGACGGCCGCGCCCTTTTTTTAGTTTAGTCGGCTGTATTCGTAAAATTAGTCAATAATCCAAGTTGCCATAACATAAGATGGAGTATAAGATGAAGATAAGAACAAATTATCAGATTATTTCGTCAACTCATCATCATCTAAACTGAGGTAAGGGAGGGATTGCCGTGAACAAAAGCCACGAAGTCGAATATTGCAATTTGGAGCTGCGATTTGACCGCCGGCAAATCCAAAATCTCATCCGCGATCTTATTCAGGAAGGTTACTCCTTGTACTGGAGCGAGACCGAGGGGCAGTTTCTAGTATCCATTCGAACAGGCCGCAAGCTCGTTAAGCTTCAATTCCAGCGAATGAAAAATCGTTACAAAATTGTCGGCGACTACATCATCAAGGACGAGAAACTGTCGGAGTTGATTGAAAAGCTGATTAATGACACACGTGGACATGCGGTTGTGAAGCGCATTAAAGATCGTCAAATCGTCATTGAGAGTATTATGTTCGGTGAGATTATACGACTCGTGGAGGTGTCCGGTATGGAACATCGGATTATTTATCAGAAGAAGCCTTTTGTTACAATAGAAGAAATGATTAGAGCTTTTCAATCCAAGCGAGCAGAGGAAAGAGCCATCGTACTGCGCTATGAGCTGGATTATGAGTTGTCGATGCTCTTCGATGCGCTGCAAGGCGATGACGAGGAAGCGGTTACGGAATCTAAAGAACGGCTGATGGCGCTTCGTTCGGAAATGTTGCAACTGGAGCTCTGATGATGGATGCTGGTTCCTATATGAAAGACTAAAAGCGATCGAAAGCTGTGCAACGCATACAGCATTTGATCGTTTTTAGGTTGTGCTATGCCATTGAAACGATGCAGCGCCGCATCGAATAACAAGTAGTTTACCTTCATATATAAGATAAACTTTTTGAATCGGTCAATATTTTTGATGCAGCAATTCCGACATTTTTATAGGCAAATAGTTTTCTTCTTGGCTTAAAAAGAGTAAAATGAAACTATTGTGACCCAAAATAGATGATGAAGGATGGAAGAACCAGATGTCTAAACAGCAAATTGGCGTTATTGGATTGGCCGTAATGGGTAAGAACCTTGCCCTTAACATTGAGAGCAGAGGCTTTACAGTTTCAGTATTTAACCGCTCCCGCGAGAAGACAGATGATCTCGTTCAAGAAGCAGCCGGCAAAAATCTTGTTCCGACATACACCATTGAAGAATTCGTTCAATCGCTTGAAGTGCCTCGCAAAATTTTGATCATGGTTCAAGCTGGAGCAGGAACGGACGCAACAATCGATTCCCTCGTTCCTCATTTGGCTGAAGGCGACATTATCATCGATGGCGGAAACGCATATTTCCCTGATACGGTACGTCGCAGCAAGGACCTTGAAGCAAAAGGCTTCCGCTTTATCGGTACAGGCGTATCCGGCGGCGAAGAGGGCGCTTTGAAAGGACCTTCGATTATGCCAGGCGGCCAAAAATCCGCTTACGAGCTTGTTGAACCGATCCTTACTGCAATTTCTGCTAAAGTAGGCGATGACGCTTGCTGCACATATATCGGACCGGATGGCGCTGGCCACTATGTGAAAATGGTACATAACGGAATCGAGTACGGCGACATGCAGCTGATTTGCGAAGCATACGACCTGCTCAAAAATGTGCTTGACGTTAGCGCAGAAGAGCTTCACGAAATTTTCTCCGAGTGGAACAAAGGCGAGCTAGACAGCTACCTTATTGAGATCACGAGAGATATCTTCTCGAAATACGATCCTGAGACAGGCAAGCCAATGGTAGACGTTATCCTAGATTCCGCAGGCCAAAAGGGAACTGGAAAATGGACAAGCCAAAGCTCGCTGGATCTTGGCGTTCCGCTTTCGATCATTACGGAATCCGTATTTACTCGCTTCTTGTCGGCTATGAAGGAAGAGCGCGTTGCGGCTAGCAAAGTGCTTAACGGACCTGTAAAAACACCTTTCCAAGGCGACAGAGCGGCATTTATCGAGTCCGTGCGCAAAGCGCTGTTTGCAAGTAAAATTTGCTCGTACGCACAGGGCTTTGCTCAAATGCGTGCGGCTTCGGAAGAATATAACTGGGATCTTAAATACGGCGAAATCGCAATGATTTTCCGCGGCGGCTGCATTATCCGTGCTCGCTTCCTGCAAAACATCAAAGACGCTTACGACCGTGATCCGAACCTTCGCAACCTGTTGTTGGATTCCTATTTCCAAAACATCGTTGAGTCTTACCAAGGCGCTTGGCGCGAAGTGATTTCTGCTGCTGTTGCAAACGGCGTACCGGTTCCTGCTTTCTCAAGCGCAATCGCTTATTTCGACAGCTACCGTACAGAGCGCTTACCTGCGAACCTGCTTCAAGCGCAGCGCGACTACTTCGGCGCTCATACGTTCAAACGTTTGGACAAAGAAGGAAGCTTCCACTTCAACTGGATGCAATCTTAATACGAGCAGCTATTTAATGATTCCGCTCGCGGGGTTTGTCCACATACAATCCGTGTGCTGCTTGACGCAGCCATTCACGCAGCCGATCAGCCTCTTGATTGCTGTAATGTCTGCGATGAACGAGGGACATAGCCGCTTCGGCAAAGAAATGAAAGTTTTGCAATAAGCGTGGCTGCGAAAGATCCATTAAGGCTGGATCTTCGTCAGCCACCTTTTTTTTAATCAATTCAAGCATCCAGACGACATCCGCGCGACAGAGCGGATGATCAGGATCGAGAATACGATCGACACGTTTTTGAGTGGGGTGAAATGGTTGCAGATTGAGATCACTGGTCATCGCGAGCGTCACTCCTAATCCTAATTATTCATCATTATCATCCATACGGCATATGCAACTTTTTTATACCCTAGAATTGCAAAAAAATGTTATGATGTTGAAGAAGAAATGGTTTAGCAAGAGCGAAAAGGGTGAAACGGTTACGATGGACAGGCAACCATTGAAAAAGTTAGTGTTAATCGGGTTTATGGGGACCGGCAAGTCAACCGTCAGCAAGCTGCTCGCAGGGGAACTTGGCTGGAAGCGAGTCGACGCCGATGAGGAAATCGAAAGGCTTGAAAACAGGCTTATTTCTGATATTTTTGCAGCGGATGGCGAAGCGGGCTTTCGGGTAATCGAAACCAAGGTTCTTGAAGCGATTTTGGCGAGCGAGGAGTCATCTGTCATTGCTACAGGCGGCGGTGCCGTGCTTAGCGAGGTTAACAGGGAACTCATGCTTAGCAAAGGGTTTGTCGTCGCACTGAAGGCGAATCCGGAGCAAATTATTGCAAGGGTAAAAACAGACACGGCGCGCCCCTTGCTGCAAGGCGATGCGGAGGAGAGAGTTAATCTGCTGCTGGAGCAGCGCAAGCATGCCTATGATTTTGCGCATCTGACGATTGATACGACGAATATGTCAGCAGAAGAGGTCGTTGCGGCGATACTTGCGCAGCATATGATTTCGCAATAACTTGATTTTTCATCACTACAAGCGGCCCTCGGCTGGTTGGGTGTATATATTATTGTAAAGGGAGATCATACGAACTATGGACGTATTAGTGACGCCAACGCCAAGGCTTGAAGGCGAGCTTCAAGCGCTATCTTCAAAAAATTACACCACACGCTACCTGCTGGTAGCAGCACTTGCGGAAGGGACGAGCACCATTTATTATCCGGCTCACAGCGAGGATAGCGATGCCATGCGCCGCTGTATCCGCGATCTAGGAGCGAGCGTAGAAGAGGATGATGAGAAAATCGTCATCACCGGCTTTGGCCGCAATCCGAAGCCTGTCGAGCAGCTTGATGTAGGCAATGCGGGTGCTGTATTGCGTTTTTTGATGGCAATTGCCGCACTTTGCCCAGATGTTACCTTCATTAACCGTTATCCGGATTCACTAGGAAAGCGTCCGCACAGCGATTTGATTGAATCGTTGACAGCGATGGGCGTAACTATCGAGCATCAAGACGGCAAGCTTCCTATTCGCATTCAAGGCGGCGCTCCAAAGGGCGGTAAAATTCAAGTATCAGGCAACATTAGCTCGCAATTTTTGAGTGCGCTTCTGTTCTTGACGCCTTTACTCGAGGAAGACAGCGAGATCGAGGTGCTGCATGACTTGAAATCGAAGGTTGTCGTGGGTCAAACGCTTGAAGTGTTGGAGCAGGCCGGCATCGTCATTCATGCCGACGAGGACTATATGCGTTTCCGCGTTCCAGGCGGACAAAGCTACGCTGCCAAAACGTATTCCGTACAAGGCGATTATCCGGGGTCTGCGGCGATTTTGGCTGCTGCTGCCGTAACCGAATCAGATGTTATCGTTCACCGTCTGGAAGAGAAGAGCAAGCAAGGCGAGCGCGCTGTTGTTGATGTTCTCAAGATGATGGAGGTTCCGCTTACGCATGAAGGCGGCATCGTCCATGTGAAAGGCAATGGAAAGCTAAAGGCAGTAGAATTCGATGGCGATCATGCAACGGATGCAGTACTTGCGATGGTTGCTGCCGCTGTTTTTGCCGATGGGACTTCCAGATTCTATAATGTAGAAAACCTGCGCTACAAAGAATGCGACCGCATTACCGACTATTTAAATGAGCTGCGCAAAGCGGGCGCGAATGTGGAAGAGCGTCAGGCTGAGATTATTGTCCATGGCCGTCCTGAAGGCGTCGAAGGCGGCGTTGAGATTAATGCCCATTACGATCACCGCGTTATCATGGCATTGACGGTCGTTGGCTTGCGTGCGAAACAGCCGATTCGAATTCGTGATGCTCATCACGTAGCCAAGTCGTATCCCATTTACTTTGATCATTTGAAAGCTTTGGGAGCGAACGTTGAGTGGATCGAAGGGTAAATGATGGAAGGCGTTTCGGCATTTTTTCCTAAAATAATGAATTGAGGTGTTTTGATGGCATTTGAGAATCCTACGCGTGAGCAGATAAAGGGTATTTTGGAGAAAAGTACGACTGTTGCTGTTGTTGGCTTGTCTGACAATCCAGAGCGCGTGTCCTATATGGTATCCGAAGCGATGCAAGCAAAGGGCTATACGATTATTCCCGTCAATCCTAACGCCGATACCATATTGGGACAAAAAAGCTATGCGACGCTCAAGGATATACCCGTACCCGTTGATATCGTTAATGTTTTCCGCAGAAGCGAGCATACGCCTCCTGTCGCGGAAGAGGCGGTTGCTATTGGCGCCAAAACCTTTTGGCTGCAGCTTGGCATAGCGAACGAGGAAGCAGCTGCAATTGCAACTGCTGGCGGCTTAGAGGTCATTATGGATCGGTGCATTAAGGTTGAGGATTCTATCCTGCTTTCTGGTGGAAAATCCAAAACATAACTGTAATAAAAAAACGGTCACTCCTACACAATAAGAAAGGCTTCAAGAGCGAGTGCCGAACTTGTTATCGCATAAACACTGTGGGCGAAGCGGTCGGTGTTCACCTGAAGACTCTATGATGGTATCCAAGGAGGACACGACGTGAATCAATTTTCGCAACAACCGGGTAATTTCCAAGGACAACAGAGCTACCAAAACCAATACGCACAATTCCAGCCAACAGGCAATGTGCAATCGCATTATCAAGGGCAGCTCAGCCAACCGACTTTTGGCAGACAAACGAATTCAATCGTTTCGAATGTGCCAGGCGGTTATCAAGCGTCTAATTCTTATAACCAAGGTGCACAACAACAGTTTTCGCCATCTGGCTATTCGAATATGACAAATCCGGTGGGAACGAACAATTCATTCAACTCGCATCAATTGGTTCAAAGCTATGCACAATCACCTGCAACAGCGTTTGGCAGCTTTGGTCCAGTTATTTCGCATGTTGGTTTTCAAGCTGGTCCCGATAATCAACAAGGCCGTCAACAGTCTTTTAACCAGTCTTATGGATTGCAAAATGCACAATATACAGCATCCAACTACGGTGGCTTCAACCAATCGAACGCACAAAACGGATATGGTATGACACCGACTCAATCGTACACGTCTTCGCAAACCCCAGTGTTGGATGCTACGAATTCCTACCAACAAGCAGGTCCGGTTATTTCGCATCTAGGTGGCTACCAAGCTTCAAACGCGCAAAACTCGCCTTACTTTGGTGGCAATCGCTAACATCGTTATAAAATAACTGAAAAGAATCCATCAACATCGGCGGGCCCTAAAGGGCTCGCCTTTTACTTTGACAAAAACGAAGCAAACGCTTAACATCGTTATAGATATATCGGACTAAATGCTTATTGATGTATAGTTTTGCCGCGCATAATATTGCCACGCAAAGCTTTAAGGAGGTGCATGATGGTTTTCATAGGAAGTCTGCAGCAGCTCGGTAGAGCTTTTATGCTGCCGATGATTGTATTGCCGGGCGCGGCTATATTTTTGAGCTTGAGCAAGCTGCCTTGGGCGTACATTGGTTTGCCAGAAATGGAAGGTTATTTAGTTACAGCTAGCGAAACGATATTTACGTTTTTACCATATATTTTCGCGCTGGGCATATCGCTTGGATTAACTGGAAATGCGCTTGCAGCCGGTATGGCGGCGCTTGTCGGCATGTTTATCTATAGCGGCATTACAGGTACTGCCGAGGTGCCAATTGAACCTACCGTACTGATTGGAACAATAATCGGGATCATAGCGGGCGTAAGCCATGAGCGATTCAAAAGTCTCCGCTTGCCGGAGTACATACAATTTTTTGGAGGGCCAAGGTTCGTTCCATTGTTCGTTAGCGTCGTCTCCTTGTTATTCTCGATAGGGATGATCAACATCGCCCCTTATTTGCAGCAAATGCTTGTGGAGCTTGGAGAAATCGTTGCATCGGGCGGCGGGTTCGGCGTTTTTTTATACGGCTTTGTGCACCGCATTTTGGTCGTGTTTGGCCTGCACCATTTAGTCAGTCACGTGTTCTGGTTCCAAATTGGCGGCTACGAGACGGATACGGGCAGCATGGTTTATGGTGACCTGCCTCGCTTCTTCGCAGGAGACCCGTCAGCTGGCGTGTTCATGGCAGGGCTTTATCCGACGATGATGTTCGCTTTGCCGGCCATTGCTCTTGCGATCATTCATGAAGCGCGTGAGGATTTGAAGCCGAAAATACGAAAAACATTTCTTTATGCTGCGCTTGCGTCATTTTTAACGGGTGTCACTGAGCCGGTAGAATTTGCATTTTTGTTTGTAGCTCCCTATTTATACGTTGTTCATGCCATATTGTCTGGTATCATAATGTGGGTTACCTACGAGCTCGGCATTAAGCATGGATTTTCGTTTTCAGCCGGGGCGATTGATTATGCCATTAATTTGCATTTGGCGACTCGGGGCTGGCTTATTATCCCTATTGGCATTGTCGTCGGTTTTGTTTATTATTTCTTGTTCCGATGGGCGATTCGCAGGTTTAGAATTCCAACGCCGGGACGCGAGGAAGGCTCGCAGCTTGACGAGTGGGCAGGCGACATTCCATATCGCGCACCGCTTATATTGCAAGCCATTGGCGGCAAACAAAATATAGAAAAAATGGAGTCCTGCATTACTAGATTGCGGCTTAAAGTATCCAATGACAAGCTGCTCGATGTAAATTCACTGCGCAATCTAGGTGCAGCAGGCGTTATAAAGCTTGGCGGCGGACAAGTTCAGGTTGTATTCGGGACCTACTCCGAGCTCATTCGTGAAGAGATGATCAAGACGATCCATCGCGATCAAGCTCAAGTGTTGTTCTACTCGCCTATTCAAGGGAGAATGATTCCGCTTGATGAAGTACCAGACCCGATATTCGCGGGTAAGCTCGTTGGACAGGGCGTTGCATTTATTCCTGACAAAGGGGAGCTTGTCTCTCCAGTCAAAGGCAAAGTCATTCATATTTACCCGACTATGCATGCGATAGGCATTCTTACACCTGAGGGGCTGGAGGTATTGCTTCATATCGGAATCGATACTTCGGGTCTGGCAGGCAAAGGTTATTTTAAAGCTGTTGTTAAGGAAGGCGACGAAGTCACCCCAGGCATGCTGCTCATCAAATTTGATCTTCAGCGAGTCCGGAAGGAAAGCAAGTCGCTTGCTACACCGATGGTTATTACGAATTCCGATCTTGTACACTCATGGCGGTTTGCACCGTTCAAAGCGGTGAAAAAAGGACAGTCCTCTGTAATGTCTGTTGTACTTAAAGAGAGAAACGGTGGAGGGGAAACACAATGATTCAAGGAATAGGAGCGTCAGCAGGCATAGCGATTGGGAGATCGTTTGTGCTTCCGAATTGGGAATGGGAGTTACCGGAGCAAAAGATTGATGTAGCTGATTTTGCCCGCGAGTTCGAACGTGTTTACGAAGGAATTCGTACCTCAAAATCGGAAATTGAGCAGATTAAGGATGAGCTGCGTGATGTTGTCGGTTCGGAGGAAACACATATATTCGATGCTCATATAGCCATTTTGGACGATCCTGTCTTTATGAATGAAATTCAAGGCATTATCCAGCGTCAATATAAAGCGGCTGAAGTAGCGGTTAAGGAAGCGATCGACCATTTTGTTACGATGTTTGATCTGCTTGATGATGAATATATGAAGGAAAGAGCGCTTGATATTAAGGATGTGGGCAATCGATTGCTGAAGCATTTGCTGGGAGCGCCGGAAATTACGCTTCCTTCGGATACGCAGCCGTTCATTCTAATTGCGAAGGAGCTTTCGCCTTCACAGCTTGCCCACATCAATCCGCAGCATGTGCTTGGCATTGTGACGCTGGCGGGAAGCACGACTTCTCATTCGGCAATTATGGCGCGTGCGCTTGGTGTTCCGCTCGTTGTAGGCGTCGAGACGAAGCTTGAGGAGCCTATTCAAACCGGGCAAACGATCATTATCGATGGCAGCGACGGGACCGTATTTATTGATCCCGTGCAGCAAGTGATTGATTCCTACTCCGAGCTGCACAGCCATCAAGCGGAAGCGAAGAAAAGGCTGCACGGCATTGCAGGTCACCGTCCCGTCACGCCAGATGGCAAGAGACTGGAGCTGGCGGCCAATATCAGCTCCTTCAAGGAGCTGGAAATAGCATTAGCGAGCGGGGCGCATGGTGTAGGCTTGTTCCGTACTGAGTTTTTGTATATGGACCGCAATCGGTTTCCGAAGGAAGAAGAGCAGTTCGAGGTGTACCGCAGCGTTGCCGAGCGGCTTGGCGGCGAGCCATTAGTCATTCGTACGCTTGATGTTGGCGGCGACAAGCAGCTTGATTATTTTGAGCTTCCGGAAGAGGATAATCCGTTTCTTGGCTACCGTGCGATTCGAATTTCACTGGATCGTCAGGACTTATTTAAAACGCAGCTGCGCGCGATACTTCGTGCAAGCTACTATGGTCAAGTGAAGCTGATGTATCCGCTCATTTCATCGGTCGATGAGGTGCGGGCAGCAAACGCAGTGCTGAATGAAGCGAAGCGCGAGCTGGAGGAAGCTGGCCATCCTTATGACAAAGGGATGAAGATTGGCATTATGATCGAGGTGCCAGCTGCCGTCATGATCGCCGATCTGCTTGCGGAAGAGGTGGATTTCTTCAGCATTGGAACCAATGATTTGGTTCAGTTCACGCTGGCGGTCGACCGCATGAATGAGGAAATCTCTCATTTGTATGAGCCGTACCATCCTGCACTGCTCCGAATGCTGCGCATGACGGTTGAAGCGGCAAAGCGAAGCGGCATTACCGTTGGCGTATGCGGGGAGCTGGCGGGAGATTTAAGAGCGCTGCCGATTTGGCTTAGCTTGGACGTAGATGAGCTGAGCATGTCATCACATTCCATTTTGCATGTGAAGGAAAGGCTGCTGTGCACCTCGCAGGAAGAGAGCAGAGAGGTGTTCCAGAAGCTGCATGCCTGCCGCACAAGCACTGAAATATTAGAGCAGCTAAATGGCTTTATGGAACGAATAAACAAAAAAACAGCGAATGGTTAACCCATTCGCTGTACTAATGCGTCTACAAATGCTTTGGCATAGGGTGGAAGATCTGGCGGACGTCGCGCGGAGATCAGATTTCCATCCACGACAACGGCTTCATCGAACCATGTAGCGCCTGCATTTTCCATATCGTCGCGAATGCCTGGGGTTGAGGTTACTTTGCGGCCTTCTAATATTTTCGCCGAAATAAGTACCCAGCCCGCATGGCAGATTTGGCCAATTGGCTTGTCTGCCGCATTCAGTTCCTGTACCAGCTGAAGCACTTTCGGATAACGACGAAGCTTGTCAGGTGCCCAGCCGCCTGGCACGAGCAATCCGATAATGTCCTCGCTGTTTACTTCATCGAACGACAAATCGGCAACAGCAGGTACGCCGTATTTGCCGATATGCTTCTTGCCTTTCTCAGGCCCAGCATACAGGACGGTTGCACCGGCTTCGCGTGCACGATACACGGGATACCATAGCTCCAAATCCTCAAATTCGTCGTCAAGCAAACAGATGACGGTTTTGTTTTGCAATGACATTATATTCCCCTCCATCTATTAAAGATCACTATTATTGTAACGAAGGAGTAACAATGAAGCAAACGGATTCGAATTCAAAATCATTCTCTTATCTAAGGCTGCTTCGCTTTTTGCCAGCAGTCGCCTGGATGACCGTTATTTTTATATTATCCTCAAGAACTAGCGACGAGATCGGAACATTGCTGCCATTCTTTCAAAAATTTTTCCCTTTTATGGAAGATTTTAATTGGGGCCATTATGTCTCTTATTTTGTTTTAGCTTTAACAATTGATTATGGAATGGGCAGGAACGGTGACCGCTTCTGGATGAAGGTTGCTATCGTACTGATCTGCGGGCTGTATGGGATTACGGATGAGTTCCATCAATCCTTTGTGGGCGGCAGAATGCCTGACCCGATGGATGTACGCAATGATATGATAGGAGCTGCGTTATGGACAGCGCTTGCGGCGATACCGCCAATTCGAAAGATATGGAGAAAAATCGCAAAGTAATCGGAAGCTTTTGGAAGGCTTCTAAGTTGATTTTAGTAGTAAAAATTACAAAGCTGTGTAAGCAGGAATTTATGCGAAAATGGTCGAATCACTTATACAATGCAACTCTAAAAAGCAATGCTTAGCGGCAATAGCTGCTACTAAGAAGGAGTGGACCACTTTGCATAAGCGGTGTCATTGTGGTGACATCATGAAGATGAAACTGCGCACAGTTATTTATTCGGGTAAGGTCGAGATCGACAACGTACCTATATTCTCCTGTACGGTCTGCAATAGGAGTGAGGTTTTTCCGGAGGTTAAGCCGGATTTAACGGGATTAATAGCTCAATTGGGAGCACAACCAGATAAGCAAACCTTTCTTTTTAACGAATGCAATGAATGGGCGAATTTGTTAGTTGAAGCAAAAGCGGACAAGCAGCAGACGGATCAAACCGCATTCGAGAGATTAATAGAGCAGCGAATTAACAAGCTTCTCGATTTGTATTTGCTTGCTCAGACCCTAAACGATGAGGCATGGATTGAAGATTTGAATAAGAGACTTGAGCAAATTAGCCGTCGTACTCTCCATACATAGCCGAATGAACTCGCGGTCATTCAAACGGTATGCTGCTCACTACGTAGCATATCAGACCCAGCTTCACAGAGCTGTCATATTTCGCTATTTTTGTAGCGAGGGCTTTGGATGGGGAGCAGGTTGATTGACCGGCAAGCTCGAAATCTTTTGTTAAGATTTGGTTTCTGATGGCAACCATTGGGAATGAAAGAAATGAAGTGCTCACGAAATTTGGAACAGGCTGTTTGATTTTTTTATGTAGTGCAAGAAAAAAATTGACGAGCTGGAGGGAGGGAACTTCCGCGGCTCGTCTTTTTCCATATTCATAAGCTGTTGAAATATTTTGGAAAAAGAGAATCGGCATTAACCTTCATGTAAGCGCTTCTCCAATCCCACTGAAAGCCTTATATTTCTTCATTTTTCCTGCTGCATTTCTGCTGGTTTTCATCAGCTACAGGGTATGAACGATTGTTGAAAAAATCAATGAAAGCTCGGAATATAAGGGTTTTTGACGTCTTTTGTTTTGCGTTGCCATTCCCTTTATGCTATGATTACGTTAATATACGGCGTACGAAATTTTAAAAATCTGAGCTAATGGAGAGAAACACTGTGACGGTAACCATTTATGATGTAGCAAGAGAAGCAGGAGTGTCGATGGCTACGGTTTCCCGGGTTGTGAATAATAATCCCAATGTGAAGCCGGCAACACGCAAGAAAGTATTTGAAGCAATAGACCGGCTTGGATATCGTCCGAATGCTGTAGCAAGAGGACTAGCAAGCAAGAAAACGACTACCGTAGGGGTTGTCATTCCCGATATATCAAATGCCATATTTGCTGAAGTAGCACGCGGAATTGAAGATATTGCGAATATGTATCATTATAATATTATTTTGTGTAATGCGGACAAGAAAAAGGACAAGGAAATCCGAGTGATTAACACGCTTTTGGAGAAGCAGGTCGACGGGTTGTTATTTATGGGCGGTGCTGTAACAGAGGAGCATTTGCAAGCATTTAAGACGGCCAACGTGCCGATTGTACTTTGTGCGACTTCAGATGAAAGCGGACAAATTCCGTCTGTCGACATCAATCATGAGGATGCTGCCTTTGATGCGGTTCAACAGCTGCTTGAGCAAGGCCATAAACGGATTGCGATGATCAGCGGCACCCTTCAAGATCCATCCATTGGTTATGCAAGGTTTCAAGGCTATAAGCGCGCGCTTGAAGGTGCAGGTATTGCCTATGACGATTCCTTAGTACGCATCGGCAACTATCGTTATGAATCCGGCGCAGATGCGATGAAATATTTTATTGAGCTGGACGAGCGTCCAACGGCTGTTTTTTCTGCAACGGATGAAATGGCGATCGGCGCCATTCACAGCATTCAGGATTCCGGTTTGAAAGTTCCGCAAGATATTTCCGTTATTAGCGTTGATAATAGCCGGATGGCATCGATGGTTCGTCCGCAGCTCACAGCGGTAGCACAACCGATGTATGATATCGGAGCTGTTTCCATGCGTTTGCTGACAAAGCTAATGAAGAAAGAAAACGTAGATCAATCCAAAGTCGTACTGCCGCATGAAATCGTTGTGCGTCAATCAGTTGGAGGAGTATAAAAGAAATGTCGTTTAACAAAATAGGAATTATTGGCGCTATGTCGGAAGAAATTGAATTGCTGCATGAGCATGTAAACGTTGCGTCTCAGGTGACGAAGGCAGGCATTACCTATTTCGAGGGGACGTTGCACGGCAAAGCGATCATTTATTGCAAATCGGGCGTAGGCAAAGTAAATGCTGCTGTCTGTACGCAAATATTGCTTGATCTGGGAGCTGATTGCGTTCTGTTTACGGGTGTAGCAGGAGCAGTTGCCCCTCAGCTAAACATCGGAGATATTGTTGTTTCCACAAGCTGCATGCAGCATGATATGGATTGCTCGCCGCTCGGCTTTGCTCGCGGAACGATACCATTTCACCCAAGATCGGAGTTTCCAGCAGACGAGCGTTTAATCGAGCTTGCCTCTGCAGCAAGCGAACGACTATTCTCAGGGCGCAGTCTGAAGGGAAAAGTACTCTCAGGCGACCAATTTATTGCTAGCCGCGAGTCCGTAAAGCTTCTGCATGAGACGTTCGATGGCGCATGTGCGGAAATGGAAGGCGCTTCGGTTGCACAGGTATGCGATATGAATGAAACGCCATTTGTTATCATTCGCTCAATGTCGGACAAGGCTGATGGATCAGCTCATGTGAACTTCGCGGAGTTTACGATAACGGCAGCTAACAATTCTTATCAAATCATTGATGATATCGTACAGCATGTTTAATTTTAAAGAGATAGATGAAGGACGAGCTCCGATGCTGGCATCGGAGCTCGTCCTTTATTTGTCATTGTTGCAGCGTCTTGCGTGTACGTGAGTGATTTAAATATCCTGGACGGCGATCTTTTGCATAGCTCTATTCTTTTCAGTGATTTCGGCGCGCCTTGGCATAGGCTCAATGTCAGCCTGATCGTCCAACCATCTTGTCGGCAGCTTGAGCGGACTTATAGTTGACCAGCGCTGAAGCCAGCTTTCAGGAAGCGGCGGCGATTCTCCGGCAGTTATCGCTTTAGCGATTGGATGTTCAATCATGGTGAGCCATACTAAAGACCAAGCTCTAGGCACGACGCGAAAAATATCGTAGCCGCCTCCGCCAAGCGCAATCCATCGTCCATTTGTATGCTCATGAGCCAATTCATGAATGATCGCTGGGATTTCGGCATAGATCCGCATACTGCAATGGATATGAGAGAGCGGGTCGTATGCGTGCGCATCACAGCCATGCTGACTAATGATGATGTCCGGCTTAAACGCTGCAATAACTTTGCGGAGGGTTACATTAAAGCTCTCCAGCCAAGAGTCATCCTCGGTATAAGGTTCAAGAGGGACATTATAGCAGGCGCCGAAGCCGTGATCTACCCCTTTCTCGTGAACGAAGCCTGTTCCAGGGAACAGGAATTTACCCGTTTCATGAATGGAATAGGTGCATACGTTAGGATCATCATAGAAAACCCATTGAACGCCGTCTCCGTGGTGGACATCGGTGTCGATATACAGCACTTTAGCGCCGTAGGCTTGACGGATATGTTTGATGGCGACCGCTGCGTCATTATAAACGCAAAAGCCCGAAGCGCGGTCTGGAAAGGCGTGGTGCAGTCCGCCGGCGACGTGATAAGCATGCTTAGTTCGTCCCGCCATAACAGCATCAGCAGCGGCTACTGAACCGCTTACAATAGTCATTGCAGCTTTGTGCATGCCTGGAAAAAAAGGCGTATCCTCGGTGTGCAGGCCAAATTGCTGAGCGAGCAAGCTGCTGTCGTCGTATGATGCGTCCTCGCTTAATTGCTTGACGGCAGACAAGTAGTCGGTTCGATGAACGAGCGAAAGCAGTTCTTCCTCGGAGTAGGCGGGAGGAGCTTCCATCTGCTTCTCGGAAATAGCATTAATTTCTTTAAGCAAATCTATCGTCAGCGTAATCCGCAGCGGATCGAAAGGATGCTCCTCACCAAATTTATATCCGCTAGAATCTGTATGATGAATGAAAATAGCATCTGAAGCCATCCCTATCCTCCTTAAAGGTTTGCGAAGCAAACCTACTTCGAAAGCATAAGCTAAGGTTTGCGAAGCAAACCTACTTCGAAAGCATAAGCTAAGGTTTGCGAAGCAAACCTACTTCGAAAGCATAAGCTTAATACATAAATCGTTGGCGAAAGCGAACCCTGTCAAAATGCTCAACCGATCTGAGCGGGACCTCCTTGCCGATACGCACCATAAGACAGTTTGCGGGATGGGAGCAAATTTCGGGATCATCCGTAGCGTACCAAACCATTCCAACGGATTGCATCAATTTCTCCATCATTTTGCGGTAATCCCATACATTCAGCTTCGTGCCTTCCAGATCCCAATGCCAATAATATTCAGTCGTAAAAACGATCACGTTCTCTAGCTGCTCTTCTGCAAAAGCGAGCTGAATCATTCGTTTCCCCAAGCCGCAGCCGCGATAATCATCTGCTACCTCTATCGCTCCGAGCTCGATGAGATCGGTCATTCCGCCTTCCGACCAGCGTTCAAGCTCATCGGCATAGTGGAAGGTGACATAGCCAACAATAACGTCTCCTTCGCGGGTTAATATGATTCGTCCTTCACTCAGACTAGCGATTTCAATAAGGGCATCATGCTGCTCATTCGGCTTGCGGAATGCGTCTAGCGATTTGTGCATGGTCATATTTGCTAGTCGTTCAGGCGGAACGGGTCCTTCAATAATAAGCTCACGGTTTGCGTCTAAAGCGAGCTGTTCTCGCTGCAAACGCTTTCGATGTTCCAAGGCTGAACCTCCTTTGCTGACAGGCTGCTGTCAGATATCAAACCTCTACTACTCTTTATAACAAACATTTGACAAAATGAAAAGCGTAGTCGAAAAGAATTAGTTTGTGCTATAATAAGTTTGTCGGTTGATGTAACGAGGATGCGAATGGCTGTCAAGCTTGTTTGCAAAAAGCTTGACTGGTTTATGAAAGCGTATTCTTATGGATGAAACATACAGATTTGATGGGAGAGTGACATTAATGATCAACTTGCATCAAGAAAGAATTCCAGCAACGGCACCAAATCCGAATTTACCAAGCTATGAAGCAGCACTCGACTCGTTTGATTGGAGTCAGATCGAAAGTCAATTCAGCTGGCATACGACAGGGAAAGTGAATATGGCTTATGAGGCCATTGATCGGCATGTCGAGCAAGGCAAAGGCGGGAAAATCGCTCTTTACTACAGTGATAGTGTACGCGATGAATCCTACACTTTTGAACAGCTGAGCAAGCAATCCAATCGTTTTGCAAACGTTTTACGCAAGCTTGGCGTTTCAAAGGGGGAGCGTGTCTTTATTTTTATGCCTAGGACTCCCGAGCTATATTTCAGTGCGCTTGGCGCGTTGAAGGTCGGTGCGGTTGTAGGACCTTTGTTCGAAGCTTTCATGGAGACAGCAGTAAAGGACAGGCTGCAGGATAGCGAAGCTACTGCGATTATAACGACGCCTGCCTTATTCACACGAATAAAGCGTGATGAACTGCCGAACTTGAAGCATGTTATCGTTTTCGGACAGGATGTGCCGAAGGAAGAGGGCATCATCGATTTTGCGGAAGAGATGGCATTGGCATCGGATGAAGCGGAAATCGAATGGCTTGATCGCGAGGATGGCCTTATTTTACATTACACCTCCGGTTCAACAGGCAAGCCCAAAGGCGTCTACCATGTACAAAATGCGATGATTCAACATATGTATACAGGTCAAATTGTGCTTGATTTGAAAGAAAATGATATCTATTGGTGCACGGCCGATCCAGGCTGGGTTACCGGAACATCATACGGAATATTTGCACCATGGCTGAACGGCGCAACAAATGTCATTCGTGGCGGACGCTTCAGTCCAAGCGATTGGTATGGCGTCATTCAGAAATACAACGTCACCGTATGGTATAGCGCGCCAACAGCATTCCGCATGCTGATGGGTGCGGGCGACGATATCTCGCAGCAATTCAATCTGACAAGTCTGCGCCATGTACTAAGCGTAGGCGAACCGCTCAATCCAGAAGTCGTTCGTTGGGGAATGAAGGTATATGGTCAACGCATTCATGATACATGGTGGATGACGGAGACTGGCGGCCAGCTCATTTGCAACTATCCAAGCATGGACATCAAGCCAGGTTCTATGGGTAAGCCTTTACCGGGCATTAAAGCTGCGATTATTGACGATAGCGGCAATGAGGTTCCGCCTTATCGTATGGGTAATCTTGCGATTCAAACCCCATGGCCGTCTATGATGCGCAAGGTATGGAATAATCCTTCTAAATACGAGGAGTATTTCTACCTGAAAGGCTGGTACATCTCGGGTGATTCCGCGTATATGGATGAAGAAGGATATTTCTGGTTCCAAGGTCGTATCGACGATGTCATCAATACTGCGGGCGAGCGGGTTGGACCATTTGAGGTAGAGAGCAAGCTGGTCGAGCATCCGGCCGTAGCGGAGGCGGGCGTAATCGGCAAGCCAGATCCAATGCGCGGAGAAATTATTAAAGCGTTTATCGCGCTGCGTGAAGGATATGTCGCATCTGATGAATTGAAGCAGGAAATATCGCAATTCGTAAAAATAGGCTTATCCGCGCATGCTGCGCCGAGAGAAATTGAGTTTAAGGACAAGCTTCCGAAAACGCGCAGCGGTAAAATCATGCGCCGAGTATTGAAGGCGTGGGAGCTGAATTTGCCAACTGGCGATTTGTCCACGATCGAGGATTAAGATCAAATACAAGAAGAGAGGATGTCTCCCATTCGGGATGCATCCTCTCTTTTCATTAGTTGTATATTACCGCTGGAAGAGCTCAATCCGCTCGCCATCAAGTCCGCTTACGAAAAAATACTTATAACCGTTTGGAAGCGTCGTAATATCTTCATCAACAAAGGATACGTCGAGCTGCTTCAATCGTTCGAACTCTGATTCTACATCGTCGACAGTAACGGCGAAATGATGTACCTTGCCTTCAATCGGAAGGCTATCGTTATAACCCTGAATTAACTCCAGTTCCGTCTCATCCGTTTGGCCAAAGCCGAGAAAAGCAAGCTCTATTACCCCATTTGTATGCAGCGTGCGCCCTTTAAGCTCAAATCCGATTATGTTGGTATAGAAGGCAATGGAAGCCTCAATATCTTTAACCATTACTCCAATATGATCCATACGTCTGTTAGCCATCGTTGTGCTCCCTCCTAGGGTAAGATATAAAATTTTTCCTTTATGTAACCAATAAATTTTATCATACGGAGAAGAAAGCTGTCTACGCATTGCATTTTGAAGAAAATGGGTTGACATTCATGCGTGCAGATTTATAATGATGTTAGATCCAAGTAAACGGGTAGGAATAATAATATTAAGGAGGTGGCTAGTTGGAAAAAAGAAGATTAGGCAATAGCGAGCTATATCCCTCGGTTATAGGCTTTGGCGCTTGGGCTGCGGGGAAGCAGGGTTGGGGCGACGTCGATGATGATGAGGTTGAGGCAGCCATTCGCCGTGCGTATGATTTGGGTATTACCTTTTATGATACAGCGCCTGTTTATGGCTTTGGGCACTCTGAGCAAACGCTGGGAAAAGTGCTTCAGCCTGTTCGTGAGAAAGTGATTATCGCGACAAAAGCAGGACTCGCCTGGAATGGGCAAGGAGAAGTAAGCATTAACGTATCAAAGGCGAATATCGTGCGCGAAGTAGAGGAGAGCCTGCGGCGCTTAAATACGGATTACATTGATTTGTATCAAGTCCACTCACCTGCCCCAAGCGGCATAACACCAACTGAAGAGACATTTGAAACGTTGAATCAATTAGTGGAAACGGGAAAAATACGCTATATCGGCGTTTCGAACTTTAATGTCCAGCAATTAGTTGCTGCGCAAACGGTCAGTCACATTGTATCATTGCAATCGCCTTACAATCTGTTTCAGCGAGATGTTGAGCATGCCGCTTTGCCTTATGTCAAACAGCTGAATATCGGTTTTATTCCATATAGCCCATTGGCACAAGGTTTATTAACGGGGAAATTCAATTATTTAACGCGGCTCCCGCAGACAGATGTTCGCGCACAGCTTAACCCATTGTATTCTGAAAAGCAGTATATTAAAAATATTGTCGTCATTGAAACGTTTACAGGTATAGCTAGAGCTATCGGAAAACCGCTTAACCAGGTTGCCATTAACTGGCTGTTATATCGCAAGGAAGTTTCGAGCGTCATTGCAGGCGCAAAAACGATTAAGCAGGTAGAGGAAAATGCAGCCGCTGCAAAATGGAGCTTATCGAGAGAAGACTATGAGCAAATCAGCCGGTTATTTGAAACGGATTCTTCATATGTCATATAAAAAAAAGGCAGCAGCCTCTTGCGAGGTCGCTGCCTTTCTGACTTATTGAGCTTATATGACTGGCCAGTAGATAAGTCGAAGCAACTAGCAATTGCTAACTGACGGTTTGCTTCGAGGATGGGGCAGATTCGCCATTTTCATTTTCCGAAGTCACATAGAAGCTTCCTGTTATGAGTGGAGCAACATACTCAAAGCTTGTTTCCGAGGTGGAAGCAATCTTCGTATATTGACCATCATTATTCGAGCTGTAAAATACATGATACTGTATGACTTGATCCGAGACGCTGTTAGACGCCCAAGTTAAGCGTACGCTAAGATCCGTTTTTGCAGCCTTTAGGCCTGTTGGAGCAGCAGGCGCATCTGAGCCTGGTTGATCTTCTCCCGGATTATCGTCGCCGCCCTCAGGCGGATTAGGGGTGATTGGGTTGTTTCCGTACTGAACCAGCTGGCTCGGTGCTGATTCTTTGCCCACGACATCAACCGCAGTCACGTAATACGTATAGCCCAGAGAACCGGAGGCGTTGACCTTCATCCGCTTCTCAGCACCGGCAATGATGGATTCTCCTTGCTTCTCGTAAGCGCCCTGATTAATCGATCTGTAGACGCGATAACCGACAACATCCTTAGCTGAACTATCGCTAAATGTTAAAATGAGCGAGCCATCCGTTGATTGCATCTTTATGCTTGCAGGAGGCGGTGGAGCTGCACCGTCATCGACACGCGGATCTGGCTTGGACGGCGCATTGTCTTCCGCGTCCGCAGGCAGGTATACCGATATCGAACGCCGGCTTTTTGCCGGTAACTTGGACTGCGCAGCTCTGATCTCATCCATTAGGACATCCAGCGGCTTTTTCCGTTTAATGACGATTTGCTCCTTAACCATATCGCTTGGCGTAGCAGGGTTAGGGACGTAATTTACACCTTCGTAAGTGGTATACGCCATCTTAACGAGCGCATCGTCTGTTTTCTTCGGTATATCTTTTTTATTGAACCAATCGGTTACGAGCATGCCTGCTTCCTTCGTTAATTGGCTTGGCAGCAAACCGCTTGCACTGGACACCGTTGCCTTGACGATGCCGGATGGCCGCTCGAACTTGTCGGTTACAAAAATTTCAGGTTTTGTTTCTGCTAATTTGTTCATCATTAATGCCCATATGGAACGGGCTCTTGCTTTACCATTCTCAGAGAGGGAATTAACCTGCTCCTCGTAGCCGGCCCACACACCTAAAGTAATATCAGGCGAGAAGCCCATGAACCATACGTCGCCATAGCTTTGCGTCGAGCCCGTTTTACCTGCAATCGGGATTTTACCGTATTTCTTGAATTGCGATTTGAGCTTGTTGGCAGAGCCGCTTCTGTTCGAGATAACGGTAGAGAGCATATCGGTCATCAGGAACGCGCTTTGTTCCGAGAATACGCGTTTTGGCTCTTGCTTATGCTCGTAGATGATTTTGCCGTTTGCGTCTGTAATCCTTGAAATCATATAAGCGTCATTGAAGACCCCTTTGTTCGGAATAGAGCCATATGCGTTCGTAAGCTCCTCAACGGATGTACCGATGCTTAGTCCTCCGATTACGCCTGTTTGTGAAGAGGAGTCGGTCGGCTGAAGCGTTGTTATGCCAAGTTTTTTGACAAATGTCCATGCATTTTCGATTTTGACTTCCTCATTAAAAATTTTCAAGGCCGGCAAATTCAATGAGCGGTTTAACGCTTCGCGTGCCGTTACAAGACCCGCAAACTTCCGATTGACGTTCATCGGGATATGGAAGCCTTTCTGACCGTCCTTGAGGACGAGCGGCGCATCATCAATGATGCTGGCAGGCTGGATAAGCCCCATTTCAATAGCCGGCAAGTATGCGGCTAATGTTTTCATAGTCGAGCCTGGCTGCCTTGTCATTTGAGTAGCGTAGTTTAGCTGCTCCTCATAAAAGTCGCGGCCTTCGAGCATTCCTACGATAGCTCCGGTTTTGTGATCCAGCATGATCGCAGCGATTTGCTCGAGACCCTTTTCCTCACTGTAAGGCGAAAAGTTTTCATCATTGCTGCCGATCTCACGCATGAACTGGTAAATATCCTTGTCAATCGTCGTATAGACATGATAACCGCCGCGAAGCAGATGATCACGGGCTTCCTCGATTAACCCGGCATTTTCCTTTTTGCGAAGATCAGCTTTCGTTAATGTCTTATCCTGTTCCATAAGCATAATTTCCGCTGCTTGACGTTCTGCTTCAAGCATCAAATAGGGATATGTCGTATAAGCCTTCTCAGATGGCTTGGCAAGCGTCTTCCGAATGTCAAATTTGAGCGCTTCATCGTATTCCTGCTGCGTGATGCGACCCGTCTCGAACATCCTCATCAGCACAGTCCGTTGCCGCCCAAGCGCCAAGTCGAACCCGCCTTGATTGAATTGGCCTTTTCCCGTGAATGCAGTATAGGCTGATGGCCGCTGCGGTAGACCTGCCAGATAGGCAGACTGCGCAAGATTTAGTTGGTTAAGATCGGAAATACCAAAAATACCTTTGGCTGCTGCTTTAATTCCGAATAGATTGTAGCCGCTAGAACCGTTCCCGAACGGAACCTTGTTCAAGTAAGCCGTTAATATTTCTTCCTTCGTTAAATAACGCTCCATGCGCAGGGACAAAAATATTTCTTTGATTTTACGGCTGTCCGTTTTGTCCAGGCTTAGAAATACGCGGCGAGCCAACTGCTGAGTAAGCGTGCTTCCTCCGGTTTGCGTATCCTCGTTTAGAAGCTTTTGCTTCACGGCGCGTCCAAGTCCGTTGATGTCTACCCCTTTGTGCTCAAAAAAATTGTTGTCTTCAATACCAAGTACGGCATTGATAACCTGTGGAGGTAAATCATCGTATGTAATAATCATTCGATCCTCAGATGTTCTTAGCTGTCCGACAAGTGTATCATCATTGAAATAAACGAACCCGGTTATGGCGTTTTCGCCTACTTTTTCTTCAATGACGGTCCGTGGCCTTACCTCCTCATTTTTCACGAGTGCTGCAACATAGCCCGTTACTGCGCCGCCTGCCAGCAATCCGATAAAGATTCCGAAGTATACCATCCATTTGACTGTTATAAATGTTACGATTCCGAATGTACGCCATTTGCTTCTTTTGACTGGCGCCGGTTGACGATCCTCTTGCATTTTTATAACTCCTCCTCCAAATAGCAGACCTATTATAACATAAATCACCAAAGGAACGCATGCTTTAACAGCATTGACTTCCTGCTCAGCACTGTGGTATAAAATCTATAATGTTTCATCTAATCAATGCTTTGAAGGGCATGAGTAGACAGCGAATCGTAATTGCAGAGAGCCGGTGGGTGGTGGAAACCGGTATGCGCCGCTTGTTGAATTACCGCCTGGAGCTAAGTGAAGGAACCGTATGCTAACGATCAGTGTCAGCCCGAGAAGGGGCGGCTGTCTAAAGCCGCAGTAGTTCACTTCGGAGCCCGTCTCCGTTATCAACAACGAAGTGAGAGTAATGCTCGGGTCTCAATGATCATGGTCATTGAAAGACAGACATACTCTAACGAGGGTGGTACCGCGAGCTAATCCTTCTCGTCCCTTGGGGCAAGAAGGATTTTTTATGTCTATATAGACGTATACGAGGGAGGAAAAGTTGTATGGCAAAGTGGGAAAGTTTAACGAATGAGCAACAAATGGAGGTCGAGCGCCAGCTTGCTGTTATCCGGCGAGGTGTCGTAGAAATCGTGCCTGAAGATGAATTGAAAAATAAAATGGCAAAGGCAGTCGCAACAGGTACGCCGCTCAAAATAAAGCTGGGCCTTGATCCATCGGCACCGGATATTCATATCGGGCACACCGTTGTTTTGCACAAGCTGCGTCAGTTTCAAGAGTTTGGCCACCAGATTCAGTTAATTATCGGAGATTTTACGGGGAGGATCGGCGATCCAACCGGCAAATCGGAAACGCGTAAGCAACTGACAGAAGAAGATGTAAAGCGGAATGCGGAAACGTACCAGAAGCAGATTTACAAAATTTTAGATCCGCAGCTAACGAAGCTCTACTACAACTCGGAGTGGCTAGCGCCGCTTAACTTCGTTGATGTCGTTAATTTAGCTGCGAAAGTAACCGTTGCGCGCATGATGGAGCGTGACGACTTCACAAAGCGCTACACGGGCGGATTGCCGATCAGCATACATGAATTTTTCTACCCGCTTATGCAAGGCTATGATTCGGTTGCTTTAGAGTCCGATGTAGAGCTCGGCGGTACGGATCAGAAATTTAATCTGCTCATGGGCAGAACGCTGCAGAAGGAATACGGCAAAGAGGCTCAGGTAGCCATATTGACGCCGCTGATTGAGGGCCTCGATGGCGTAAACAAGATGAGCAAAAGCTTAGGCAATTACATCGGCATCGATGAGGAGCCAAACCAAATATACGGCAAGTCGATGTCGATCCCGGATGAGCTTATGTTCAAGTATTACGAGCTTGCTACCGATTTAAGCAACGAGGAGCTGGCGGATTTGAAGTCCGGTCTTGAGGATGGCTCCATGCACCCGCGCGATGCGAAAATGCAGCTGGCGGCTGCATTTGTGCGAATGTATCATGGCGAAGAGGCAGCGACAGCTGCTGAAAATCATTTTATAACTGTTTTTCAGCAGCGTGCTCTGCCTGATGATATTGAAGAGGTGCCCGTGTCACTGGGTGATCTCGATAACGGTCAAATTCGCATCGTAAAGCTGCTTACAGAGCTTGGTCTACAGCCGACAAGCAGTGAGGCAAGGCGCAGCGTGCAGCAGGGAGCAGTACGTATCAATGAAGAGAAAATTACCGATGTGAATGCTGACGTTACGCTGCATGACGGCGACGTGCTTCAGGTTGGCAAGCGCAAATTTATCAAAATTAAATTAGTATAATTGTTCTAATAAAGCTTGTTGAATGGATAAAATTCAGCAAGTTTTATTTTTTTAGAAACAAATCCCTATTTCAAACGTAATAAATAACGGAAGCATTAACAGGTTCTGGATACAGAGAGAGGAGGAGGAAGTTGGAGACGCTATTTATGTCTTGTCTAATCGGCGGAATCATGTATGCCCTCGTTAGTGTCATTTTTGGGGATTGGCTGGGTCAGGCATTGGACGGTGCGCTCGATTTTTTGTCGTTAGATGGTCATTCTTGGCTGTCACCGACTGCGCTTGTTGGGGGAATTACCGTATTTGGCGGGGCAGGGCTTATGCTCGATCGATATACTTCTTTCGGAGCGACAGCCATTGTAATTGTAGCCTTATTGATTGCGCTCATAGCTGGAACGGCCGTTTTTTTCCTATATATTAAGCCAATGGAGCAAAGTGAGAATTCAATCGCTTTTTCGCTTAATGGGATGTCCGGCATGCTGGGAGATGTGCTCGTTCCAATTCCGGCGGCTGGCTATGGGGAAGTGATGGTTAAAGTAGGGGCTGGATTTACGAATCAGATTGCCGCAAGCTTTGATGGGGTTGAAATTGCAAGCGGCTCCAAAGTTGTGGTCGTTGAGGTAAGAGACAGCACGCTTTATGTTTCCGAAGTGGACTTATCTTAATTGAGCAGTGGAGAGGGGAATGTCAATGCCGGAAGTTTTTGTTATACCAGCAATCGTTATTGGAGTAATTGTCGTCTTGGGTCTAGCCTTCTGGGCGCGCTATAAGACGGTGAGTCCGGATGAGGCGATGCTCGTAACGGGTTCGTTTCTTGGTACTCGCAACGCCAGCACGGATGAATCGGGTCGAAAAGTAAAAATCATAAGGGGCGGCGGCGCGTTTATTTTGCCAATCTTCCAAAAGGCTGAGTTTCTATCCTTGCTGTCGCATAAGCTTGATGTGTCGACACCAGAGGTCTATACGGAGCAAGGGGTTCCGGTTATGGCGGACGGCGTGGCGATTATTAAAATCGGCGGAGCGGTAGAAGATGTGGCAACGGCGGCAGAGCAATTTCTAGGCAAGCCGACCGAGGCGCTGAAAGGCGAAGCGCAGGAGGTACTGGAAGGACATTTGCGTGCTATTCTAGGCTCTATGACGGTTGAAGAGGTTTATCGGAACCGCGACAAATTTGCGCAAGAGGTGCAAGGGGTTGCGGCTAAGGATTTGAAGAAGATGGGTCTTCAAATCGTATCCTTCACGATCAAGGACCTGCGCGATAAGCACGGATACTTGGATGCACTGGGCAAGCCGCGTATCGCAGCGGTTAAGCGTGATGCGGAAATTGCAGAGGCCGAAGCGGTTCGGGATGCTAGAATTCAAAAAGCACTTGCATCCGAGGCTGGTCAAAAAGCCGAGCTCGTGCGTGATACAAACATTGCTGAGGCTGAGAAAGAGAAGGAAATGAAGGTCGCTTCCTTTAAACGCGATCAGGATACAGCGAAGGCTGAAGCGGATCAAGCTTATTCGATTCAGGAAGCCCGCGCGAAGCAAAGCGTTGTAGAGGAGCAAATGAAGGTTGAGCTCGTACGCAAAGAGCGTGAGATTGATCTGGAAGCGAAAGAAATTTTGCGCCGCGAGAAGCAGTATGATGCGGAAGTGAAAAAGAAAGCAGATGCGGACCGTTATGCGGTTGAGCAAGCGGCTGAAGCGAACAAGGCGAAGCACCTTAAAGAAGCAGATGCCTTGCAGTACCGGATCGAAGCAGAAGCGAAAGCACATGCCGCTCAGAAGCGCTTGGACGGCCTTGCTGTCGCTGAAGCGGAGAGAGCGAAAGGTACGGCTGAGGCAGATGTAATCAGGCTGCGCGGTTTAGCGGAAGCAGAAGCGAAAGAGAAGCTTGCTGAAGCTTTCGAGAAATTCGGAGAAGCTGCCGTGCTTGATATCATCGTCAAAATGCTGCCTGAGCTTGCCGGCAAAGTAGCTGAGCCGATCAGCAACATCGATAAGCTTACCGTTGTAGACACCGGGAACGGAGAAGGGGCAGCGCGCTTAAGCAATTATGTGACTTCATTGATGTCTACCGCGCCAGAGATGCTGAAGAGCGTATCCGGCATCGATGTGAATGCTCTTATTAAAGGACTGACATCTAGGGCGATTAGTTCACCGGGCACGAGCAGCATACCAGTAGATATTACTGCTGCTGCTAAGCTTCCCGAAAAATCGTAAGCAAAAGAATAAAAAAACCTTGAACCAAATGGTTCAAGGTTTTTCTCATCATTAACGGCTGTAGAATTCGACGATTTGTTTCTCGTCGATATCTTGGGAAAGCTCACCGCGATCAGGCAGACGAAGGAATTTACCTTCCATTGATTGATCATTGAACTCAAGGTAGTTCGGAAGGTGGTGACGGCCTTCCATAGCTTCTTTAATTGTTCTTAGGCTGCGGCTGCGCTCGCGCAAACCGATTACATCGCCAAGGGAAACGCTGTAAGAAGCGATATCCACTTTCTTGCCGTTTACAGTTACGTGACCGTGTGATACCAACTGACGAGCTCCTGCACGGGAGTTGGAAAGGCCAAGACGGTAAACGAGGTTGTCAAGACGGCTTTCAAGGAGGCCCATGAAGTTTTCACCGGCTTTACCTTTCATTTTTGCCGCTTTGTCAAACAAGTTGCGGAATTGTTTTTCATTCAAACCGTACATGTGGCGAAGCTTTTGTTTCTCTTGCAATTGAACGCCATAACCGCTCATTTTTCTGCGTTGGTTAGGGCCGTGTTGACCTGGTGGGAATGCGCGTTTTGCAAGTTCTTTACCCGTTCCGCTCAAAGAGATTCCAAGGCGACGGCTTAGTTTAAATTTAGGTCCTGTATAACGTGACATACGTAATATTAACTCCTTCATCAAATAAATTTGTGAATGGGGTTGTGTTTCGCCGAATACGTTCAACGTCCGAGCAAGCTCGTCCCTGTTAGGCTAGTCAGCCGCTGGCCTACAGCGAACGTATTTCATGAGGGTGACACAAAACCGTACGCCCATCTATTCATCAATATATAATATATGAAATATATAGTCATTGTCAAGGTTCATGCATGAATTTAAACAAGATCTTAAGAGCATCGAAAGTCCTATATTTTATCGACTTAGTAGTGCAAAATTCTCAAAGATGGAGTATGATGATTGTAATAATAAGCTAAAATGGGAAGCTCATCTCCTTGGTTATCAGATGAAAGGGTTGAGGCTGCATGGTTGATCGAGTGAATAGCAATTTTGCATATTATAAAACCTCTACAATTGTGGATATATCAGCAGAATCACAACCGATTTGGTTCAGTAGTGAAGATATACGCGATGCGGACAAGCCTTTGTTACCTCCTTTGTTTCAAGAGGGTTTTAATCAATGGGCAAATGAATCAGCTGCTTTGGCATCATTTAAGAATGGTGAGTTTGTGCTGTTCAATCAAGAAGCGGAAGAGGTTGCTGCAGCGGGTCAGTATGACGATGGGCGTGAAAATCGTAATGCTGCACTTGAGACAGCGGTCAGCCGTGTTCTAAGCAGCGGAGAGAGCTGTGTGAGTGGCGAAGAAGATCTATTTGTTGCAGCAGTGCCTGTGCATAGGCGTAACGATGGCGCTGTTTTTGGCGTTTTCACATACATTTCATCTAACGGCTCTCTGATGGATTTGACTCAGCTTCTAGGATGCTCGCTTCATTTCCGCAGCTGTTTTTACCATAAGTTCGAACAATTATACGTCAAGGATCTGCTCTTGCAGCAGCAGCGGGCAGAGAAGGAAGCGAAAAAAAGAAATGAGCTGTTTCAAGCAACCAAACGGCTGTATGATCAAATCGATGTTTCCTCCGTGCTATCGGAGCTGCTTCGCAGTTTAGAGATGCTGTACCCGAGCTCTGAGGTTTATTTGTATTTGTCGCAGGATCACTTGAACGGCGATCCTCGCGTGAAGCCGCTCGTCTTCAAAAATGCCGAGCATGATATTGTGGCTAAAGCGTTTCTTAACGGGAAATCCGTATCCGAGAAGGATCGGGACGGTACCCTTCGGCTGGCTGTTCCGATGACCGGCAAGCAAGCTGCATATGGCGTTCTATGCATGTCTATCGGGCCAGGAAAATGGGATGTGGCAGATTTGCCGGCCTTCCTGCTGTTAGCCGATACTTCAGGGTCAGCATTCGAGAATGCGAAACTGTACGAGCAGTCTAATTTGCTTATCAATGAGCTGCGCCTTATTAATGAGCTTACGAAACGACTGAACCAATCGCTAAGGCTTAAAGAAATTTTTCAATTTGCGACAAGCGAGCTTTTAACGATATTTGATGCTGACTTTTGCTGTGTTCTGCAGCTAAATAAAGATAAGAATCAATTTGTTGTAATGTCCAGCAATTTCCCGGCACTTACGAGCGAGCATTTCTCGCCCGACTATGGCTTCTGCGGCATTGTTTACCGGACGAGAGAGCCTTTAATCATATCCGATTACTGGCATACTCGTGTCGTAACCTCCAAGCTAATGGACAATACGAGCTCGAGATCGCTTATCGCTGCGCCTATTTTGGCGGATAACGAGGTCGTAGGCGTCATTTTGGTTGCGCATAAGGCGCCGAATTTTTTCTCTTACGAAAATTATAAGCTGCTTCAAGTGATGAGCACGCATATCGGTCTTGCGGTGACGAATGCTTCCTTGCATGCTGAAGTGCGTCGGATGGTTATTACCGACAATTTGACCGGGCTTCATGCCCGTCATTATTTAAATGAACAAATTTTAAACCGTCAGCGCAAGGATCCATTTGGGTCGCTTATCCTTGTGGATATTGATTTATTCAAGCGAGTGAATGACACTTTCGGGCATCAAGTCGGCGATCGCATTCTCATTCAAGTGAGCGACATTATAATGAACTCGATCAGACTTGGCGACATAGCGGCAAGGTGGGGCGGCGAAGAGCTAGCGGTATACCTGCCAGGCATAAGAGCCGAACAAGCTTACCGCATCGCCGAGCGGATTAGGCTGCAGGTGGAGAGAGAGACTGACCCGGTCGTAACCGTATCATGCGGCGTATCCGAGTGGACGTTTGAGGATGATAAAATTAGCGTAGAATCGTTATTTTATCGTGCCGATATGGCGCTCTATGAGGCTAAGAATAACGGAAGAAATTGTATTTATGTCGGACAAAGCTGAATATAGCCTGTTTTTTATTACAGAACAGGTCAGATGAAGGATGCCTTAGCGGGCATCCTTTTCTTTTTGCCCATAAGTGGAATAAGTATCTTGCAGGTTAGGGACGATATTACAAAAACCGATTGGACGGGAGGAGCAGAAATGAAACGAAACAAATCAATTGGAGCGGGTCTACTTGCATTAGCATTTATGTCGATGCTAGGATGCGGCGATGCAGGCGATAAGCGATCACCAGAGGAATGGCTATCCTTATCTTATTCAGGACTTGCGGCCACGGATCAATACGCTTTTACGGGCTCGATGAGCATGAAGACGGCGGATGGTTTGGAATTTAAACCGGAAATATTCGAAGGCAAAGTGGTGGACCATCAGCAATTGACGCTTCAGACGAGTACGGCAGACCCGCTGCATTGGAACCCTGTGCAAGTGCTGGAGGCATTGAACAATGCTAATGAGGGAGTTCGTTTGGCAAACGACACCTACGATCCAGAAACGGTCACGCTGCTGATTACAGAAAATGTCGCCGTCTCAAAGGAGCGATGGAAGCAGAGGCTGCGTCAGCAGCTCGATCAGCTCGATATCCCGGCAAAGAATCGTCCGTACCGCCAAGCATGGTTGAAGGAGCTTACACGCTCTCGCAAGCAGTTAGACGATATGCTAGCTACAATGAATGCGGTGACGAAGTATGAATTGGTCATTGATCGAGATCGGATGCTTCCACTTAAAATGGAGGAGAATACATCCTTCAGCTATACGTACAATCATAAACCGGCAGCAGAGGAAAGGTACACGACAGTAAGATTTCAATCCTTTAACGGAGCATCGAGCGAAACTGTTCAACAGAAGCAAAAACGTGTTACGATGGATTAGAAGGCAAGGAAGAAGGAGAGGATTTTTAACATGCGTGACCCAAGATTGCAAAAGCTGGCAAAAAATTTAGTCGAATATTCTATTGATGTTCAGCCGGGCGAAAATGTATTAATTGACATGGTCGGTTCAGAACGGGAGCTGACAAAATGTTTAATAGAAGAGGTTGCTAAGCGCGGCGGAAGACCTTTCGTTGAATCGAGCGATCGTTCCGTGCTTCGTACTTTGCTGCAGCATGCGACTAAGGAGCAAATGGAGCTATGGTCATCGCTTGATTTGGAGCGGATGAAAAACATGCAGGGCTATATCGCAGTACGCTCTGGCGACAATGTCAACGAGCTGGCAGGCATTCCTGATGCGAATATGCGCTTATACGAGCAAATCTACAGAAATCCGGTACATATGGAGCAGCGCGTTAAAAAAACGAAATGGGTCATTTTGCGTTACCCGACCCCTTCAATGGCGCAACTTGCGAACATGAGCACGGAAGCGTTCGAGGATTTCTATTTTGACGTATGCAATTTGGATTATGCCAAAATGGACAAAGCAATGGACCCGCTGCAGGCGCTTATGAGCAAAACAGATCGCGTCCGCATCGTATCGCCAGGAACGGACCTTAGCTTCTCGATCAAAAACATCGGAGCTAAAAAATGTTCCGGACATCGCAATATTCCAGACGGCGAAGTATTTTCCGCGCCGGTACGCGACTCCGTGCAGGGCACGATCACGTATAACGCGCCTAGCGTTTATTCTGGAGTAACGTTCCAAAACACCTCGCTCACGTTTGAGAACGGGAAAATTGTGAAGGCAGAGAGTAATGACACGGCCCGTTTGAATGAAATTTTAGACATGGATGAGGGCGCGCGCTACATTGGTGAATTTGCGATAGGGTTTAATCCGCATATTTTGCATCCGATGAATGACATCTTGTTCGATGAGAAAATTGCGGGCAGCCTGCACTTCACGCCAGGCCAAGCGTATGAGGAAACGGATAATGGCAACCGCTCCTCCGTGCATTGGGATTTGGTGCTCATCCAACGTCCGGAATATGGCGGAGGAGAAATATATTTTGACGATATTCTCATTCGCAAGGATGGCGTTTTCGTAATTCCTGAGCTTGAAGCGTTAAATGCTGAAAACTTGAAATAAATAAAGAAAGTGTCATTGCTTTCTTAATTATAAATGGAAAATAAAGCGTTTTTCATTTTACCACTTGCTCGATGTTACGTTTCGGGTTATCATGGTGACAAAGGTAAGCTTTACTAATTTAACTGGAGGGATCTCCCATGTCCAACAATGCAGCTATTGTAGAAATTTCCCAAACGGCTAGCCAATTCACTTCGTCCATCGTACTGCAAGCCGAGAGCAAATATATTGATGTAAAAAGCATTCTCGGACTATTCACAACACTAGTAGGCGGCCATGCCTATGAACTGCATGTACACGGACCTGATGCTGAACAAGCAAAAACAGCGATGGCGGATATTTTCGCTAAGCATAACTTGAACGTTACTGTTATTACGGATTAGTAGTATTATAATATTCCAGAATGGCGTCCCTTCTTTTTGAAGGGGCGCTTTTCTGTTTTGACCTTGTATAATCCCTCTTTTTCGTCTAATATAAAGGGTATAGAAGACGGCGGCGGATACGCGCACAGGGGGGAAAACGATGTCTTCACCGGAAATTACGGTACAATTGCATGAGAAAGCGCTTCGTCTCCTTCAAGAAGATGCGAGTAAAATAGAAAAGCTAATCGAAGTTCAGATGGAAAACTTGACAACCCGTCAATGTCCGCTGTACGAGGAAGTGCTAGATACGCAAATGTATGGATTCTCGCGAGAGGTTGATTTTGCTGTTCGCGCAGGTTTGTTAGCAGAGATGGCAGGCAAGGAAATAGTGAGTCGATTAGAGCGTAATTTAGCAATGCTATACGAAGCTTTGGAAAGAAAAGAGTAGCCTCCAAATGGAGACTACTCTTTTTTTTTCTCTCGAATAGATCAATGGTGTATGCTTATACAAGGTAGAAGGCAATACCGAGAATAACATAGACCATAAGGAGCAGAACGCCCTCATACCAGTTCGTCTGTCCGTCGCGCGACACGGATTTGGCGATAAAGACGGATACGCCGATTGCGGTCAACTCGATTGGCGTGAAGACGATATCCATCGTGTTGCCGAACATTGCGCTGACGAGAATGAGTACGGGAGCTACGAACAACGCGATTTGAAGGCTGCTTCCGATGGCAATTTCAACAGCTGCGCCGATCTTGTTTTTCATGGCCAAGATGACGGCAGCGCTATGCTCTGCGGCATTACCGACGATAGCGATGACAAATGCCCCTATAAACAGCTCAGATAGGCCAAATTGCTCGCTAAATGCATCAAGGGTATGTACAAGCCATTCACTTACAAAGGCGACCATAACGGTAGCAAGGACGAGGAAAAAAATCGATTTTCCTTTGGACCAGGCAGGCTCCTCGCCATGATCGGCATTCATGACTTCGTCTGAGAGCATATCCTTATGCGTCACCATCGAGAAGATGAGCCACAAAATGTAGGAGATGATCAGAATGCCTGCAACCGCTAGGCTTAGAAATTGATCCTTCTCAAACGTGAAATTCTCTGAAACAACGAATACAGCTGGAACGAAGAGTCCGATGACAGCCATGATCATTAGGGTAGAGTTATGATCGGCCAATCGGTTGTTGAAGCGCTGCTCCTTATACTTCAGACCGCCCAACAAAATACTGAGTCCCAGCACAAGCAAAAGATTTCCGATGATCGCGCCCGTCAAGCTCGCTTTCACCATATCGAATTGCTGCTCCTTGATCAAGAATATAGCGATAATAAGCTCGGCGGCGTTGCCGAAGGTTGCATTTAGAAAGCCGCCCAACCGCTGACCCGCATAGTGCGCGACGCTCTCGGTCGCTTTGCCGAGAAACCCTGCCACAAAAATAATGGCAATCGCGGAGATGATGAACTGCAGCGTGTTGCCAAAGTGAGCAAAATGACCGATCCCGCTTAGCGCAAACATGACGATTAAACCTGTGAAAAACAATTTTTGATTCAAACTAAGCACCTCTTTGCAAATTTGCTGAAAACCTGTTAATAATATAGCGGAAAAGATGAGCTATGTAAACTTTACCATCTTTTAATCGAAATGAAACTTACAAATTATTATCCTGAATTTCGAAAGTCCATAGTAATGAGCCTTAATACACGATGTCATAGGGGACTACTTCCAAAAATGTAAGTGGAAATGATGAATCGACAGGTATTGCTAGATTTTAGCATACACCATCCCCCTCCCCATACGAAGGGGCAACGTCATTTCCAAGTATTATATTGGGTTATTTCTGTCATTCAAGTAATATGACTTTCCGCTCGATTCGGAGCCAGATGTA